>CADCVD010000001.1 GCA_902806055.1 uncultured Rubrobacteraceae bacterium
CTCTCACAGAACGCCCGCGAAGTCGTGGACGTGGCGCAGGCGGTAGTGCGGCGGGGACGCTCGAACACTCTAGGCACGGAACATCTGCTTCTAGGGCTGCTCGCCCAGCAGGGAGGCGTGGTCCACAAGGTCTTTGCGGAGCTGGCGCTGGATCTCGGGCTCGCGCAGGCGAAGACGAATGATGCTATCAGGCGCGGCGAAGCCCGCTCGCGCGTCTCCGGGAGCGATGTCCCCGTCTATCCCACGCCCCGCGCCAAACGCGCCCTGGAGCTAGCGAGCGAGGAGGCCGCGTGGGCTACGAGCCCGCACGTGGGTACAGAGCATCTGCTCCTGGGTCTCCTGCGTGTGGACGAGGGGGCGGCGGCGATCCTGCTGCGCGAGGTCGGCCTTACGGAGACGGACGCCCGGGCGGCTCTGAGAAGGTTGCGGGGCGAGGAGTCCTTCGACACCGATCCCGAGAGCATGCTCGCAAAACACGGCCGCGACATCACCCGACTCGCCCGCGAAGGAGAGCTCGACCCAGTGGTGGGCCGGGAAGACGAGATGAAGCGGGTGCTACAGATCCTCAGCAGGCGTACAAAGAACAACCCTGCCCTCATCGGCGAGCCCGGCGTCGGCAAGACGGCCATCGTCGAGGGGCTGGCCGAGAGGGTCGCCCACGGCTACGTTCCCGAATCGCTCAAGGACAAGAGCATAGTTGCGTTGGACCTCGGCTCGCTCATCGCCGGTACCAAGTTCCGGGGCGAGTTCGAAGAGCGCCTCAAAAAGGTTATAGACGAGGTCAAAGGCTCCTTCGGCAAGGTCATCCTCTTCGTGGACGAGCTGCACAACATAGCGGGCGCCGGAGCCGCCGAGGGAGCGATGGATGCCGGTGAGATCCTCAAACCCGCCCTCGCTCGCGGAGAGGTGCAGATGATCGGCGCAACCACCATCGAGGAGTACCGGCGCTACATCGAGCCCGACGCCGCCCTCGAACGCCGCTTCCAGCCTATCCTCGTCGACGAGCCGACCGAAGAAGAGACGGTAGAGATATTGAGGGGACTCAGGGACAAGTACGAGGCGCACCACGGCGTGGAGATCTCCGACGAGGCCCTCGTCTCCTCCGCCCAACTCTCCCACCGCTACGTCGCCGACCGTTTCTTGCCGGATAAGGCCGTGGACCTCCTCGACGAGGCGGCGAGCCAGTTGCGGATAGAGACGACAATGATGCCCGACGACCTCCGCGAGAAGGAGCTACGCCTGCAGGAGCTTGCCCGCGAGGGCGCCGCGGCCGTCGAGGAACGCGACTATGAGCGCGCCGCTTTCTTGCGCGATGAGGCCGATGTCTTGCAGGCGGAGTACGGGGAGGCCCGCGACCGCTGGCTTGAGGAGAGCGGGGTGAAGAGCGCCGTGGTTGGCCGGGAGGAGATAGCGCAGGCTGTGAGCGCCCGCACCGGCATACCGGTCGGTCGGATGCTCAAGGACGAGGCCGAACGCCTCCTCTCTATGGAATCTGCGCTGCACAAACGTGTGATCGGCCAAAACGCCGCCGTAGTCGCCGTCTCAGAGGCCGTTCGCAAGGCGAGAGCCGGGCTCGCAAACCCGGACCGTCCCATCGGCAGCTTCATATTTCTCGGACCGACGGGAGTGGGGAAGACTGAGCTGGCGCGCGCGCTGGCCGCATACCTCTTCGATGACGAGGACGCCATGATCCGCCTGGACATGTCCGAGTATATGGAGCGCCACGCTGTGAGCCGGCTTGTGGGCGCCCCCCCAGGCTACGTCGGCTACGATGAGGGCGGCCAGCTCACCGAGGCCGTCCGCCGCCGTCCCTACTCGGTCGTGCTCCTAGACGAGATCGAGAAAGCCCACCCGGACGCCTTCAATATGCTTCTCCAGCTTCTTGAGGATGGCCGTCTTACCGATAACAAGGGCCGTACGGTCTCTTTCGAGAACGCCGTCATTATCATGACCTCGAACGCGGGAGCCCACTTAATCCCGGGCCCCGAAGAGATGCGCGAGCACGAAGAGGAGGTGCGCGAGCGGCTTCTTCAGGAGCTCGCCACGTATTTCCGGCCCGAGTTCCTCAACCGTGTGGATGAGATCCTGGTCTTCCATCCCCTGGGGGATGAGGACCTTACCAAGATAGCAATGCTCCTCCTCGAAGATCTGCGCGAGACCGCGGCGAGGCAGGAGATATACCTGTCTTTCACTAACACTGTCGCGAGGCGCATAGCCCTCGAAGGCCGCGACTCGCCCTTCGGCGCTCGTCCCCTGCGCCGCGCCGTGGGCAAGCTACTAGAGTCGCCTCTTAGTAAAGAGATCATCGCCGGCCGAATAGAGCGTGGCGATGCCGTTCGAATAGACGCAGACCTCGAAGGAGACATTGTCTTCGACTTCGATGCGCCGGCTGAGGAAACGATCCTGACTTCAACTCCGGAGAAGCCTCTGTACCCCTGAGATTGTACCTCGACTCCTGATTAAACCTCGGATATTCGAGGTTGCGCCGTTTCTGTTTTTCTATTGGTTGCCCTTACCTATGCCTCGCAAGATGTCGGTGCAAAGTCCGAGACACCGAACTTAACGCGTAGATAAATGCGAGCTTAACCCGTAGGTCAAATTATATCTAAGAATGAGGTTAAGCTCTAAAAAATACTTTCAGAAAGCCTAGCGTAGCCTCAAGAGCCATGCTAGGGTTGACAAACATGAGAGAGGACATGGAGTACATCAGCGGAGTGTTGGACGAGATGGAGGCGCTAGTAGAGGACGCCTCCGGGGTACCGATGCGCAAAGGGCGGGCCATGGTCGACCGAACAGACCTGCTCACGATGTTGGATGAGTTGCGCGGCGTTCTACCGCGCGAGTTATCGGAGGCAGAGTCGATCCGGCGGGAATGCGCGGCCGTTGTGGCTGCTGCCGAGGAGGAGGCGCGCAGGATCGTCGAGAACGCACACGAGCGCGCAGAGGCAAAGGTATTGGATACGGAGCTTTACCGGCGCTCGCAGAGGCGTGCGGCTGAAGGCGTGGAGCGTGCGGAGCGGTATGCCCGGGAGATCAGGGGCGGCTCGGACGTATACCAGGATCGCGTGTTGGGGCAGTTGGAGAGCTGGTTCGAAGATTCACTGATCTCTGTTGGGGAGTCGAGGCAGGAGCTAGGCAGTTCGCCCGTCCGCCGGTCTCCTGCTACCGCCGCCGAACAAGCACCCCCGGAGGCCGAGGAGAACGGACAGGGCTGGCGGGCGAGTTCTGCCTGACGCATAGCTCCCTCGCGGTGCGCTAGAGAAGCGCAGTCGCCGGTCTCCCTCAAGCGAGTCCAATGTTCAGCCTGTCGTGCGGTAAGCTGTTAGCAAGCCCCTTCCGGCCTCTTGGCAGCCGAACGCGAGAGGCGATGATCAGGGAACCCTTCTCGAACCTTGCTCTTGCCTACCTACGTAGGAGCCTGAGATCAGGTCCAACGATGCTCGGGCGCGGAGAGCGCGACGCTATTTGCCGGATGGCCATGCGCGGTGGCCGTAAATGCTTGGCTTACTCTGCGCTATCTCAATCGTGAACATCTGTGTACTATCTGTATCTCAAAGACCTTTGGGATGAACGGGAGTAGTGGTGGAGGTTGCTAGTTTCTTGTACGCGGTACATATGAGATGAACGCGTAGCAGGATGAGACTTCAAGACTCCGACTCAACCTGCTAAGGATGGTGGAAGAATAACTGCCTTGTCGAGATGCTCACCTTACTTTCAAACCCGCACGGGATGGATAAG
>CADCVD010000002.1:0-7964 GCA_902806055.1 uncultured Rubrobacteraceae bacterium
ATCCTCGGCATCGAGCCGGGCGCGGTGATCATGGAGCAAATACCCGACGAGACCGTACCGACCTACAACCTCAGGCAAGAGCTCGTGGAGTCGAGCACGCCGGGGATGCTCTCCGAGGTAGACAACCTCTACGGCAATCAGGAGGAGTTTGCCTTCGTAGCCTGGAAGCCGCACTGGATGAACGCGGCATACGACTTCAAGTACCTTGAAGACCCCGAGGATGGTTTGGGAGACCTGAACGACGGGGCGACGATCTCCTCGATCGTCAACGAGGATCTGCCGGACGACGACCCCGTAGCCTACGCTTTCCTGCAAGCGCTGACGCTTACCGAGGAGCAAGTCAACGAGATAGAGGCTATCAACCCCGATGACTACGCCGCGGGCGTTAGCACCTGGCTGGAGGATGAGAACAACCGCGAAGCC
Source organism: uncultured Rubrobacteraceae bacterium (assembly GCA_902806055.1). Taxonomy (GTDB): domain Bacteria; phylum Actinomycetota; class Rubrobacteria; order Rubrobacterales; family Rubrobacteraceae; genus Rubrobacter_F. The sequence continues at coordinate 424 of CADCVD010000002.1, forward strand.
GTGCAACCCTGGATCGATGCCGCAGAGGACGCGCGTGGTTAGGGAGCGAAGGTCTGTACGGCAGAGCGGCCAACAGCTAGAGAACGGTCCGTCTGTCGAAGTAAGAATCGTCTATGGCCCTTCGGTAGGATACCCCTACCGCTCGGCACCGCAGCGGAGCCGGCAACAACGATGAGGACGGGTGGAAAACGAGTAGAGGCGGTGGTAGCTTCGCGAGGGCGGCGCCTCTTGCTAGGTCGGGTTCCCGGATCTGTAGCGGCGATCGGCGGAAGGATTCGGAGGTTGGGCGGAGCCAAGAAGATTGAGAACGCGATATTTCTAGTTCTCTTGCTCGCGGCGGGGGCCCTCCTGACGGGCTGCGGCGGCGCTAGCGATGTCTCGGCAGAGGAGGGCAAGTATCTAGTCCTCGGCGACATAGGCTGGGAAGAGGGAGCAGCTGTCTCGAACCTCACGAAGCTTCTCCTTGAAGAGGAGTTGGAGTATGACGGTGTTAGCCTGCGGCCGATGGACGTACGCCTCCTTTTTGAGGGGGTGGCGAGCGGCGAGTTGAATGCTTTTCAAGACGTATGGTTGCCGAATCACCAGCGATACCTGGGCACGAACAAGGTAGAGCTACTGAACGACTGGTACGAAGGTGAAACCAGCTTCGGTGTGGCGGTCCCGAGCTACGTGCAAGCGACGAGCTTCGAGAATCTGAACGAGAGCGGGGTAGAGGAGATCCTTGGCATCGCACCGGGCGCGGAGATCATGCCAAAGCTCAGAGAAGAGGTGATACCGGCTTACGGCCTGGACCAGGAACTGGTGGAGTTGAGTACGAACGAGATGCTCGCTGAGGTCGAGAAGCGGTATGAGGAAGGGGAGAAGTTTGCCTTTATCGGTTGGTCACCGCACTGGATGAACCACAGGTACGACTTCAGGTATCTCGCCGACCCGCTGGACGCCCAGGGCCAGCTAAACGATCCGGCGCGGCTCACCACGGTCGTGAACCAAGACCTGCAGGAGGACGACCCCGTCGCCTACGCGTTTTTGAACGAGGTTAGGCTCAACGAAGCGCAGCTCAACGAGTTGGAGGATGAGATAGAGCGGGCAGAGGACCCCGAGGCGGGCGTGACCAGCTGGCTGGAGGATAATCGGGAGGCTGTGGAGCCCTGGCTCGAGGCTGCGCGGGATGCCGAGGCTGTGGAAGAGACTACGGGGAACGAGCCCTGAGGCCGTGGCACCGGGCTACGGCGCGTACTCCGAGGGGCGACAGCCCCTTCGAGTTGGCACTACAAGCTAGTGAAAGGATTGGGTATATGCAGAGAACCGGTAGGTTTGTGAAGGCGGCGCTTTTGGGGCTCTTGCTCGTCATGGGAGTGTTCATTCTCGGCGCGTGCGGCGGAGGAGGCGGCGGCAGCGAGAGTTCCGGCTCGTCGGCGGGCTCCGACGAGACCGTCAATTTCGGCACGGTGGACTGGCCCGAGGCCATCGCCAAGACCAACGTCGCCTCGACGGTAGTCGAGGCCCTTGGTTACCAGACCGACATCAGCGAGGTGAGCGTCCCGCTCGTGTTCCAGGGCTTGGAGACGGGCGACCTCGACGTCTTTGTCGAGGCCTGGTTTCCAACCATGCAGACCAACATGGATGAGATAGATCAGGAGAGTGTTACCTCGGCGGCGACGAACCTCCCCGAGGCCACCTTCAGCGTGGCGGTCAACAGGGAGGCCTGTGACGCAGGCGTTACCTCTCACGAGGATCTCGACCAGTTCACGGACAGGTTCGAGGCGGGTGGCACGCCGACCATCTACGGGATAGAGCCCGGCAACGACGGAAACCAGGTAGTAATAGACATGATCGAGAACGACACCTATGGGTTGGGCGACTGGGAGATCGTGGAATCCAGCACCAACGGTATGCTCTCCGAGGTGGAGAGTCGCTTGGACGAGGGTCAGTGGGTCGCCTTTACGGGTTGGGAGCCGCACTGGATGAACAACAAGTTCGACATGTGTCTACTGGAGGACCCGGAGGAGGCCTGGGGCGGCAAGTCGCACGTCGAGACGCTCCTCAACGCCGAGTTCTCCGACGGCAACCCTGAACTGGACAAGTTTTTTGGTCAGATGATCGTAAACAAAGATATCCAGGCTAACCTGATAGACCAGATCGATAACTCCGGCAAGGAGCCCGAGCAGGTCGCCCTCGACTGGCTAAATGAGAACACAGAGATCACGGACCAGTGGCTCGACGGCGTGAAGGCTGCTGACGGTACTGACGGAGCGGAAGCCCTTAGGAGCTACCTCGAAGAGAAGAGCGCGTAGCAGCAGCCAACCTCAGCAGAGAGCGGCGAAGCCGCGAGCATATGCGAGAGAGCACCTCTGCCCAAGATAGCAGAGGTGCTTCTTTACACTTGCGCGGCGCAGCAGGCTAACGAAACCGGCCCGGCATCCAAGGAGTCGCCCGCTGAAAAGCTGAAGCCGCTAAACGCGAATGCGTTTAGCGTGCATAGCTTCGTAGTAGGGTAGGCAGCGGCGGGCGATCTCTTCTAACTCGTCGGAGAGCTCTACCTCTTCCCGGCTGAGCTTGCCTATACCGGTGCTCTTCTGCGCATCTTCGTGCCACTCATCCCACATCTCCCACTCCGGCACCTCACGCGGCTCCCAGGTGAGGGCGTCGGGGATGAAGGGCACGCCGATCCTCTCGCAGTAGGCAGCTACTATGGTCTCGGGATCTTCCGACAGGTCGGCGGCATCGACCACGACGGGTTCCTGACCGAGCTCTACCGTGTACTCGAAGAGCCGGTGCAACTCCTCGAATCCAGCCTCCTCAAACGTGAAATTCGGCCATAGCTTACTGAACGAGGCGAGTACGGCGCGGGGCTCGCGGATGATGAACGTATTGCGGAACCTCTCTACAAACTCCGGCGTCATGGAGCCTGAGACGTAGTATGCCATGTCCTTGAAGAAGACCGGCTTGGCAGACGGCGCGAGGAGCCGGTTCGTAACCTCGGCAAAACAGTGCTCCTCCTTCGGTTCCACGTCTGTGAAACGGTCGCTGCGGCGCTCGGGTGAGTAGTAGTAGGAGGCGGAGAAGGGCTCGTGGAAGACCTTGAAGTCCCCCCGCTCCACGAAGACCCGCTCGAAGGCCGTCGAGATCGAGCGTGGTACGGCCCACAAGGCGACAGGTTTATGACTCACCATTCCTCCTGATGTCTTCTGGTTTCGGATAGGGTCTGTTCCACCGGGTTCTAGCGGCGTGTGAATCGCCACAGGATGCTAGATCGTCGCGGGCCTTAGTCTCTTCTCATAGAGCTCTTGGTAGAAGGGCAGGCAGTGCTCGTAGACCTCTTCCTGACCTTCTGGAAGCTCCTTATCATCCTCGAGCGGCTCCCTCTTGATACCGGTGCTGTCCTCCGCCTCGGTATGCCACTCGGCCCACATCTCCCAGTCTGGGATCTTGCGCGCCTCCCAGGTGAGTGCCTCTGGCATGAATGGTACGCCGATCCTCTCGCAATATGCTGCCACGATGCCCTCGGGGTTCGCGGTGAGATCTGCGGCATCTACGATCGCTGGCTCTTCTCCGTTCTCGATGGCCATCTCAAACAGCCTGTGCTGCATCTCGTAGCCGATCTCCTCTAGCGTAAAGTCCGGCCAGAACCTGGTCATCGAGGCGATGACCGGGACAGGGTCGCGGATGATAAAGGTGTTGGTGAACGTAGAGACGAACTCCGGCGTCATCACGCCCTTGGCGTGCAACGCCATGTCCTTAAAGTAGACGCGCCTCTCCCACGAGGGGTCGAGCATCGTCGCGAGCACGTTCTCGGGGTTGTACTCCGCCTTCGGCTCCACGTCCGCGTAGCGGTCGCTCTGGCGCTTCTCGCTGTAGTAGTAGGAGGCGGAGAAGGGCTCGTGGAAGACCTTGAAGTCCCCCCGCTCTACGAAGACTCGCTCGAAGGCCGTTGAGATCGAGCGTGGCACCGCCCACAAGGCGACGGGCTTGCTGTTGATCATGCGAAACTCCTTCTCTTTAACCGGAGATAAGGTTATGCAGCCGCTCCCGAACCGCCTGTATGGGGATGCGTTCCTGCTCCATGGTGTCCCGGTCGCGGATCGTGACCTGCTTGTCCTCCATGGTATCGAAGTCCACCGTCACGCAGAACGGCGTACCTGCCTCGTCCTGGCGGCGGTAGCGGCGGCCGATAGAGCCCGAGTCGTCGTAGAAAACCCGGTAGTCACCCTTGAGGTCATCGTAGAGTTGCTTGGCAACCGTGGAGACGGGCTCTTTCTTTGAGAGCGGGAAGACGGCGGCCTTCGTGGGGGCGAGGCGGGGGTGGAGCTTCAGGACGGTGCGCTCCTCACCGTTCACCACCTCCTCAGTGTAGGCATCGACGAGGAAGGCGAGCATGATACGGTCGGGGCCGGCTGCCGGCTCGATGACGTAGGGGAAGTAGCGGTTGTTGGTGGCCTGGTCGAAGTATTCGAGGTTCTCGCCCGAAAAAGCCGCGTGCTGTTTGAGGTCGTAGTCGGTACGGTTGGCGATACCTTCGAGCTCTGACCAGCCTCGGAACGGGAAGTTGTACTCGAGGTCTACGGTGCGCTTTGAGTAGTGAGAGAGCTTCTCTTTTGGGTGCTCGTAGGAGCGGAGGTTCTCCGCTTTCAGCCCGAGGTTCATATACCAGTTCCAGCGCTCCTTCAGCCAGTACTCGTGCCACTCTTCGTCCGTGCCTGGCTCTACAAAGAACTCCATCTCCATCTGCTCGAACTCGCGGGTGCGGAAGATGAAGTTGCCCGGTGTGATTTCATTCCGAAAACTCTTGCCCTGCTGGGCGATCCCGAACGGCACCTTTACCCGGCTCGTCTGCATGACGTTCTTGAAGTTCACGAAGATGCCCTGCGCCGTCTCCGGCCTCAGATACACGACGTTCTCCGGCGCCTTCACCGGCCCGGTATAAGTCTCGAACATCAGGTTGAAGGGCCGGACCGGGGCGAAGCTCCGCCCGCCGTCCACCGGGTCCTTGATGCGCTCGTCCTCCTGGATGATCCGGGTCATCTCCTCGGCGCTCATCCCCTCGGCGTCGAGCTCCGTGGCGTCCTCTATGAGGTGGTCGGCCCGGTAACGGCGTCCGCTGGTACGGCTCTCGACGAGCATGTCGTTGAACCCCCCGACGTGCCCCGAGGCCTCCCAGACTCTCGGATGCATGATGATCGCCGCGTCCAGCCCCACGACGTCGTCGCGCATGTGTACGGTGCGGCGCCACCACTCCTCTTTGACATTCCTCTTCATCTCGACGCCCAGAGGCCCGTAGTCGTAGGAGGAGCGAATGCCGCCGTAGATCTCCGAACTCTGGTAAACGAAGCCTCGGCGCTTGCAGAAGGCCACTATCTTGTCCATCGTAACGGTCTGCGACACGAATCCTCCGAACCCTTCGAACGCTTCTAACCGCGAAATACTAACAAAGTTGTCCCGGAATAGGGGCCGTCCTGGTATCTGTGCTCGTATAAAATTCGGGTCGCCGGATATAAGCCGATCAGGGAGAGGAGAGTTGCCGTGCCGGTCATACAATGCGACATCCGGGAAGGACGTACCGAGGAGCAGAAGCAGGCGCTCGCGCAAGAGATAACGCGCGTCGTTCACGAGACGATCGGGTCCCCTGTCGAGTACATCTATGTCCTGATCCGGGAGACCCCGGGCGCGCACCACGTCAAGGCTGGCAAGGCGCTCGAGGCCTGGGAGCCTGAACAAGGGAATTAGGAGGCGTACTCCCGGCTAAAGGCTGCGATTAGTGGGGTATAATCGTGCGGATGGAAACTCTACTCGCTGCGGGTACTGGTATAGGGCTCTCCTCTATTGCGGGGGTTAGGGCATACCTGCCGCTCGCCTTGGTCGGGCTCTTCGCCAGGTTCGGTCTCTTTGAGTTGTCCGGGCCCTTCGATTTGTTGAGCAGTTGGATCGTGATCGGAGTGTTGCTCGTGCTCGCGCTCGTCGAGACTGGCCTCGACAAGGTGCCGGCCCTCGGTAGGGTTGTGGATGTCGTGCAGACGCCCGTGCGCATCGTCGCGGGCGGCGTGCTCTTCGCGGCGGCCTTTCAGGCGGGGGTTTCTTCCGACGGCTTCGCGGATCTCGTTCCAGAGGCCATTATCGGCGGGGGTATCGCGGCGGTAGTCGCCGTGCTCAAGGTTCTCTTGAGGCCGTCGGCGGACGCTGCCTCGGCCGGGGTCTCGGCGTCGTTTTTGAGCACCTTCGAGGACGTAGTAGCGGGCGTGGGCGGGGTTGTGGCGTTGCTCGTGCCGCTCGTGCCGCTGCTTTTTGTCGCGTTTCTGCTATTCTTCTTCTACAGGGTGAGGAAGCGGCGCGGGAGGAAGTTCGGGGGCCTCCGCATCCTCGGCGACTAGACATCTTTAATGCGCTCTGTGGGGAGGGTGCTATGGACGAACGAGAGATATTTATCGTCAAAGGCGACCGTGAGACCCCGTTCTCGCGTGGCGTGTTGGCTCAGACGTTGGCCCAAGCTGGCGCCAAGATCGATCTTGCTCACCGCATAGCTAGCGAGGTCAGATGCGAACTTCTGGCCGAGCAGCGTCTCGTCGTCGAGGAAGAAGAGGTTCTGGCGCGAGCGAGGGCGAAGCTCCAGGTAACGAACGCTATAGATGTTTCGCGTCTCGACAAGTGGCGCGTTCTGCGCGAATCGAGCGAGCCTATAGTAGTCCTCGTCGGGGGGGCGACGGGGGTCGGGACGAGCACGCTCGCCGCGGACATAGCCCGGCGGCTAAACATACAGAGCGTGATCGGGACGGACTCTATTCGTGAGGTCCTGAGGCGCGCCATCAGCCCGGACCTCCTACCCTTGCTCCACAAGAGCTCTTACGAGATAGAGCCGGAGGATATTCGTATGCCGGTTGACGACGGGGAGACGGTGCTTTTCGGTTACCGGTCGCAGGCGGCGCAGGTCTCTGTAGGCGTGGAGGCGATCGTCGACCGGGGTCTTAAGGAGGGGACGAACCTGGTCGTAGAGGGCGTACACCTGGCGCCGGAGATCATTCTCAACCGATACAAGGATCATCCGAACGTCTGCTCTCTGATCGTCCACCTCTCCGATGAGGAGGCGCATCGCTCTCGGTTTCACATACGCGCCCTCGGCACGTCGATGCGCCGGCCGGCTGAAGAGTATATAGCCCACTTCGATAAGATCCGCCAGATACACGACTACATCTTCCAGAGCGCAAGGCGCTCCGGGATCTACACGGTCGAGAACCTCTCTATAGAGTCAACTTCAGACGCCGCCGTTGCTTTCGTCGCCAACCGGGTCTACGGTATAGCCGAGAAGGCCGGGCGGCGCCCGGCCTCGCTCCTCTTGGACGCCGTGAGCCGGGGCTAGAAGACGAAGCGTAAACGGGTGCTCGTAGCCCTGAGCGAGTAAAATACACGGGTAGGCTCAGGAGGAGACAGGTGGTACGCGGTATGCTGGACAAACAGAAGCTCGGTACTTTCGTGCTAGGCAGTCTGACTGGTGTCCTTGCGGGCATCTTGTTCGCACCAAAGTCCGGTAGGGAACTCAGAGGATCTATAAG
>CADCVD010000002.1:8064-18599 GCA_902806055.1 uncultured Rubrobacteraceae bacterium
GACAGGTGGTACGCGGTATGCTGGACAAACAGAAGCTCGGTACTTTCGTGCTAGGCAGTCTGACTGGTGTCCTTGCGGGCATCTTGTTCGCACCAAAGTCCGGTAGGGAACTCAGAGGATCTATAAGCTCTCGGGCAGGGGAGGCCCGGGAGCGGGGACGCGAGACTTACTTCGACGCGCAGGAGCGTATGCAAGAGCGCGTCGCAGAGGCCCGCGAACGGCCTTCCGAGATCGCTAAGCTCGATGTCGTGGAGAACAACCAAACCGCGGATGCTCTTCCGAAGCTCGGACCGGCCACGCCGGAACCCGAACCCGAATTGTTTGTCGACTCGGCTTTGAACGAGCCGCCGCTCTCCGAGGCGCCGGCTGATCCTTCACCCTTGCGTGACGTCTCGCGCGACGCGAAGCAGTCGGCTTCCTCGCCCGCGGAGAGTACCGAGGAGATGCGGCGCAGGATCCAGGAGACCCGCTCGCGTCTGCGGGCTCGACTAGAAGACCCCGCAAGGAAGACGGATGAGTAGGTTGGTGTTGTGAGGATGCGACCCATACCTTTCGTCCCTTCTGTCGAGGAGATCCGTGCGGGCGAGGCTGGCGAGATAGTAGGGCTTGAGCAGATTGTTTCTTACTGGACCGAGGGTGCCTGCGGGGCCAGGAATTGGTTCAGTGAGGTGGTGGAGTCTTGGGGAACCGCAGGGTTCGTAGTGCGTCGGGGAGAGGAGACTCTGGGGTTCCTCATCTACGGGCCGCAGGCGTTTCTTCCCCGCGCTGAACGGTACCCTGTGGGACCCCTGGGAGAGGACGCCGCGCTACTGGCTTATGTGGACGGCGACGCGCGCACGCGCCGCCGTCTCCTGGTACGCTCGATGCGGGATCTCAGGCACCGCGGCTTTGGCGGGGTCGAGGCGATAGCCAGTGACCTCGGGCTGCCGCGACACGTCCCGACGCGGTTTCTCTCGGAGAGTGGCTGGAAACCGGTGAGGCAGAACACCGGTTACCCTTACACGCTGATGCGGGCAGACTTCGGGAGCGTCGTGGAGGTTGGTGAGCTTGCTCGCGGCCTGATGGGCAAGGTCAAGCTGCCGGTTCTAAAAGCGCCGGGCGCGCCAGCGCTCGTGCGCGTCAGGGCGCAAGAACGGCGGCCTTGACGGCCGGGGCGACTCCCGGGGCGGTCGCATCGACTTGTAGAGCCTCTCTGGCTCGTGAAGCGGCGTCTGGCAAACTGGTCTTTGCGGAGAGTGGCTGGGAGAGGTCGATCTCGAACTCCACGGTGGCCGTCTCTCCGGGTGCGAGTCTCTCCAACGTCCTTCGGTAGCTACGCTCGCGGGCCCGGGTGGCATCCGGCGACGCTATCTGCAACTCGAGCTCTACGGTGGCGAGGTCTTCGTCCCCTTCGTTGGTGACGTCTACGGGGAGGATTTGTCCGTGGGCTCTCTCAAGCGCAGCTAGCCGCTCCTCCGAGAGGTCGACCATAAGCGTTGGCGACGAAGCTTCGTTGCCGGCTTGCTCGGCCGGAGGGATCGAGGAGCTCGTCTCGGAAGGGCTTCCCAGGCTGGCGAGAAGCAGGAACGCGCCAGCTGTCGCCACGAAGGCCACTGCTCCCCATAATGACCAGATAAAGAAGCCTTTCATTCCGCGCTCTCTGGCTCCCCGACCGGTACCTGATAGAGGTTGTAGAAGGCCGACGAGAGCTCCTCGGCCGGGGTATCGTAGATCGTCGGACCGGTGAGCGCCTCTCGGGCGACCAGGATTACCGACTGGCTATCCGGAGACCAGGAGAGGTCGCGGGGTGAAGCCTTGATCTCCATGTCCTCGTTGGTCGTAGCGGTATCCAGGGTGCCGGAGTCTATGTTCAGCACGTAGAGGTTGGTTGGGGAGCTGAGGTTCCTGCGTCCGATCACCGCGAGGCGGTCCCCTTTCGGAGATACGCTCACGCTCGCCGCTACGAATCCCTCGCCGACCGCGCTCACGGGTTCGGGCTCCTCTGAGCCGGAGACCGTCCGGTACAGGGTGTAGGGACCAGGCTCGTTGTCAACCCCCGCGTCGCCGGCCACGAAGTAAGCCCCTTGCGATGTCCACTGTGGCGCGCCGAGGAGCTCCGTACCCGCCGGTAGGCGGGCAGCGAGGCTCACCTGGCTATCTGAGAAGCGATAGATCTGCACCTCGAATCTTTTGCCGTCTCCCCTTCCAGTATCGTTACGCAACACCGCAAGCATTGCGAGGCCTCCATCCGGGGAGATCGAGAGACCGGTAACACGGCCTTCTATGCCCTTCAGGTAGAACTTCATCGGCTCCTCCGAACCCTTGAGAAGCACCAGTCGGCTCGTGATCTGCTCCTCTGACGAGCCTTGTGCGGGCGGCGCCTCCGAAGCGACCACTAGCCCGCCGTCAGGAACGGCTCCTACTGCTTCGACCCTTTTTATGAGCTCTTGGTCATCTGTTGAGACATCTTCTCCCCGGCGGGCGGCGAAGAGGGAACTCGAGGCAACCGTCTCTGCGCTCTGGCCTTTCTCCTTCACTCCTAGAGCCACCAGGGTACCGTCGGGGAGCCACTCGGCGTGCTCGACGTAGAGGTCTCCCCCGGTGCTGAGACTCGCGCTTTGAGAGGGGAGAGGTTTTTCGGCTACGCGACCATAGGCAACGAAAGAAACCATCTTACCTGAGGGGCTCATCCGCGGCGAGCCCTTGTCGACAGGGCCGAAGCTCAGCGCCTGCACCCCCGGTCCGAAGCCGGAATCCGAGGACGAGCCGGCCGACGCGGGCGGAATGGAGATAGCCTCTCGCGTCTCTCCCGGAAGGAGCCCGCAGCCGGCGAGAGACACGAGCGCCGCAAGGGCTGCCAACGTAACTGCAAGTCTTGGAGCTCTTCTACAATGCATACGACGAGGAGGTGGCGGAGCGGGGAAGGGGGGACTTGGGCAGGCGGAGATCGAAGGTAGAGCCCACGCCGACCTCGCTCGCCACAGAGAGGCTACCGCCGTGCAACTCGACGATCTGCTTGCTAATAGCGAGCCCGAGCCCGCTGCCGCCCGTCGTCCGCGAGCGGTCCTTGTTCACCCGATAGAACCTGTCAAAGAGGTTGGGAAGGTCTTCTTCGGGTATACCGACCCCTGTGTCCGTTACCCGCACCGTTACGGAGCTCGGGTCTTCAAAAGACCGGACCTCTACCCTTGCGCCCGGGTCCGAGTACTTGATCGCGTTGTCCAAAAGGTTGATGAGGACCTGGTAGATCTTTCGCGAGTCGCAGAGGCACAGATGCTGCTCGACGCGTTCCTGGCCATCTTGGAGGTCGTCGTTGGCGTAGGAGATCTCTATATTAAACCTCTTGGCCTTCGCCTCTATGCTGTCTAAGGCGTTGTGGATGACCTCATTGAGGTCCGTCGGTGTCATCTCCAGAGAGTACTGCCAGGAGTCCATCTGGGCGAGGGTCAGCAACTCCTCGACCATCGACCTTATGCGCTTGAGCTCCTGGTCTGCAAGCTCCAGAGCCCGGTGCTCCAAAGGATCTAACCTCTTCCCAGCGCGCTCTAGAAGGTCCACCGCGCTCTGGATGGTCGTGAGCGGCGTGCGCAACTCGTGCGAGACGTCAGAGACGAAGGCCGTCTTGGCCCTCTCCAATGACCGGTGTTCGGTTATGTCGCGCACGGCGAGTATGGCGCCGCTGCCCGAACCGTTGCCGTTAGAGCCGTAAGCAGGCCTGTCTTCGCTTTGCTCTTTCATACGGGCGGCGTAGGCCCAGTAGGTCTTTCCCCCTCCTATCTCGACCTCTCGAACGGCAGCGCCAGCTACCGAGGCCTCGCGCAGACAGGCGAGAATGTCGGCGGGCACGTCTAGCTCCGAGATCCCGCGCCCGAAAGAGGATGGCTCTAAACCGAGCATCCGAAAGGCAGCCGGGTTCGCCATCGTCACGCGCTCCTTGGCATCCGTGGCGACGACCGCTTCGGGCGAAGCTTCGAGGACCGCCTCCAAACGCGACTTCTGACGCTGTATCTCGTCCACGTAGTGACGGATCTCCTCGGCCATATAGTTGAAAGCCCGGGCTACCTCGCCGAGTTCATCGTTGCCCTTGACAGGCACGGATCTGTAATCGCCGGAGGCCACTCGGATGGCGGCATCGCGGGTCTCTGTGAGAGGCCGAGAGATCTCTCGTGCCAGCACCAGACTTCCGAGTCCTGCCAGAAGCACGCTCGTTCCGATGGCGCCCAGGATACCGTATCTCAAGAAGGCGAGCGCTTCCTCCAAACCCTCTCCCGGCGAGTTGTAGACGAGGATCCCTTGTATGCTTTCATCTCCTCCTGAGAGCGGCCAGACCGCTACGAAACGCGGAGAGTTGGAGGTGCTGCCGCTCGGTGAGACGAGATGGCCTTCGCCCCCTGAAACACTCGCCTCTTCCAGAATCGCTTCATTGAGGCCAAACCGCTCGTAGGCTTCGCCGGGAGAGACGGGCGTCCCCGACAGGCCGTTCCTGGCGGCCAGAGGCTCAGCATCTGTTCCCGTGTAGAGCACTTCGAGACCCGTAGAGTCCGCGACCGAACGGACCAACTCCTCGGTGTAGGCATCCGAGGCGGGCAGGGCGCCACTCTCAGGGTCGCGTAAGCCCTCCAGAAAGACCCCAGCGCTCGCGTTCGCCGTCTGGGAGCGCCGGATCAGGGAGTTGCGTTCCTCAGTGACTAATCTGTCTTCGGCGAAGTAGTAGAGAACGAGTCCGACCACCAGGCTCGTCGTAGCCGAGATACCCACGAGTGCCGCGAAGACGCGCGCCCTGAAGGAGGGTGACGGTAGGGGATACTTCCCGTGTCCCTTAGCCAACTACTCTCAGGCGCTGCGGGTCGTGGTCGCGGATAGCCGAGATACTCGGTAACCAACGCTCGGCACAGTCTGGATGATGCGCGGCTCCCTGGGATCTTGCTCTACCTTGCCGCGCAGGCGCGAGATGTGTACGTCTATATAACGGCTCGCAAGGTAGTGAGAACCCGTGGAGACGGCCTCGGAGATCTGGGTTCGTGAGAACGCCCGTCCTGGACGCCTCATGAGGAGCGCCAGTATCTTGAACTCGGTAGGCGTAAGCTCCAACAACTCGCCCTCTCGGGTTACCGTATACCCTTCCGGGTCTAACTCAAGCGAGCCGAGCCTGAGAGTGCCCTCGTGGCTTCTGCCCTCCTGACGACCGAACCTCCGTAGGATCGCCCGGATGCGCGCCAACAGCTCCTTGGTATCGAAGGGCTTGGTTATATAATCGTCCGCGCCAAGCTCCAGGCCGACCACCTTATCCACCGACTGGCCTTTCGCCGTGAGCATTACTACCGGAACGTCGCTCTTCTCTCGGATCTGCCTCAAGACCTCAAAGCCGCTGATCCTGGGTAACATGACGTCCAGGATCACGAGGTCCAGAGATTCCTGCCCAACTTCTCGTAACGCCTCCGCGCCGTCGGCAGCCGTAATAACTTTGTATCCCTCGGACGACAGCACGATAGACACGACCTCTAAGAGAGCCGCGTCGTCGTCCACTAGCAAAATCGTCTCTTCCAAAAACTCTTAACCTCCGTTTGAAGACACCGACCCATCGGTGTCTCCGCTGCATATACTTTATTATACTCTTCTCACTTCTCGACGATCTTGAAGCCGGTACACTCAGATTTTATAATCATGATGGTTTAGATTAGAGTTGCTCCAACAGGAGGAAACAGTATGGGCAAGAGTATAGGAATAGACCTTGGTACCACGAACAGTTGCGTGGCGGTGCTTGAGGGTGGCGAACCGGCTGTAATCACCAACTCTGAGGGAGAGCGTACGACGCCCTCAGTTGTGGCGTTCGACAAGAGGAGCGGGGAGCGGCTCGTCGGACAGCTCGCTCGCCGGCAGGCGGTGACGAATCCCGAGGGCACGGTCTACTCGGTAAAGCGCTTTATGGGGCGCCGTTATAGGGATGTCGAGAGCGAGGCTAGCCGCGTGGGCTACGGGGTCGTAAGCGGTCCCGGAGGCGAGGTGCAGGTTCGCGTCAGCGATAAAGATTACTCGCCGCCCGAGATTTCCGCGATGACCCTTCAGAAGCTCAAGAGGGATGCGGAGGAGTACCTCGGCGAGGAGGTCACGGAGGCCGTCATCACGGTGCCGGCGTACTTCGAGGATGCCCAGCGCCAGGCGACAAAGGACGCTGGCAAGATCGCCGGTCTCAACGTCAAGCGCATAATTAACGAGCCGACGGCTGCGGCTCTCGCCTACGGCCTGGACAAGGAGCACGAGCAGACCGTTCTAGTCTTCGACCTCGGCGGTGGCACCTTCGACGTCTCCATCCTTGAGCTCGGGGACGGCGTCTTCGAGGTCAAGGCGACGAGCGGGAACAACCATCTCGGCGGTGACGACTTCGACTCCAAGATCGTCGAGTGGCTTGTCGCAGAGTTCAAGCGGACCGAGGGTATAGATCTCTCGAAGGACAAGATGGCGACCCAGCGCCTCATCGAGGCCGCCGAGAAGGCCAAGAGGGAGCTGTCCTCTACGACCAGCACGGCGATAAACCTGCCGTTCATCACCGCCGACGCCAACGGTCCTAAGCACCTCGACCTGACCCTCTCGCGGGCGCAGTTCAACCAGCTTACCGCGGACCTCGTAGAGGCGACGGCAGGCCCGGTCCGGCAGGCGATGCAGGACGCAGGGCTCGGCCAGGGAGATATAGACCAGGTCATCCTTGTGGGTGGATCCATCCGCATCCCGGCGATTCAGGAGAAGGTCAAGGAGATAACCGGCAAGGATCCGAACCGCTCGATCAACCCGGACGAAGTGGTAGCTATCGGCGCTGCGATTCAGGCCGGCGTACTCGCAGGCGAGGTCAAAGACGTGCTGCTGCTCGACGTCACGCCGCTCAGCCTCGGAATCGAGACCAAGGGCGGGGTTATGACGAAGCTGATCGAGCGGAACACGACTATACCTACGCGTAAGAGTGAGGTTTTCACGACCGCCGACGACAACCAGTCTTCTGTAGAGATCAAGGTGTACCAGGGCGAGCGGGAGATGGCGGCGTACAACAAGCTCATCGGCAACTTCCAGCTTGTGGGGTTGCCGCCTGCGCCGAGGGGTGTACCTCAGATCGAGGTTACGTTCGACATAGACGCCAATGGCATCGTGAACGTTGGGGCCAAGGATCTCGGGACGGGCAAGGAGCAGCGAATCACGATTACCGCCTCCGGCGGCCTCTCTGACACGGACATCGACCAGATGGTCCGGGATGCGGAGGCGCACGCCGAGGAGGACCAGCGCCGCCGCGAGGAGGCTGACGAGCGCAACAACACCGACACTCTGGTCTACTCTGTCGAGCGTTCTCTAAAGGACGTAGACGGCAAGGTGGACGCCGAGAGCCGAGCCAGTGTCGAGGAGGCGCTCAAGAACGCCAAGGAAGCGCTCGCCGGCAACGACGTCGAGGAGATAAAGCGCCAGCGCGAGGCGCTCCTCGCGGCCTCCCACGTCCTCTCCGAAGCTCTTTATCAGCAGGCCCAGCAGCAGCAGGAAAGCGCTGCCGGTAGTGACAACTCCGACGATGTGGTCGAGGACGCCGAGATCATCGACGAGGAGAACGACGACAACACGAAGAGGTAGCAATCTCATAGGAGCGACCGGCGAGGAGCTGACAGAGCCTCGCCGGCTCACGACCTATATGCGTAGGAGGTTTGAGAGGTTTTGAGCAGCGACGAGCGTCACGGCCGGGAGGGGGAATCCCCCGATGAAGAGACCGTAGAGAAGCAGCGAAGGACCGATTCCGTCTCCGGGCCGGTGGAGGTAGGAGGCTCTGAGGACCCGGGGGTAGTCTCGGAGCCTCCCGGAGAGAAGAACCTCGGAGAGGCTTCGGAAGAGGAGGTTGCCGAGGGGCCAACTCCCGAAGGGGAGCTCTCCGAGGAGGCTCTAGAGATCACACCGGAGGAGGTCTCGATGCTCGCGGACGAGCTGGAGGCGGCTCGGCGGGAGCGAGACGAGTACCTGGACGACATGCGGCGGATGAAGGCCGAAATGGAGAACTCGCGCAAGCGTCTAGAGAGAGAGCGTACCCGCTACTTGCAGGCCGCCTCAGAGAGGCTGGTAGCCGAGTTTCTGCCTGTGCTCGACAACCTGGAGCGGGCTCTTGAGGCTCAGGGAGACGTCCGGGAGGGAGTGAGGGCTACGCGTGACCAACTCTTCGCCGTGCTCGTACGTGAAGGGCTCGCCCAGATTCGCTCGGACGGCGAGAGCTTTGACCCGGCGATACACGAGGCCATCATGAGCATGCCCTCCGACGAGCACGAGGAGGATACCGTGGTCCAGACGCTCGAACCAGGCTATACGCTGAACGACAGAACCATACGTCCGGCAAAGGTTATAGTTTCCAAGCAGGTTTAGAGATGAAGACTAGAGACTTGTACAAGGTGCTCGGGGTGAGCAAGGAAGCGTCGCAGGAGGAGATACGTCGCGCCTACAAGAGGCTTGCCCGTAAGTACCATCCAGACGCCAACCGGGATGATGCAGAGGCCGAGGAGCGCTTCAAGGAGGTCCAGCATGCCTACGAAATCCTCTCGAACCCTGAGAAAAGGCGTAATTACGACGAAGGTCCCCGAGCTTATTTCGGCGGCCCCGGGACACAGGGGGGCGCGGGCGGGCGGATGGGCAACGTCTCTGACCTCTCTGACCTGTTCGGCAATTTCGGTGACATCTTCGGCGGACGAGGCGGACAATCCCAGACCATCCGGGGCGAAGACGTTAGCACGAGTATAACCCTCAAGTTTAGAGATGCCTTAGAGGGGGTTACGACGCGGATCTCAGCACCCGTTGAGGAGGTGTGCGGACCTTGCCGGGGGACGGGAGCGGCTCCGGGTACTGCGCCACGGATGTGTCCTGAGTGTTCGGGGCGCGGTGTGAGAGGTCGGGATCAGGGGTTCTTTGCGCTCTCTGAGCCGTGCGGGAGGTGTGGCGGTGAAGGCACGATAGTGGAGAAGCCCTGCTCTAGGTGCGCTGGTAGCGGGAGGCTACGTAAGGCTCGTCAGGTCACCGTCAAGATACCTGCTGGCGCGAAGGACGGGATGAAGATCCGGGTACCAGGCAGGGGCAGCGACGGGAGGAAGGGTGGCCCACCGGGGGATCTACTCGTGGTAACGCGAGTAGAAGAGCATCCAGTCTTCAAGCGGCAAGGCGACGACTTTACGGTCGACGTACCGGTTAGCTTCGTCGAAGCGGCGTTGGGGGCGGAGATCGAGGTTCCGCGGCCGGGTGGAGGGACCGTCAAGCTGAAGCTGCCGGCCGGGACGCAGGACGGCAGGCGGTTCAAGGTGCGCGGAGCGGGTGCTCCGCGGCCACGGGGAGGCGGAGAGCCTGGAGACCTGGTGGTGCGGGCGCGTCTCGTGGTGCCCGCGAAGCTAAGCCGGCGAGAGAAGGAGATTCTCGAGGCTCTAGCGGATGAGCGTAACGAGGACGTGCGCGAGGATCTGTTGCGGGCGTCGCGTGAGGCCGAACAGCGGTAGGGATCGGGATACGGGGCCGGCATGCGAAAGAGACCGCTCTTCATGATAGGGATCGCGGCGGAGTTAATCGGCGTTCATCCGCAGACCTTGCGTATGTATGAGCAGAAGGGGCTCCTGTGTCCGCGCAAAAGCGTCAAGAACACGCGGCTCTACTCTCAGGAGGATGTAGAGCTCGGGAGGTATATACAAAAGCTCACCCAAGAGATGGGGATGAACCTCGCCGGGGTCAAGAAGGTTTTGGATCTGGAGAGAAGGATCGAGAGGGTAGAGGCCGAGAACCGGCGCCTGCACGATAAGCTAGAGGAACAAAGCGTTGAGCACGGTAAGACCGTCGAAGAGGTACACCGCAGCTACAAGCGAGAGATAATGTTGTTGCCTCGTGGAGAGATCGTGCGGAGCGTAAGACGGAGAGGAATCTAAGTGGCCGAGATCAAGCACTGCTACCGTCACCCCAAGAGGGAGACGCGCGTCTCGTGTGCGACGTGCGGGCGGCCTATCTGCACGGACTGCATGGTGCAGACGGACGTAGGGATCAAATGCCCCGACGATGCCCGTCTGCCCCGAGGAGCCAGGGCTGGCGTAATGAAGCCGAGGCAGATCGCCCTGACCCTCCTCGCCGGGCTCGGGGTCGCGCTCGTCGGCATCCCCATCGTGTACGTTGTCTTCAACCTGCCATTTCAGTGGCTGATCTCCGCGGCCGCTGGCTACGGGGCGGGGACCCTGGTCAACCGGGCCGGAGGACGCAACGGCGGCCCTCTGGCTATAGCTGTCTCTGTAGTCGCCGCGGCGGTCCCGTTCCTCGTCTGGCTCGCACCGAGTATCTTCGCTGGCACCGTCGGTGCCTTTAGCATCATCCCGATGCTGTTCGCTGCCGTAGCCGCCGGACTGGCGAACCGCCAGAACTAGGAGGGACGCGCGTGGACCTGAGCAAGCTCTCACAGAACGCCCGCGAAGTCGTGGACGTGGCGCAGGCGGTAGTGCGGCGGGGACGCTCGAACACTCTAGGCACGGAACATCTGCTTCTAGGGCTGCTCGCCCAGCAGGGAGGCGTGGTCCACA
>CADCVD010000003.1 GCA_902806055.1 uncultured Rubrobacteraceae bacterium
CGTTGAGGTGGGTGACATCGTGCGTTTCTATGAGCCGGACCGCCTCCTCGGCGTCGAAGACGGGCATGAGCACGTATGGCCTGCCCGCGGCGAGCGTCCCCATCGCCGAGTTGAAGCCAAAGACCCCGCAGAAAGGCAGAGTCCCCAAGACGACGCAGTCGGGCTCCTTATAAGAGAATGCGTCCGCCACGGCCCGGGCGTGGCTTGCTATCCCCCTTTGGGAGTGCAGCACGAGCTTCGGGACCGAGGTCGTCCCGGACGAGGTAAAGGCGTTGCACGGACTATCCGGGGAACTCAGGTCCTCCGCTATAGTCTCGCTGTCCAACAGCTCTTCATAGGGCACCTTGCCCGGCCCCTCCGTCTGCGGCTCCCCGTCGCCGCACGTCACCAAAACCTCCAGAGCGGACGTATGCTCAGGGTCCACGTTTGCCAGGATAGAGGAGAAGTCTGTCCCCTCTATGCTCGACGCGTAGACCAGCGCCCGGGCCCCGGAGCGGTGGAGGATGTCCCCTACCTCGTGGGCGCGGAACCCGAGATTTATCGCCACGGAAATGGCCCCGAGCCGCGCGAGGGCGAACCCGATTTCGACCGGCGCGAAGAGGTTCGGCAGCCAGACTGCTACCTTGTCGCCGGGTCCTATGCCGAGCCTCGCCAGTCCGTCGGCGAGCCTAAGCGAGCGTTCCTCTAGCTTCCTGAACGTCAACGATTCGCCGCCGCAGACGAGAGCGGTCTCCTCACCGTGGCTTTCGGCGAGATTCGCCAGGAAGCCTGGCAGGGTGTCGGGATGTTTCTTCGTCGTCGTTCGTTACTCCGTTCGCCGGCCACACACAGTTTAACGGAAGGCCTGATCGCCCGTGATGGCCTTGCCGAGGACGAAGGTGTGGACCTCGCTCGTGCCTTCGTAGGTTCTCACGCTCTCCAGGTTGTTGGCGCGCCGTATAAGGGGGTACTTAAGCGTTATGCCGTTCCCGTCAAGGATGGTGCGGACCTCGCGCGCTATCTCTATAGCCTCCCGCACGTTGTTGAGCTTGCCGAAGGAGACATGTTCGGGGCGCCTTCGCCGCGCAGCTGTCTGAGGCGGCATTCTATCTCCTCTGTCTCCTCTCTTGCAGCGCGCTTTATCACCCTTCGGGAATCGCCAGGGCCTCTACAGCGCGCTCGTTAAGGACGCGCACCTTACCGTGCGCCACCGCCCCGGTTCCAGCGGACAACTGGAATCATGAGCCATGCTCAAGTACGGCCTGCAAAACGGGCCTTCGAGCCTGTTCAGAGGTTGCTCGGCAGGGGTGAGGGAGTGTACCTTGAGATCTCGCCAGCTCCTCACAGTGGAGGCTAAGGGATTCCGGAGACAGTCCGCAAGTACGACAGGGAAATGCTACCGCCTCCGGGACAGTTGGCTCGACAGGGGAGTTCGCGCGGCGGCCTTCCTATGCTCGCCACTACCCATCCTTCTCGAGCTTCGCCGCTTCTCTGTCCGGGGGATGTGTCTGTAACGTTTTTACGCTCCATCCCGCGCTCTTCGCCCCGGCCTGGTACGCGCTCTCCATGAACTCCAGCAGGGTCTTCGTGGGAGAGGCGCTGTTGCGCACTTGCTCGTAAGTCAGGAGCGCCGTGCCGCCTTCCGGGAGCCAGCTCGCAGCCTCCGGTCTCAGCGGATACGTGGTCAAACCCTCCGGCTCGGGGGCGGTGTAGGAGTAGAAGGCGGGCTCGCGGACGTTCTGGTCTCCGGGCCAGAAGCCGAAGGAGATGACCTCGTGGGAGTACGCCTCGCGAGTTACCGAATCAGTGCCCTCCGGCAGAGACGCCTGTTTGCCAGAGAAGCGGGTAACGGCGATGTCGAAGCTGTGCCAGAAGAGTTGGACAGGGCTGGTCTTGCCGTTAAAGCGCCCGGAGAACTCATTGAAGACTTGGTCCACCCACAACAGGATCCGGTGGTAACGCCGTGCGTACTCTCGGTCGCAGACGCAGTGGAACGTGTTTTCATCCAGCATGTACTCGTCGTCGAGGTCGAAGGGCTTTGTGTTTATGGCGGCGTCTATACCCAGCGAGCACAGCCCATCGAACAGTCTCCGGTAGAACTCCGCGACCGGCAAGTCGTCGAGAGCAAAGGAGAACTCTCCCTCGTCGCTCGTGGTCACGGCGAGCTTGTTTTCGAGCAAGTCGAAGGAGATGTCGAAGGTCATGTTTCCGTAGGGAATGGGGCCGGTGGAGAGCCCACGGGTGGTAACGTACAGCGTGAGGTGCCACCAGTGGTTCCTGAATGGCGAGAGTTCCATCCTCACCTTGCCCGCTATCTGGCAGTAGCGATGCAGCGTCTCTTTGGTGTCTTCCCACTCATCCAGCGGCAACGGCGGCAATGCTCGCGCTATATGGTGCTCCTGTCTCATACCGTCCCTTTCTTAGATTAGGGTAGGTTGGCCCGTACTCGCGTACGAACTTGCCGAAAGGAATAGCCGCAGCATCAGGCACTCCTCTCGCGAGTCTGTACCTGGTGAGCTTTCGTCGGTTCCTCGAACCGACGGGTCCACTCGGCCAGCGCCGAGAGAAAGCGGCGCAGCCTGTCGCGGGTCTCTTTATCCACGAGGTCGCCCGTCTCCAGATCGAACTTCTGGCGTGAGAAAGAGATGAGCACTTGAGGATCAGGCATCACATAGGCCGGGGGGTGCAAGAGTATCTGCCGCAATACCATCTGTCCCCGGGCAGTCCCAGCACCTCCCGGGCTCGCCCCCGCGATTCCGACCGGCTTGTGACGGAAGGGCGTCGGATCGTAACGTGAGCGCAAGCACCAGTCCAAGGCTGCGGTCAGGACGCCGGGGATCGCGTAGTCGTACTCTGGTGTCGCTATAAGCACGGCGTCACAGGCGCGTACCTTCTCCCTGAGCTCTTTCACGGGCTCGGGGTTGCCCTCGTCTTCGAGGTCTTGGTTGAAGTACGGTATCCGGGCGAGGTCGAAGCTCTCGCAACTCATCCACTCTGAGGCTACCTCGTGCGCCGCCCTCACGATGCCACGGTGCACGGAGGCCTGCCGGAGGCTGCCGGCGAGGCCGAGTATCCGGAAATCTCTATGGTCCATTGTTTGCCTCCAATCAACGTTCTCGATCCGGGCCGCCGTCCCGGTACGGCTCACTCTCCTGGTGCTCCCATCGACCCTTATGCGGCTAAGGCTCCGACCGTACGCCGCCGGCCCGTAGCTTGATCCAGGTCTCTACCCCCATACCGCGGATTCACCCGGCGCACCTGATCCCTGCTTAGCATTCGGGGCGCTCATCGAGCCTCCGTACGCTCCGCTTCCACGGGCTCCACCGGGTACCTCGCCTTCCAGGCGTTGAAACCTCCTTCGAGAGCCGCCACCTTGAAGCCTAACTTGTTCAACCTCCGCGCCGCCCGGGCGCTGGTCGCCTCGTCCGGTCAGGTGCAGTAAGCCGCCACCGGGCGGTGAAAGGGTTCGCCGTCAGGATTTTCGGCGATAGTGCGCTTCGCCCAGTCTTCGATATGATCCGTAGGGACCCTAACGCTACCGGGGATCTGTGCCTTGTCGCGCTCGTACTGGGAGCGGGTACGCACATCGAGGATGATGGGCGGGTTTGTACCTTCCAGCTGCCCGGCCAGCTCTTCGGGCTTGATCCGGGGCGTCTCCCCTGCGGGACCCTCGAAGAGCCCCGCGGCCGTGTCTTCGCGCTCCTCATGTAGTGTCCTCCGCTCTGCCGCGCGGCCATAAAGAGTCGAGAGGGGCGTCGCCGAGGCGCCGTGTGCCACGACGGAGACGGTAACGACGATGCCGGTTACCGCTAGCAGGAACTCGGCGTTCGCAACCCCGTTCTGCACGACGAGCAGGGCCAGAAGCAGCGAATTCAATCCTCTCGGCCCGAACCACCCGATGAACGCCCTCGCGGCGTTGCTCACGACGGCACGCCGCAGCACCACCCCGATGGCCAAAGGACGGGCGACGAAAAGCGCCACCACCGCCAGGACCAGCACCGGGACCAGCGAGACCTCTAGGGCGATGTCTGAGATGACGGCCCCGAAGAGGATGAACGAGAGGAGCATGGTCATCTCGGTCGTCGTCTGGCCGTAGTCCAGGAAGCAGTCGCACATGTCGAAGTTCAAAACAGCGACCGCAAACCCTGCGGCAAACGCGGCCAGAAAGCCGTCCCCGCCTAAAGTTTGCGCGCCCGCGTAGGCCAGCAACACGATTCCTATACCGTAGAGCGCCTGGTACTCGCGGCTGATGCCGAATGCGGCGTCGGCTTTGCTCATCAACCAGGCCCCCACCGCGCCCACGGCGAAGCCCACGAGCGGGCCGAGCAGCAAGACCTGGAACAGAAGCGTCGCCCACCCTGCCGCGCCCGCCGCCTCTGCGTTCGCCACCGCTATTAGGACCAGCAGGATCGGCAGAACCACGATGTCGTTTGTGCCAGCCTCGATAGAGAGGGCGCTCCTGACCGAGCGCGGGAGCCGTTCGTTACGTACCACGTCGCGCAGCAACACCGGGTCGGTCGAGGCCAGGATGGTCCCGAGCAGGAGTGACTCGACCAGCGAGGTGTCTAGAAGCAGGTTCGCCCCGAGAGCCACGACGGAGATTACGATCAGGGTACCCGGCCCCAAAGAGAGCATCGGGATTAGTCCCGCTCCGCGCACCTCTTCCGCTTCCATGCGTACGGCGTCGAGAAACAGGACGAGCGCGAGCGTCAGGATGGCTATGGCCTCCAGGGTAGGGTCCTCGGGCCCTAGCGTGAGGAGTCCGAAGCCGCGCTCTCCGATCAGGAAGCCAAGGCCCAGGAAGATGATCGGGAACGACAGCGGCGCGCGCTCCACGAGCCCCGAGGCCAGCGCCGAAACCGTGAGCACCACGGCGGCCAGCGCGAACGCCGCCACCAGCTCAGTCAAGGCTTCTCTCCAGCGCTCCGCAACCTGCTGGCTGCGGTGTTATTGCAAGTAGCCCTTGACAGGGTTCTCGTCCCTTACCTTCGCCTCGCCCGAGTCGTAGCCAGCCTCTCTGAGCGTCCGGCGTTGCCTGAGGGGGCCCCAGCACCGATCCAGGATTCACCTCAAGCCGGCGAAGCAGCTCATGTTCACGCGCCCTCAGCCCACGATTCCCGGCCCGATTGTAGAGCTCGTACTCCTTGTTAACCAGCTCGCCTATGCGGCCCAGGACCTCGCAAGTCTCCATTCGCGTTGCTCCTTCCCCTTGCTCACCGGCTCAGCCTACCCTCAGTAAGATCTTGCCCCGGGTGTGCCCCGCCTCCACCCGCTCGTGGGCTTTCGCGGCCTCCTCGAGAGGCAGGATGTCCTCTATCTCCACGCGGAGCTCACCCGCATCGAACATCTCCGAGAGCTTCTCCAGCTTACGCTGTTCGGGCCTCGCGCTGAAGGCGTGGTGTGTTATACCCCTACCCGGCTCGATCTCTTCACCGAACGCGACTATCGTGATCACGCGCCCGCCGTCGCGCACGGTCTCGAAACTGCGGCGGAAGGTTTCTCCGCCGACACAATCGAGGACGGCGTCCACTCCACCGGATGCGGTGGCCCTCGCGGCGGCCCTCGCGGCGGCCACCCAGTCTCCGTGGTAGTCGATCGCTTCGGCGGCACGCAGGGAGCGTATGTAGTCATGATTACGCGGGCTGGCGGTGCCCAGGACGTGGGCCCCTAAGGAGGCGGCGATCTGGACGGCCATCGTTCCGACGCCGCCTGCGGCGCCCGCGATCAGAATTGTCTCTCCCTCCTTCAGCCCGATCTCCTCCTCGATGCCCTGGTAGGCTGTGCTTCCGGCGACCGGAACTCCCGCCGCTTCCTCGAAGGACAGGGACGCGGGCTTGCACGCCACCTTCTTCGCAGGAGCAGCGACGTACTCGGCGCAACACCCGCCGCTGTAGAGATAGACCTCATCGCCCTCACCCAGATCCGCGACGTTCTCGCCCGCGCTCTCCACGATGCCGGAAGCTTCGAATCCCAGGACGTGAGGGAAGCTGCGCTTGCCGAAGAGTCCTTCCCTAGTCTTCGCGTCCCATAGGCCTACCCCAGCGGCCCGGACCCGAACGAGGACGTCATCCGGTCCCGGTTCGGGGATCGGGAGGTCCACGAGTTTGAGGCGGTCCCTCCCACCGAAACCTTCTATCGCTACCGCACGCATGTATGCCTCCTCCACCATAGCCTCAAAACACTCTGTCTGAGGGTGAGCCCGCGCGCTTTACCCGGCGACTTCCTCGACCTGCAATTGCCTTACGCCTCTAAGATCAATTCTGTACCGCCCGCGGTTGTGGCCTAGCCGGATAAGGGCGTTATCGCAGCTCGGGCAGCGGACGATTATCCCCAGCCCCCTCACGTCGTAAACCATCGCCGCTCCGATCCGATCGGTCTTTCCGCAGCCCTCACAGGTGTACTCCGCGGTGGTCACCTCGAAGGAGAAAACCTCCCCGAGGGTGCCGGCCGCGGCGTTGCCGTCCAGCCTCAGTTTGTCGTCCATCACTCTAATCTCCTGTAGGTCCGAATCGTTCGGTCTTGATGTGTGCAGGGTCGTGTCCCGAGTTCACTAGAGCAGTCGCCACTGCCTCCACCAGAGGCGTCGGGCCGCAGACGAAGATGAGTGGCCGCTCTCCGGATGGTAAGCCAACCTCCTCGAGCATCTCGTCGTCGATACGCCTGTGGTAGCCGCTCCAATCTTCCGGCCTGGAGCGCGTCAGAGTGTGAACCACCTCCAACGAACCGTCCCGTGCCACGAGGTTCTCCAGTTCCTTACGGTAGATGATCTCCTCGTAGGAGCGTGAGGAGTAGAGCAGGCGGGTGGGCACTTCGCTACCTACGGCAGTACGGTGGCGGATCATCGCCATCAGCGGCACCACGCCCGAACCACCGGCAACCAGTAAGAGAGGGCCGCTGTCCCCGGCCTCCCAGGTGAAGTAGCCCCCGATCGGGCCACGCAGCTCCAGCTTGTCTCTCTCCGCCAACACGTCAGTGAGGTAAGGTGAAACCTCGCCGTCGTCCAGACGGTCCACCGTGAGCACGAGCCTCTCGTCTTCCGGGGCGGAGGCTATAGAGTAGCTTCTCTGGGCCTGGTAGCCGTCCTCGGCGGTAAGCCTCACGTCGACGTGCTGGCCGGCCTTGTGCCCCTTCCATTCGGGAACGTCGAGCACGAGGCTCTTGGCCCTCGGGGTCTCGGGCACCAACTCGACCACCTCCGCCAGGCGCCAGAGAGTCCTGTGAAGCTGCATAGCCACCCCGCTAGTCGCCCCAGTAGCGCTGCTCACGCCAGGGGTCGCCGAGCTCGTGGTAGCCCAGGGACTCCCAGAACCCCGGGATGTCGTAGGTAGTTAACTGCAGACCCCTGACCCACTTGGCGCTCTTCCAAAAGTACAGGTGCGGCACGAGCAGGCGGGCCGGGCCGCCGTGTATAGGCTCCAAGGGCTCCCCCTCGTATGCGTAGGCCACCCACGCCTTGCCGCCCGTTACCTCCTCAAGGGGCAGGTTGGTCGTGTAGTCGCCGTCGCAGAAGGCCGTGACATATTCGGCCGCCGTATCTACCCCCTCGAGCAGCGTGTCCACGGAGACACCCTCCCACTTGGTACCGAACTTGGACCACTTGGTGACGCAGTGAATGTCCCTGGTAATCTCCTCTGAGGCCAGCCCCTTGAACTCCTCCCAAGTCCACTTCTTCGGCTCGTCTAGCTCCCCGACTATGGAGAAGTCCCATTCCTCCAAAGGAGTGCGGGGCGTAGGTCCTGCGGAGAGGACCGGGAAGCCGTCTTCCAGATATTGGCCGGGAGGAAGTGCAGTATTATCCTGGCTTCTGCGACGGCCCCCAAAAGCCCGCGATATAAACCCTTCACCCACGTTCTATACCTCCTCGCACTTTTGCTTGTACTCCGACTCCTGTGAGATACGCTTGATCTGCCGGGTCTCATCCTCGCCGCTACACATTACTCACTCTCCGAAGAACGCGCGCAGCTCGGCGTAGGTCTCCTCCGGAGCCTCCTCGGGGAGGTAGTGGCCGCAGTCGAGCGCCCTACCGCTCACTTCCTCGGCCGCCCACCCGCGCCATACCTCCAAGACGTCGTAGTGCCCCTCAAGGAATCCCTGGCGGCCCCACAGGGCGATCACCGGGCACGCTATGCGCCGCCCCGCCTCCCGGTCTTGCGCATCGTATTCGTGGTCGAGGGTTGCCGCGGCCCGGTAGTCCTCGCAGGTGGCGTGGATGGTCTCGGGGTCGCGTAGGCAGCGCACGTACTCCTCCATCGCCTCCGGGTGGAAAATCTCGCTGCGGCCTCTGAAGAGAGCCTTCTCAGGCTCGAACGCGAGCAGGCGCTCCGGCAGGTCGTAGGGCTGGGCGAGAAAAAACCAGTGCCAGTAGCTAAGGCCGAAGGACATGTCCGCCCGGCTGAACGCCTCCCACGTGGGCACGATGTCGAGGACCGCCAGCTTTGTCACGACCCCGGGGTGGTCGAGGGCCATACGGTAGCCGACGCGCCCGCCGCGGTCGTGGCCGCAGAGGGCGAAACTCTCGAAGCCGAAGTGGCGCATCACGGCGACCTGGTCGAGTGCCATCGCCCGCTTGGAGTACGGGCTGTGACGCTCGTCCGTCTGCGGCTTGGAGGAGTCGCCGTATCCGCGTAGGTCCGTGAGGACCACCGTGAAGTCCTCGGCCAGCCCCGGCGCCACGAGGTGCCACATCGCGTTGGTCTGGGGGCTGCCGTGGAGGAGGAGGAGCGGCGGCCCCTCGCCGGCCGTGCGGGCCAGGATCCCCACCCCCTCGACGTCCACCATCTCCGTTCGGAAACCTTCGAACACGGCTACTCTCCCTTCTCGGCTCTCTCCTGGTTGCTTCTTTCGTCCATGAACTTCTTCTTTCTAACCCCTAAAGGCTTCTGCTCGCTCATTTTCCTGCGTCTTTGCCTTAAGTCCTGCTTCGACAGGCAGGGCTTACTTCATCATGGTTTGTCTCTTCCCGAGACACCTGCTGTTAATTTGTCGGGGGCGCCGCCGATCACAAAAGCGGCGCCTTCTCCGACAGTGCCCAACGAGAGGGTGGCATTCTCAGCGAGCTGGTTGGTGTTGGAAGAGCTACTCGACATCCTTGACCGCGCGGAGGATGAGGTCAGCCACCTCCTCGGGGTGCGAGACGCCCACCGCGTGAGATGCCCCCTCAATCTCAGCGACCTCCCGGGCCCCGGCGCGTTCGGCCATAAAGCGGTGAGCCGCCACGGGGATGTTCTTGTCGAGCTCCCCGAACACGAACCACGACGGGATCGACTTCCACGCCGGAGGCCCAGAGGCCTCGTTCAACGCGACGTCCCGCAGAGGCCGCTGGCCTACGGCCATGAGGGCGGTCTGCTCGGCAGGAACGTCTTCCGCGAACTGCTGGTGGTACTCCTCCTGGCGGATGTACAGGTCTGTGCTCCCGTCGGAGAGCGCGACGGTCCACAGCGTCTCGCCGAGGGTGCCGCCGGGGAACCGGGCCGAGAGCTCGCCGGCATTCTCGCCCTCCTCCGGAGCGTAGCCCGCGACGTAAACGAGCGCCCTGACATTGTCTCGGGCCACGTTGGTGATGACGGTGCCGCCGTAGGAGTGGCCGACCGCAACGATGGGCCCCCCGACCGCCTCGAAGATGTTGGCGACGAACTCAGCATCGCCTGAGACGCTGCGGATCGGGTTCGCCGCGGCGATCACCGTGAGGCCTTGGTCTTGCAGGCGGCCGATCACGTCGTTCCAGCTCGCGGACTCGGCGAAGGCGCCGTGAACGAGGACGACGGTGGGCCGGGATCCATTCTGTGGGCTTGCGCTCATGATTTACTCCTTGTAGAGAGGACCACCTCTACTTCTCGAAGGCGGCCAGAGGTGGGCTGAAGGGTGACGACTAACAACGGTGCATCGCTTCGTACTGGCGCTTTATGAGTCTCTGCCGGTACGTCTCCTTTCTCCCCGGGAAGGCCCGGGAGCCGATTGTCCGCTACTATGGCCCCTTAGATTATCTCGACGCTAGAGGTCGCTTTCGGACATCTCCGCCCCAAGGCTGGTAGATCTCACTCGTCAAAGAGGGTCGCGAGGGGTTGCGCCTCGTCGACCACGTAGGTGGAAAGCATCTTTGTGGTGACGGTCCCGATGTTCCGCGCGTTGTGGATTACGCCCGGCGGGATCATGAACGGGTCGCCGGTACGAAGGTTGAGGGTCGGCCGGTCTTCGAACTCCATCGCTACGTCGCCTCGCACGATGTACCCGACTTCGGGGCCCCCAGCATGGCTGTGCCGGCCGGAGGCGACGCCCTCGGGGATTTCGGCAAGGGACTGGACTATCTCCCACCCGGAAATCGGCGAGGGGAAGCGCTGCAGCTCCGTTCGCTTGAACTTGGCGAGCGCGGCTGACTGGGTAAACTCTGGCTCGGTCGTCATCTGAGGTCTCCGTTCTCTATTGACTGGTAGGCCATGATGCTTTCTTCCTTGCCTTCTTCCTGGGAGGGCCTGAGAACCGATTGCCCGTGCCTCCCTGGGCCCTCAGAAAGCCTTTAAGCTGAGAGGTCCGAAAGAAGCCTCTCAGCCGGGGCCGGTAGACCTCACTCTCCGATAAACGTCAGCAGGTCGGCATTAAGTCGGTCCTTGTGCGTTACGGCCAGACCGTGCGGCGCCCCTTCGTAGACCTTTAGCGTTGCGTTCTCGACGATCTCCGACGACCGATACGCCGAGGCGACGATCGGCACGATCTGGTCGTCGTCGCCGTGGACGATTAGCGTCGGTAAGTCGAACTTCTTCAGGTTCTCCGTGAGGTCGGTCTCGGAGAAGGCCTTGATACACTCATACGAGTTCTTGAGACCGGCCTGCTCGCTCTGGAACCAGAATGCGTCCCGGGCGCCCTGGGAGACATCGGCGCCCGCCCTGTTGGCTCCGAAGAAGGGGTCGGCGAAATCCCTGTAGAATTGCGAGGGGTCGGCGGCAAGGCTGGCGCGGAGCTCGTCGAAGACCTCGATCGGCAGGCCGTCGGGGTTGTCCTCCGTCTTGAGCATCAGCGGCGGCACCGCGCTCACTAGTACGGCCTTGGCTACCCGGGAGGTGCCGTGGCGACCGATGTAGCGAGTCACCTCCCCGCCGCCTGTGGAGTGGCCGACCATGACGGCGTCCTGCAGGTCGAGCGCCTCGATGAGTGCCGCGAGGTCGTCAGCGTAGGTGTTCATCTCGTTGCCGCCCGAAGGCTGGCTCGAGCGGCCGTGGCCACGACGGTCGTGGGCAATCGTGCGGTAGCCGTTTTGCGCCAGGAAGATCATCTGATTCTCCCAGGCGTCGGCGTTTAGCGGCCAGCCGTGGCTGAAGATGACGGGCTGTCCTTCGCCCCAGTCCTTAAAATAGATCTGCGTGCCGTCTTCCATCGTGATCGTGCTCGTGGTTTTGGCTCTGCTGTCGTCCGTCGGGATAATGCTCATTGTTTTTGTTTTGCCTCCTTTGTCTCGATCACTTCCAGAGCCTACTAAGGGGGCGTTGCAGGAGCGTTGCGGGGAGCTACACTAAGCGTAGAAGACCCCATCTAAGAGTGCGATTACGCTCGTATAGTCTCCAACAAGCGGAGGTCATACTTGTGCGAGGCTATTCTAATGCCGATTCGCGGTACTGAGGGGTGCTCCAACACTCGAGAAGGAGCGCTCTAGCGCTCTCCGTGCCCTGACTAATTGTGCCCGAGCACGCGACGCACCCGCGGTGACGCTAGGAAACCCTCCCTGAGCTTTTCGTCCTCGATCTCCTGTGCCAGCGCTCTCAGGGTCTGCGCCGCCCGGGAGAACGCTGCGCGCGCTTCTCCGATCTCCCCACGCCGCTCGTAGAGCATGCCGATCCTGCTCTGGATCTGCCACAGTTCGCCCGGCAGCCCGATCTCCTCGGCGAGCGCTTCGGCTTCGTGCAGCCGACCTAAAGCTCTTTCGGTATCGCCCTCCCACTCGATCAGGACTGCCAAGGAGCGAAGGTAGGCTACCCGGTCTCGCTTGTTCGTCCGCGCACGCTCGGCGAAGCGGCGCACCTCTTCTCGGGCGAGTCCTTCGTCCCCTCCCCGCAGAAGCGCCTCGACCTCGCGGTGGAAGTGGATGCTGAACAGCGGATTGCAGAATATGCCGACCTCATGGGCCCTCTTGGCGAAGGCGTGCGCATCCTCCCAGTCCTCTGAGAGGGCGGCCACCATGCAAAATCTGGCGAAGGAGTGCGCCTTGTAGTGCCCCAGGTCCACTGCCTCCTCGTAGGCCGCATGCGCCTCTTCGAGGTTCAGCAACGCCACTTGAGCATCACCGAGACGGCCGAGGTTGGACGCCAGCAAGAATGTGTCTCGCACCTCGCGGGCTCGCTCGGTCCCCCTCATGGCGAGCACAAGCGCTTCCTCGTACTCGCCGGCCTCCTGAAGCCCGGTGCCAAGCGCATATAGACTCATAGTTTCCATACGTTCGGGTAGCTCTCCGGAGACGGCCTGCGCCTCACGCGCAATCGCTATCCCTTCTTGCACCCTGCCCTGGTAGATTCGGATGAGCGCGAGATAGGTGAGACATTGTATCTCCATAGCCTTTGTGCCCGCTTTCCACGAGGCCGAAAGTCCCATGACCCCAACCAACATCGAAGGATGCTCCGTTTGCCCGGCCGCCGGGTGCTTGGCCAGCTCCCGGCTCAGCTCGGCGCCCTTCCCAGCGTGCGCCGACGCCGCCTCCAGCCTGCCCGCCGAATAGTTTAGGCGCGCCAGCGTGGTCACGACCCTCGCTACCAGGTCCAGACGCTCCAGGGCTTGGGCGGAGGCCAGGGCCTTCTCGGCGAGAAGCCTGGAGCGCTCGAGATCTCCCGTCCAGAGTACCGTAACGTCCACCAGGTTGCACTCGGTCTCCGCCAGAGCCTCCGCGAATCCCGCTTCCTCGGCTACCTTCAGGGCCTGCTCCAGGAGCACTGTGACCCTTCGGAGGTTCCTCTCGTAATGGAAAAGGAAGACCGCCAGGTGGTTGAGAGCGACTACCTCGAGCCTCGCGTCCCTCTCCTCTCGGGCGAAAGCGAGCATGGTTTCGTAAGCAGCCCGGGCTTTCTCCTGCTCATCGGCCATCTCGTAGGCCCGGCCCAGCTGGGCGTAGAGGCGCTCGACGTGCGGGATCGAGGGCTGAATAGCTCCGCCTGGCCGTCGTTCTGCGACCAACACGCTCCGCGCCCGTTCGTAGTGCACGATGGCGTCCCGTACGGCGAACACCTCTGCGGCATCGTCGCCGGCAGCAACTAAATACGCAAAGGACGGCTCCGCGAGACCGGCCGCCAGCGCGTGGTGCGCCAGCTCCGCAGGAGGGGCGCCACTTCCCTCGAGCACCTCGAAAGCCCTACGGTGCAGCACCCACCGCCGCGCCTGTCCGCCTTCGGTGTAGGCCACCTGCCGGATCTTCTCGTGGGAGAATGAGTAAGTGGCGCCGAGGTACAGTGGCGACCCCTCCTCCTCTTCATGACCGCCGCCTTCCTCCAGCACAAGGCGGCGCCCGACCAGCTCGTCGAGTCCTCTCAAACCTTCCGTCTCTCCCAGGCTCGCCACGCCAAGAAGCGACTCGAAGCCGAAGTGCCGTCCCAAAACGGCCCCCGCAACCAACAGCTCTGAGGCAGCTTGTGAGAGGCGAGAGAGGCGAGAGCGGATCACTTCCCGCACGCTTTGTGGCAGCATGCCGCTTAGATCGCTCTCCACCTTCAAAGCGGAGCTAACCCCTAGAACGCCCCTTCCATCCAGACGAGCCCTTAGCACTAACTTTCCCTCTTCGAGTAATGCCTTGAGCGTCTCCACAAGATAGAAAGGCTGGCCGCCAGTCTCCGCGGCAATCCACTTCCTGAAGCGCTCCAGCTCGGATCGCGCTTCGTCTGAGACCTCTGACTCCTCCCCTGACCCCTCTGGAACTCCAGCGGACTCCGAGCCGACTATCGCCAGACGCTGCAGCATCTCTTCGACATCCTCGTGCCCCAACGGACCAAGGGTCAGGCTCTTCACGGGCAACCTCCGTCCTAAAGACGGGAGCCAACTTTCAAAGGAAGATCCGGCCTCTGGTTCCTCCGAGCGGGCAGCGATAAGCAGCAGGACGGGTGCTCCTTGCTCGGCCCACCGCCTCCCCGCGTAGTCAAGCACCTCTAGGGTGGTGGCGTCGGCCCACTGCAAATCGTCCAGAAAGAGCACCACCGGGGCGCGCGAGGCTAAGGCTTCCACCATTCTTGTGATCACCTCGAAGAGAGCCCCTTTGGCCGTCTCCTCTTCGCCGGAGGTCGGGGAGGGAAGGTCTGGGTACCTCTCCTTGAGTTCTGGTAACAGGCGCGAGAGCTCAGAGAGCCAGGCGTCCTCTAGGAGGTCGTCGGGTGCCCTTTCTCGTTCCATGCGAGGCCTTATGATTTCGACAAGCGGCCCGTAGGGCAACCCTGCCCCTTCCGAGGCCGCTCCTTCTAGGACATCCGCTCCTCGGGCTCTGGCCCAGCCGAGGAATTCCTTGGCTAGACGCGTCTTGCCTATCCCGGCTTCCCCGGTCATCGTGACGATGCGCGGTTCTTCGCCGGAGACGCAGGCATGGTACTCGGAAACGAGCGCGCCGAACTCTTCGTGGCGGCCCGCAAACGGGACCTCGAGGGCCGAAAGCGGAGTAACGGCCGCCGAGCGCGCCAGGCTCGCGCCCAAAGAAGCCCTCTCCTCTACCTCCTCCCGCAGGCGACCGGCAAGCTCCATCAGCCGTGGGGAGGGCTCAATCTCTTGCTCTCTTCTCAGGACACCGCCGAAATCCTCGTAGGCTAATAGAGCCTCCTCGCTGTCACCGGCGGCAGACAGGAGCTCTACCAGCCGCCGGTGCGCGGCTTCCTCTAGAGGCGTGTGCTTCGTCCAGAGCCGTGCCGTCTCGATCGCGTTCTCCAGCCGACCTGCCCCGGCCTGAAGCCGCGACACCCTCTCGCAAAGCTCCCCGAAGACCCCGCTCCATCTCGCGCGCTCAGCCTCCAGCCATAGCTCGAACTCGGGGCCATCCTCGAGCGAGAAGCCTTCCATAAATTCGCCCCTGTAGATCTCCAGAGCCCCCTCTAGGTGAGCGATCAGATCCCGGCGCCCTATGGCGTCGTCGACGCTCCTACCTCCCGGCGAGCTCCCCAAGGTTTCGCTCCGGGCCAGCGAAACGGCCGCTTCGAGCATGCGTAGATCGAGCTCGACCCCTCGCGACTCTACCCCCAAAAGGTCATCATCGATGGTGAGCAGTCGCACCCCTTCGCTGCTGCCATCGCCACGAGCATCGCTACGGACGGCGTCCTCTCCGAGCGTCTTCCTGAGCCTGGTCAATATGCTGCGCAGGTCCGTCCGGGCGCGCCGCTCGTCGCTTTTCGGCCACAAAAGCTCGGCGAGCTCTCTCCTGGAGCGCTTCCTTCCTTCGGCAGCCAAATAGCACAAAAGCGCGAGCGTCTTCTTTCTCCCGAATCTGAGGGCACGCTCCTCAACGCTTACCTCAGGGGGGCCCAGCAGCCTAATACTCAGCAGCTCTATTCCCGGACCTCCGCCTTGCATCTCCCGTGCCACGCTTCCCCTACGCCCGTGCTACGCTTGCGCCCCGTTGCTACTGTAGCGTCAGTGGGCGTCGCTTGATCGTCAAAAAGCGATCCTACGCTAAGTATTTTTACTTTTAAGATGAGATATGTACGCTAATTACATATTCTACATCCGGGTATGCGGCGGGCTCTTTGGCCCAATGTATAAATACAAGCTCCGAGAAAAGCCACTAGCTTATCCTTCGGTAGAAACGGCGAGTGGTTGCGGAGTTTGAGACCCCTTGCAGGTTACTTTCTGTCGCTGTCTTGGCGACGGGAGAAGCTGGAAGCCTTCCCCGGTACGCGCCCGAGTAGTTGCATGGCTTGAGCCCCAAGGTTAGGCGTTCGCGGTCTTCGCTCTTGCCGCTAGGTTTAGCTGGCCGAGTTTCCAAGAAGATACCCCTTCTAGGTAGTTCGGTGAATACAGATGTCAAGATGGCCTCACCGGTGATGCGGACCTCACTATTGGAGGTTCCCGAGGTCGACTATTGAGAGGCTGACCTCGATGTTTAGCTTTATAGCCTCAACCACAAGTAACCCACCTTTACCTGCGCCGCTAGTTCGGTTAATTCTTCTCGGCTTAGGCGGCGAACGCGAACCAACAACCTGCTACTCAGCACCTTTCCTTTCGAGACCTTCGTCTTCTCTCCCGTGCAACGCTTCCGCAACGCCCCGCTGTTACGGTAGCTTGAGTGGGCTCCGCTTGAGTGGGCTCCGCTTGAGTGAGCACCCACCCTGTTTGTACAGTCCCGTCGGAGGACGCAACGAGAGGCACGACTAGGGAGCTTTAGAACGGCATACGCGAGAAAAGGTTTGCACCCCAGACGAAGGAGACTGCGGATGGCAGCCGATGATACTGGCAATGGTAGGTAGGAGGTCGTCGCTGTTGGCTTGGGAGGTCTCGGCGGATCAAGAAGAGCCTTGGCGGCGGTTCTTGCAGGAGCTTTCGGGGTCTCGCTACGAAGAGTACGCGGAATCAAGGCGACGCCTGGGCATCTCAGCCGAGTCCGTGTGGCTTGCGCCAAAGCGTTCCGGGGGAGGGGTGGCGGTCGTTTACCTGGAGGCCGAAGACCCCGAGCGAGTGCTGCGCGAGCTTGCGGCATCGGATACCCCTTTCGACTCGTGGTATGGGACGGAGATGCGCAAACTCTTCGGCTACGATTCCGCGCGGTTACCGCGTGTAGCAGGCGGCGAGCTACTTTTTGCTTGGAAAGAGGCGACGGGCGAGGGGGAGACGGAACCGGCGGAGGGCTCGTGAACCGGCGCCCACTTCGTCGAACGCGAGACCCGTAACATAAAAGGAGAAAGTGAAGCCGGACAGGAAAGGTATGCCGTGAGCGCAAAGTACCACCCGGGGGAGATCGAGGTACAGGAGCGTGCCGGCGTGCGCTCGATGGCAGAGCGCGTGGGCAACAGCATCCACCCTACCATCCCGCCGGCGGCGCGTGAGTTCCTGGAGGAGCAGCCTATGGTCGTCGTGGGCTCCGTCAGCGCGGGCGGTCGGGTGTGGGCCTCCCTCCTCATCGGGGAGCCCGGCTTCGTGCGAGTGATAGACGAGCGGACGGTGAGGATTGCTGCTAAGCCGTTCCCCGGCGACCCGTTGGCAGAGGCCCTGGAAGGTGCAGGCACCAAAGTCGGCGTGGTCGCCATAGACCTCGCCACCCGGAGGCGTTTGCGTTTGAACGGCGAAGCCGAGAGGCGCCCCGAGGGCATCTACATGCGGGCCCGCCAGGTCTACGCCAACTGCCCCAAGTACATCCAGGCGCGCGAGCCGAAGATTGGCGGAGCTGAACCTGGATTGCAGGACGGGTATCCCCTACGCTCCCGCGGGCTTACGGACGAGCAGCGCCGCCTCATCTTCGACGCCGACACCTTTTTCATAGCCAGTGCCCACCCCGAGAGCGGGGCCGACGTCTCCCACCGCGGCGGCAACCCCGGCTTCGTCCGGTTTCTGGACGAAAATGCGCTGGAGTTCCCCGACTACTCCGGCAACACTATGTTCAACACCTTGGGCAACATAGCCGTCAACCCTAATACCGGGCTCCTGTTTTTGGACTTCGAGGGCGGCGGCACCCTGCAACTCACGGGCGAGGCGCGGATCGTCTGGGATGCAGGGCGCACGGCGAGGTTCGCCGGGGCCGAGCGCGTGGTCGAGTTTCGGGTCCAGGAGGCCGTCGAGACCCGAGGCGCCTTTCCGCTACGCTGGCGGTTCGAAGGCTATTCACCG
>CADCVD010000004.1 GCA_902806055.1 uncultured Rubrobacteraceae bacterium
GGGAGGGCACGATCTTCTTGGGCGGACCGCCCCTCGTGAAGGCCGCCACGGGTGAGGAGGTGAGCGCCGAGGATCTCGGCGGCGCGGAGGTACATACTCGTACCTCGGGCGTCGCAGATCACCTCGCCGAGAACGACGAGCACGCGGCGGCGATAGTGCGCCAGACCGTCGCCAACCTGAACGTCGAGAAGAAGCTGCCCTGGACCCTCACCGAGGCCGCGGAGCCGCTCTACGATCCACGCGAGATCTACGGCATCGTCCCTCAGGACCCTCGCCAGAGCTACGACGTCCGGGAGATCATCGCGCGCATCGTGGACGGCAGCAGAATGCACGAGTTCAAACCGCTCTACGGCGAGACGTTGGTGTGCGGCTTCGCCCGCATCATGGGCAACCCTGTAGGCATCCTCGCCAACAACGGCATCCTGTTCTCTGAAAGCGCTTTAAAGGGGGCGCACTTCATCGAGCTTTGCGCCTCACGTGGCATCCCGCTCGTCTTCTTGCAGAACATTACCGGTTTCATGGTCGGTAAGGAGTACGAGAACGAGGGGATAGCCAAAAACGGGGCGAAGCTCGTGATGGCCGTCGCCAACACAAACGTCCCGAAGTTTACCGTCATCATTGGAGGCTCCTTCGGAGCAGGCAACTACGGGATGTGCGGCCGAGCCTACTCGCCGCGTCTCCTCTTCATGTGGCCGAACGCGAGGATAAGCGTCATGGGCGGGGAGCAGGCGGCGAACGTCTTGCTTACCGTGCGGGAGGAGGGCCTCGCACGCCAGGGCGAGCAGATGACTAATGAGGAGCGCGAGGAGTTCAAGGAGCCCGTCCTCGAGAAGTACGAGAGGGAGGGCAACCCCTACCACTCGACCGCACGTCTCTGGGACGATGGCGTTATAGACCCGGCCGACACCCGGATAGTTCTGGCTCTCGGCCTCTCGGCTGCTGCCAACGCGCCGCTCGAAGAGACCAAGTACGGCATATTCAGGATGTAGGAGAAGAGGATTGGCTGACTACGAACACCTAAACGTAAGGCAAGGGGATGCGGTAGCAACGGTCTCGCTTGCGCGTCCCGGCGCCCGCAACGCCCTGAACGCTAGGCTCATCGGAGAACTCACGCGCTGCATGGAGGAGCTGGCGAAAGATGCTAACGTGCGGGTGGTCGTCCTCACAGGCGAGGGGGACTTCTTCTGTGCCGGGGCGGATATCGGGTACATGAGGGACACGGCCAACTTCTCCTATGAGGAAAACGTAGAGGACGCCCGCCGCCTCGCGGCGATGTTCGGGGCGGTGGATGGATGCCCGAAGCCGGTCGTGGCGCGTGTCAAGGGTGCGGCGATTGGCGGCGGGGTCGGGCTTGTGGCGGCGGCGGACGTGGCGGTGGCGGAGGAAGGGGCTGTGTTCGCTTTCTCGGAGGTACGCTTAGGGGTCTCTCCAGCGACGATCGCCCCGTTCGTGATGCGTAAGATCGGCCTTTCTCAGGTCCGGGCGTTGTTTTTGACCGGCGAACGCTTCGACGGGGTGCGGGCGCGCGAGATCGGGCTCGTCCACGAGGTGGTTTTCGAGGAGGACCTCGACGCGGCGGTACAGGAGAAGGT
Source organism: uncultured Rubrobacteraceae bacterium (assembly GCA_902806055.1). Taxonomy (GTDB): domain Bacteria; phylum Actinomycetota; class Rubrobacteria; order Rubrobacterales; family Rubrobacteraceae; genus Rubrobacter_F. The sequence goes on from CADCVD010000004.1 coordinate 1,593, forward strand.
TGAAGGGCTCCTCGCGGGCGGCCCCAAGGCTCTGGCGGCGACGAAGGCCCTTTTGTGGGGTCTTAGGGATGCGGCGCCCGGCGAAGTAACAGAGCTCACGGCCCGGCGCATCGCGGAGCTCCGCACTGGAGAGGAGGGTCAGGAGGGCTTGGAGGCCTTTCTGCAGAAGCGGAAGCCCGCCTGGAGGAAGGAACTATGAGCTTTAGCAAATTGCTGATCGCGAACCGCGGCGAGATAGCCGTGCGTATTATCCGGGCGTGCAAGGAGCTCGACATAAGGACCGCTGCCGTCTATTCAGAGATCGATGAGGGAGCGATGCACGTCCGGCTCGCCGACGAGGCGTATGCCATAGGACCGGCCCCGGCCACGGAGAGTTACTTGAACGTCGAGAAACTCGTCGAAGCGATCGAGAAGTCCGGAGCTGAGGCGGTACATCCCGGCTACGGCTTCCTCTCGGAGAGCGCGGACTTCGCGCGGGCGGTCGAGGGGGCGGGGGCTATCTGGGTCGGACCGTCGCCCGAGGCGATGGATGCGATGGGCCTCAAGGTGAAGGCTAAAGAGATCGCGCGCAAGGCCGACGTGCCCACGGTCCCGGGCTACGACGGCGAAGACGAGTCCGAAGAGAGGCTGGCGGAAGAGGCCGAAAGGATCGGCTACCCCGTTCTCGTCAAGGCGAGCGCGGGGGGCGGAGGACGCGGGATGCGAGCCGTCGCCAGGCCGCGGGATTTCCTCGAAGCCCTCCGAGGCGCGAAGCGGGAGGCGCTCTCGGCATTCGGAAACGACTCGGTGCTGTTGGAGAAGTTTGTCGAGAACCCCCGGCACATAGAGGTCCAGGTAATCGGTGACAATCACGGCAACGTCATTCACCTCTACGAGAGGGACTGCTCGATCCAGCGCAGGCATCAGAAGGTGATCGAGGAGGCCCCATCGCCGGCCTTGGATCCGGAGTTGCGGGAAGAGATGTGCGCCGCGGCGGTGCGCCTAGCGCAAGAGTCAGGCTACCGCAATGCCGGGACCGTTGAGTTCCTCCTTGAAGACGAGGAGTACTACTTCCTCGAGATGAACACCCGCCTGCAGGTAGAGCATCCGGTGACAGAGCGCGTCACGAACCTAGATCTCGTGCAGCTTCAGCTCACCGTCGCCGCCGGGGAACCGTTGCCGGTCTCGCAGGAGGACGTCGCGCTGAGAGGTAGCTCGATTGAGGCTCGCGTCTACGCAGAGGGGGAGGGAGGGCTGCCCGCTGGAGGTAGGCTGCTCGCCTTCGCGCCTCCGGGAGGGCCGGGCATCCGCAATGACGTCGGGGTCGAGAGTGGGGATGAGGTCTCGGTGCATTACGACCCCATGATCTCTAAGCTTATCGTCTTCGCCCCGAATCGAGAGATGTCCGTCCGGAGGCTCCGCCGGGCGCTGGAGGACTACACGATACTCGGTATCCCGACGAACCTGCCGCTTCTGAGGCGCATTGCCGAGCATCACGCCTTCGCTGCCGGGGAGACCACCACCAATTTTCTGGAGAAGCACCGGCTGGCGGAGCCCCCCGTCGAGATCCCCGTGCCGGAGGAGGCGATACTTCTCACCGCTGCAGGTGAGCTGATCTCGCGACGCACAACCGCCGAGCCTTTCGCAGCCGGCCCTTGGCGTCACCTCGGTTCGGTCCGGCTCCGCTACCGTACGGGGGATGCCGAGCACCGGGTCAAAGCGGAACGTTTGGGAAGGAACACCTTCAGGCTACAGCTGGAGGAAGGCGACTCGGTCGTCGAGGTGCTGGCCTTCCGCGACGGCGAGATGCACGCCACGCTGGACGGTAACCCCATCAAGGCCGGGTTTGTCTTGGATGGGCTCGATGTGCGCCTCTCGCTACGTGGGGTGGTCTACGAGCTCTTTAAACCTCGTCCGCCCGACGTGGACGACGTGGGACCGGGCGGAGCGGACGCGGGCGGTGCTAGCCTGACGGCGCCTATGCCGGGCACGGTAGTGAAGGTGCTGGTGAGCGAGGGTGACGAGGTCGAGGAAGGGCAGCTTCTCCTCGTGCTGGAGGCGATGAAGACGGAGCAGTCGGTGGCGGCTCCCCATGCTGGGGTGGTGAGGTCACTCCCCTACGCCGAAGGCGCCGGCGTCCCCGGTGGGGCCGTACTGGCCGAACTCGAGGAAGCTTAAAATTTCTAAGGACGTCGGAGTCGTGGGAACCAGGGTGCCGCTGAGCGGGGGCGTGTCGGGGATCAACAGAGCGAGAAGTAAGGAACAAGTATGACCAAGCCAGCCGAGGGGACATTACTCTGGGAGCCCTCTGAAGAGTTCAAGGAGAACGCCAACATTAGCCGTTACATGCGCTGGCTGAAACAGGAGAAGAGCCTCTCCTTCGAAGACTACGGCGAGCTCTGGGAATGGTCTGTGACGGATCTCGGAGGTTTCTGGGCCTCCATATGGGAGTACTTCGACGTAAAGGCCTCGAAGCCCTACGAAAAGGTGCTTGGCAGCCGTGAGATGTCAGGGGCGGAATGGTTCATACAAAGTCGACCTAGGCCATGCCCTGGAGGCATTCGAGCAGGTAGGAAAGCAAATGGCTCTAATTCCTTGGGGCTTATATGGTAGTACGAGCGAGATCTAGACCAGTGTCAGCTCTACCTCGGTGGCTTTCTTGCCTAGCAGAGCACGAAAGTGCAGCTTGGGGCTTTTGGTAACTAAGGACCGAGATAGAGGGCAAGGATCTTACCCAGGAGCAACTCGAGCAGGCCATCAGAGATAAGACTACCAGGCTACCGGAACATCTCATAATGCCCGCATCGTGGAGTACCTTTATCGATGAGCAGACAGATCGCAGTTGAGTTCCCAGAAGCCCGATTAGCGGAAGTTGTACAACTCAGCCATTAGACGGCAGAGTAGGACGAAGCTGCTAGTGTCGCTTGGGCGTGTCTCTTGAGCAAGCCCAACTAGCGAGAGGCTGCTATACAGCGTGCTAAGATGGAGTACTCGGCGAGAGGCTGGCGCGGCTACTGCGTAGTAGTTTCCGAACTCAGGGAGGATACGAACCCGAAGCTACTCGGGCCGATCCGGGCTGGAGGTTCTGGGAGAGGATGTTCCGGGGATGACGACGAACGATGGTTTGTCGTGGTGGGAGAGGGTCAGGTTCTTTATCCGGGCTCGCCAGCGCTTGCGCGCAGGCGCCTGGCGTATCCGCAGCGGCTGGGTACAGATCTTACAGACTGCGGTGGCGGCCGCCGTGGCGTGGGTAGTGGCGGCCCTGGTGCTTGGGCAGGAGCAGCCGGTCTTCGCGTCGATAGCGACGGTTCTGGCTCTGGGCGTATCCGTAGGCGAGCGCGGAAGACGCGCTCTGGAGCTAGTCTTCGGGGTCGCCTTCGGGTTCGCGGTCGCGAACTTCTTCGTGTACTTCCTCGGGCTCGGGCCTTTGCAGATCGCCGCGATGGTTGCCCTGGCGATGTGTATAGGGGTGTTCTTCGGCGAGAGGGATCTCGGCGTAAACGAGACGGCTATCTCGGCGATGATCCTGATAGTCTCCTTCCAGCCCGTCGGCGCCAGCTTCTCGCCCGACCGGCTGTTCGAAGCCCTAATCGGCTGCGCGGTAGCCCTGGTAGTTAACGCCCTGCTCCCGGCGGACCCCGAGGTCATGGTCGAGAGGGCGGCCCACCCGATCTTCGACGACGCGGTCGCTGTGCTCGAAGAGGTGGCGGCGGCGCTCGACGAGGGCGACCTCGAACGGACGGAGCATGCGCTCCTGAAGGCCCGGGAGATAGACCAGAGGGTCAGCGGCTTTAAGGAAGCTCTGGCCGCAGGACAGGAGACCGCGCGCTTCGCGCCGCCCCGGCGGCGGGCGATGAGGCACCTCAACCTCTACGCCGCTGCGTCCGACCAGATCGACCTGACCGTCCGCAACGTGCGCGGGCTGGCTCGGGCCGCGTTCGACGTGGTGCGGGCCGGTGTTCCCGTCCCAGAGAAGTTGTCGGGGGCCGTTCTGGACCTCGCGAGGGCCGTGGAGGCCCTCGCCGCATACCTTGAGACGCCCGGCCAGACCGAAGAAGATGTCCGCACGCTGGCCCTCCAGGCAGCGAGGAGGGCCACCGTGTTGCTCGAAGAGCACAAGGACCTGGCGACCAACGTGTTCGTCGGGCAGATCCGGGCCGCCGTAACAGACCTTCTGGGAGCGACCGGCATGAGCCGCGGGGAGACCCTGCAGGCCGTCGATGATGCCACAGACTACGCTCCCCCGGAGACCGGATAGAGCGCTCCGCCCAGACCGATAGCAGCCGCGCGAGTAATGCTAAGATGGGGTGATCTGCAAGGGGGCTGGCGTGACGACCGGATGGTTCCCGAACTCGGAGCGGCTGCGGAAGTCTTTGAACCCGCGCGCCCTGTTGGCGTCGGGCGTCCTCTGCTGGGCTGTGCTCACACTACTTCTCGCCTCGCAGCCGGTCGGGTCCGAGGGGCGCTTCTTAGCGGTGGTAGGGACCTCGTGGATCGCGCAGGTCTTCGCCGCCGTCGCCTTGCTTCTGGCCGCGCGCGGAGAGGGTGGAACCGAGCGGCGGCCGTTCTTGCTCTTCGGCGTGGCGGTGGCGGTGCGGCTGGTGGCGGACGTGGTGTGGGTGGGATCGCGGGCGTTCGGGCTCGGGCTTGCAGAGGTGTTTCAGGTGGCCGTTCACGCGGTCTCTTACGCTCTTCTGTTCGGGGTGCTGTTGTGGCTGATGGCTCGTATCCGGCAGGAAATGGTCTCCGTGGCGGGGCTGGACACTCTAGCGGTGATGCTGACTTCCGGGCTTTTAATCTTCTACTTCTCCCCGTTCTCCATCGTCGAGATGCCCGTGCCGATGGCCCTGGCGACACTCGCCCGTCCGGTCTGCGACCTAGGGCTGCTGTTCCTCGCGCTCGCGGCGTTGATGACGGTCCGGCGACCACCGTTCGTGGTGATCTCCGTGGTTGGTCTATTGCTGCTCCTCGTGGCGGACGGCTTCTATCTGTGGACCCGGGCGCAAGGGGTCTACGAACTAGGACTCGCCGAGGCGTTCTGGTCGGGAGGCGTGATGCTCCTGGGTATCGCGGTTCTTAGCTGGGGGGGCGAAACCGTCTCGCGCGCCGGTCACGTCGGCAGCTACGGGGTCGGGCTGTTCTGGTTCGGGCCGTTCTCGCCGCTCTTGCAGTACGGCTTTCTGCTGCTCTGGGCCACCATGTACGGTTCGGCGCCCTCTTATCTCCTGCTCGGCGGGGCGGCACTCGCATTAATCCTGACGGGCAGGAACTACGCCGTCGCCTATGCGGGTGACGTGATGGCCCGAAGGCAGGAGGCTCTAACCTTGCAGGCCGAGCAAGGGCGCATCCTGGCAGGGCTGCACGATACGGTAAAGCAGGACATACACGGCGCGTCCATGATACTCGAGGCGGCCGTCGCGGCCCGAGAACGAGGAGATCCGGGTACCTCCGGCGAGCTGATCGAGAAGGCGCTCGAAGCCACCCGGGAGGCCGGGCTGGATCTCGCAAGGCCGCTCGACGAGCTTCGGGCGGCTACGGGACACGGTGTCGGCGAGCCGGCGGTCTTCTTTCGGGAGCGGCTCGGGAAGCTCACATGTTTCTACGGTATAGAGACGCACGAGGACCTCGCGGCTCCGCTGGAGGAGCTCGGGCGAGAGGAGGTCACGGTTGCCTGGCAGGTCTTCGTGGAGACGGCCTGGAACGCGGTCAAGCACTCCAAGGCCGAGAACTTCTGGCTCTCGACGCGCCGGGAGGGCGACGCCTTCGTGCTACGGATGCGCGACGACGGCTGCGGCTACGAGCCGGAGAAGATCACGGAGGGTATCGGGTTGGGTCTCATGCGCTCCCGCGCTGGGACGGTTGGGGCGGAACTGCGCGTGGAGAGCTCATCAGGCGAGGGCACGACGGTGGAGGTGAGGTTCAGGCGTTGAGGATACTGCTGGTAGACGATCACCCCACCGTCCGTTTCGGGCTCAAGCATCTCCTTGAGGCCGCCGGAGACGAGGTTGTTGGCGAGGCTGGCAACGCCGCCGAAGCCGTCAGGCTTGCCGGAGAGCTGAGACCCGATGTCGTGCTGCTCGACCTCCGGCTAGGCGAGGACTCGGGGATAGAGGTCTGCCGGGAGTTGAAGACCTTGCCCGACGCCCCGCGTGTCATCGTCTTCACCGCTCACACGGGCGTCGAGGACGTCGCGGCCGCTACTCTGGCCGGGGCGGACGGCTACCTGCACAAGGGGCTCGCGGGGGAGGAGCTCATCGGCGCCGTCAGGCGCACCGGCGCGGGCGGTCGGGTGTGGCTGTTACCGGCGGCCGAGGAGGCGGCGGCGTCCCGCATCGAGGAGGTCTCCGGGGAGGCCCGGCTCACCCCGAAGGAGAGGGAGGTCTTCGCCCTCGTCCTCAAGCGCCGCACGAACGCGGAGATCGCCAAGGAGCTGTACATCAGCCTGTATACCGTCAAGAACCACGTCTCCAGCATCCTGCGCAAGCTCGGCCTAAAGAGCCGGCGCGAGATCTCCTGACAAAATAGTTCTTCAGGAGGGATGTACGGTACTCGACGCGAGCGCATAGTACCCGGCAGCAGGATTGCGTACGAAACACCAGAAGGGGCTTCGGGTTGGTAGCCGCAGAGGAGCGTAGAGCGTCGGTGCTGCTCTGGTGGGTGGCCGGTTGCGCCATAGGCGGCGCGGTCGGGGCCTCGGTTCCGTTCGTCAGCCTGTTCATCTTGCAGGGTATCCTGGGCGTCGCCCAGTGGCTGGTCTTGCGACGCTATCTGGATTGGGCGGGTCTCTGGATCGTAGCCAGCCTCTTTGGCTGGTTGGTTGGTCAGATCTCGAGGGGTTTCTTGATAGTAGTTTTCCCAGAGCTGGGGAATGCCTTGTCCGGTACGTCTGTAGATCCGCTATGGGCATACGAGCCCCTGGTTTGGGCCGTTTTTGGTCTTATCCAGAGTCTGGCCTTCCTGGCGGTTTTGAGACCTCGTTCGCTAGCCTTGACGATCCTGTGGACAATAGCCAGCTCTTTAGGCGGTATCTTGGTCATGGTTTTTATGTACTTTGGCATCCCAGATCGCTTTACCGGACCTTATGCGGGTTTGGAGAGCATCTGGATCGTGGCCCTCTCGGGCTCCGCGCTGTGCGCCCTCTATGGGGTTCCGACGGGCCTGGTACTCATCAGGATCATCCGAACAGCGCCCCTTTGGAGCATCTCTACGCCACGGGATGAGACACGGGCTGGAACAGGGGAGGACCCTCCGCGCCGAGAGAGCAGCAGGACGAAGCGTTATCTCTGGGGTCTGATGGTCTTGGCCGCAGCCCTGGCCGGTAACATGGTGGCATCGCTCGTCACCGTGCCTCTGGGTCTCGTAATGCTAGAGCCCCTATGGTGGCCGCTCACGTTCGGCGTCGGCGCGCTCTTCTCCGCGCTTTGCGCCTTCTGGGCCGGAGAGCTATTTGGGCTTGGCCGAGGTCGCCTCCTGCCTATCGTCGGCGTCACGCTGGCCGTGGCTCTCATCGCGGCGGGTGCTATTCTGGCTTTGCCGCTGATAGCGGGACGCGATGTATTCAACGCGTTCTTCTTTATCTCACTGGCGCTTAGGGTTCTCGTTGCCCTGGTTGCGGGTCTGGCAACCTGGCTCCTGCGGGCTTCCAGGGGCGATACCGATTACGCAACGCAGAGGGATCTCAGGGTTACTGCGTGGCTGATCGCACTCGCCGTTCTCTGCCTGGTGGGCGCGCTGGTGTTTAGCGCGGTGTTAACCGGAGGAACCGTGTAGGGCAGGGAGGCAAAGCGGAACCGTAACAGTATGTATCCTCAGGCGATGGCGGGCCTCTCGACGGCGGTGCTCAGGGCATAACGAGGCCGCCGTCACAGGTTATGTATTGCCCGGTGACGAAACCTGCCCATGGTGAGGCGAACATGAGGACAGCGTGGCCCATATCCTCCGGGATGCCGAGGCGTCTCAGGGGCGTCGATCCCGCGACGATCTGGCGGACCTCATCGGTGGTCGGGGCGCTGGCGTCGGTCCCATCTATGAGGCCGCCGGCGATCATGTTTACCGTTATGCCGCTCGGGCCGAGCTCCAAGGCCAGGTTGCGCGAGAAGCCGAGAAAGGCGCTCTTGGCGGTTGTGTAGTCGTGGTAGGCGACGACCGGGTTGTTTATAAGGTTGGTCAGGATGTTGATAATCCTTCCTTCACCCTTCTCCGCCATCCCGGGGACTACGGCCTGCGAGCAGTGGAACGCCCCCTTTAGCCCGCCTAGCTGGTGCTGGTAGTCGCCCCAGCCGATGCTCGCGAAGTCCTTGCGCGAGACGGGGTCGAACTTGTAGTCGGGAAGCGCGTTGTTGACGAGTATGTCTACCGGTCCGAAGGCTTCCGACGCAGCCCGGACCATCTGCTCGACCGCGCTCTCGTCGGTGACGTCGGCGCGGAGGGGTAGGGCTTTGCCGCCCTTCTCCTGGATCTCGCGGACGACCTCTCCGGCGCGTTCCTCGCTTTTGTGGTAGTTCACGATTACGGCGGCGCCCTCGCCCGCCAGAGAGCCCGCTATCGCGGCTCCTATGCCCCGGCTCGCGCCGGTCACGAGGGCGACCTTGCCTTCTAGCATCCCCACTATGATCCTCTCCCTCCGCCGGTCTTAGCCGGATCAGGTTCAAAGGGTCGGCGCGCCCGGCGCCCTCTCAGCCCCCGCTGGGCTCCCCTGTGTCTATCTCTGGCAGAGCATTCTACGAGAGACCGGATAGCCTTTCAGCGCCTCCCTTACTCGTAGAGGCCGGCTCTTTGTTTCTGGCTCTCTATGGTGGCCTTTACCTGCCGGGCGTCGGGGAGCGCCATGCGCTCGACGTTCAGGCGGCGGCCGTCGTTGATCTCCAGCGTGAGGGTGCAGTTGATCATGCCGCGTAGTGTGACGTTCGCCACCTGCTTGAGCCTGAGCGATACGATGTTCTCGCTCTGCCAGCCGGTCCTTAGCTCGATTCGGTCAGAGTAGACGTTGATTATGTTGTTCGTGCCTGCGCCTTGCGCCAGTAGTCTCTGTTCCATTCCCGCTTTCTAGGTTGAGGTCTCGATATTCTATTATCGACCGCCGGAAGCCCCGGAGAGGATCTCCGGGGCCTGGAAAGGAGGCCCGCCCGGCCGCTATGCTGGCCGAGCGGGGTCTGTTGCGCTGCTTCTCTTTAGGCAGCTCCTCCTGCTGCTCCTTCCACCGGGTCCTTCACGGCTTTCCTACCGCCGCTGCCGTTCTGATAGTCGGTAGCGATGAGCTGCTCGGAGTAGCCGTAGACGCCGTGCTCGGAGATGTCGAGGCCGTCGAGCTCGTGCTCGGGCTTGACCCTGAGGCCAATAGTAGCCTTGAGCGCGGCGAAGACTCCATAGGAGGTCAGGAAGACGAACCCGCCGCAAGCGACGATCCCGAGAGCCTGCACGCCGAGCTGGGAGAGCCCGCCGCCGTACAGGAGGCCCGGGCTACCGATCCCGGTCGCCTCGACCAGCGCGGGGGTGGCGAAGAGGCCCGTCGAGAGCGTCCCCCAGATGCCGCCCATACCGTGGGCCGCGATAGCGCCCAGAGGATCGTCCACCCCGATCTTGTCGACCAGGATGAGCACCGAGTACATGATGACGCCCGCTATAAAGCCGATTATGAGGGAGGCCCAAGGATCGACGAAGGCGCAGGCGGCGGTGATGGCGACGAGCGCGGCGATCGCGCCGTTGCCGGCCATCCCTACGTCCACGTGCTTGCGGTAGGCGTAGCTCATGAACATGGCCCCGAGGACGCCCGCGCCGGCGGCAAGGTTGGTGGTCAGGGCTATATCGGCGATGGAGGCGCCGACGGCGGACATCGTCGAGCCCGGGTTGAAGCCGAACCAGCCGACCCACAGGATGATGACGCCCAACACCGCGAGCGGCATGTTGTGGCCCGGTATCGTCTGCGGGTTGCCGTTGTCGTCGTACTTGCCGATGCGGGGCCCGAGGAGGAGCGTCCCCGCCAGAGCCGCCATCGCGCCCGAGAGGTGGACGACCGTGGAGCCCGCGAAGTCCTGCATACCGAACGTGGAGAGCCAGCCGCCGCCCCAGATCCAGTGCCCGACTATCGGGTAGATGAGCCCCGCGAAGACGACCGCGAAGATGCAGTACACGGCGAACTTGGTCCGCTCGAGCATGGTGCCCCACACGATAGCTAGTGAGACGAGCGCGAAGGCTACCTGGAACAGGAACTTGGCCGACAGCGGTACCGCCGTCCACGAGAGCCCGGCGTAGGTAGCCTCGTCCCCGCTCAGGAGGAAGCCCTGAGTCCCTATTATGGAGTTGAGCCCGCCGCCGTCGCTGAAGGTGAAGGCGAAGCCCGCCGCCCAGAACGCGACCAAACCTATGCCCATCATCGCGAGTATCTTGGCGACGACGCTCCCGACGTTTTTCATGCGGGAGAAGCCGACCTCGAGCATCGCGAAGCCCGCCTGCATGAACAACACTAGCATCGCCGCCACGACCACCCACATCGTATCCACTGCTAGCGCCACGTCCTCCGGCGTCGCCGTTCCAGCCGTCACCGGCGTCTCCTGCGCGAACGCCGCCGCCGGCAAAGCTGCGATCAGCAGCAACACCGTAATCGTCAAAAGAATAAACTTGCGCAAAAGATCCCTCCTTCGGGGTAAAGGGTATGTACTAACGGAACCTAGTCTACGTTCGCCTCCCCTGAGGGGTCTTTGGCCCAATGTATAAACATCCATCTCAAACACGCGCGGCGGGTTGTACTCGCGTTAGGAGAAGCTGCCGGTGGCCGGCATTCAACCCTCCTTGCATGAGCGGCGCGGAACGGAGTTACCTCTACAATCGTTGACGCTCGCTTGTGCAACGGGTTCTAGGCCCAGAGTCTCTGCCGGTGATCGGCTGTCGGAAGCTATCTGTCGGTGATGCTCGAAGGTTTCTCCGGCACACGGCCCAGAAGCTGCATTGCCTTTATACCCAGGGTGAGGCGTTCGCGGTCTTCGCTCTTGTCCACGTCGAGATGGGTGAGCTCGCGGATGCGCTCGAGACGGTAGCGGATGGTGTGGCGGTGGGCGAAGAGGCCGGCCGCTGTTTTGGCGGTCGAGGCGTCGTTGCCGAGATAGGTCACAAGGGTCGAGACCAGCTCCGTTCCGTAACGGGAGTCGTAGGAGACGACCGGAGCGAGGGTCTCGGCGTAGAAAGATTCGAGCTCTTCGGGCTCCTCCTGAAGGACACGGAAGAGGAGCTTGTAAGTACCCGTCTGCTCGAAGGTCGAGACAGAGGAAGGGCCTTCTATACGGTGCCCGATCTCAAGCGCGACCTCGGCCTCCGAGTAGGCATCCGAGAGCGACGCAGGGTTCTCCTTGAAGCGCCCAATACCTACCGAGACCGTTAAGTCCGGCAGCAACCCCTTCGCGTAGCGCTGGATGCGGGACGCCAGGTTTAGGGCTTTCTCCCCAAGCTCTTCTGGCGCGTCGTCTGCGGATGGCCCCACGAACAAGATGACGTTGTCCGAGCGCGGCCCGAGCAGGAAGTTCGAGAACGTCTCGCGGGCCTGGAGGCGCACCGCGTCGGCCAGGCGGCGTTTGAGCTCCTGGATCGCTGGTTCTTTCAGCTTTCTTCGGCTCAGATAGCCTGCGAAGTCGTCTATGTCAACGACGACCGAGAGAGCGCCAGAGGAGAGGTCCGCTCCCAGGTAACGGGCGCGCTGGAGAAGTAGGTCGACAGAGCCGTGGTGGCCGCTGATCGCGTCGTCTACGAAGTCTCCCCGGACGCCCAACTCCGTCTCCAGGCGGACCCGCTCCTTGCCTAGCTCGGCTTCGAGGGCGCGCGCGGCCCAGTACAGGACCACCACGTCTTCCGGGCGCAGGGGGGCGTCGGCGAGGTCCAACCACAGGTATCCCGCCGACGCGCCGGTCCCGATCGGGGTCCAGAAGACCTCAGTCTCCGCGACCCGCCAGCGCTCGACCGGCACCGAGAGGAAGCCGTTCGGCAGGCGGGCGTAGCGGTCGCGGCGTTCGCGCCGGGTCTCCTCTACGCTCGAACCCCGCGAGGCGCGCAGGTCGTGCGCATCGAGTACTGAGACCAGGGCGCGCGCTCCTCCGCTCTCCGCACCCGGGTCTCCTTCCGCGACGATACGCCCGATCGGGTCTTCGACCACCACGGAGCGTCCCAGCAGGCCGGCGACCTTGCCGGCTAGCCTCTCGACCGAAGCCGCCGCTCCGCCCGGGCTCTCGAACAGGACCCGCGCCGCGCCGTGAGAGTGGCGCAAGAGGTCCTCGCCCTCCGTATCCCGCGTGAAGATCGAGAACAGATCCCGCAGCGGGACGCCCGGCGAGACTATGAACAACCCCAGGCCCAGCTCTCCGGCCTGTCTAGCCGACTCCTCCATAATAGTCGTATCGGTGCGCCAGATGATCGCGGGCGCGTCCTTTTTGGCGACGATGGCGAGGAACTTATCGTCCAGCTTTGCGCGAGCCGTGACGACGACTTCATCAGGGCCCAGCCAGCCCTCTGTCTCCTCGTCCACCGCCAGGCCCTTGACGGGGCGGCCGGAGTCCCCCGGCGCGAGCCGCCGGGAGCCGAACTCCTTCGCCAGGGTGTTGAATAGCTCCTTGAGATTCATCCGTCTCCAAATACGGCCGCTACAGCCTCCACTCGGACGGATTCAATATATACGACGAGCAACGACAACGCGCGGATGACGGGCGAAATAGCTTGTGAAGTTTGTGTACGCGTCAAAGACGCAGAGCCTTCCCGAGAGAGGCGGCACGGATAAGAATTCACGCCCAGTCCTGTTGCTGGTCAGGGGAGATCCCGCCCCGGCGAGACGTCCCCGGGGTCAGGATCTTTCCCGTTCGGAACGACCTTCAGATTCGCTCTGGCTTCTTTGACAAGCATCGTCTCTGCCTTTTCAGCCACTTTCTCGTGCATTGCCTGCACCTCCTGGAAGAATCCGGCGAGCCTCTCGTCGCCCGCTGCCTCTGCCTCCAGGCCGTACCCGGCGCAGACCTCGGCCTCCTTCTGAGCGCTGCGGAGCAATCTCGCAAGGTTATGGTCTTCGTTTCTCACCTCTGCGTGCCGGTATTCCATACTTGTCTCACCCTTCTGGAGTTGGATCTCTTTGTGCCTCTCCTTGTATGTGGCGTGTCTAACAGAAGTGGGTTTATCCTGGTTCTCGCCAAGGAGAGATGGTGCAACTATACGTACTCGGCGGCCGTCGATACTTCGGACGCGAGTACAACTTTACCCCCGTCTTTGCCGGCGCCTTCTTGTACACACGGCCATCTTCGGTCCAATTTTGGGTTGAGAAACAAGCTACAAACATTCAAAGGCTCTCTTGAGCGTAATGTTCATAGGTGCTCCATGCGGACTTTGGCGGCATGAACGGCCAAAGAAAACGAGCGGATGCCCGGGAGAATCGTCCCCCGACGGAGGTCAGCCTTTCTGGCTCTCCTTCGAAGTCCTACTGCCCGGATAGGAGCTCGAAGGAGAGCTTGGACGGGTCCGGTAAATGCCGCGTCCCGTGCGAGGATAGGCGTTCCGGGAGCCGATACTCTGATCGGATCAGCCCGCCTGCAGCACCGGCGCGAGCGGCAGCTCGTATAGCGGGCGTTCTCTAGGGTTGGGCATCGCCTGTATGGGGGCTCCGTAGCTTTCGAGCAGCGCCCCGGCTTTCTCCGGCGTCGGTATGTTTTCGACGCCCCGCACGTACACCATGCTTCGCCGTGGCTCGTCGCGCAACTCGAACCAGCACTCGCCCGTGTTTGGATCCCACTTAAAGAACACGATGCGGTAGTCACCAGATTCTGCCAGGAGCGGCACCACCTCGTTATCGAAGCGTCCGTCCTGCTCATACTCCCAGCCCTTATCCTGGAAGGTCTCCTTTACGTGATCGAAGCACCTCCATACTTGCCATTCCCACATCATCTTGCTCCTCCTCTCTCCTCGTCGGGGACCCGAGTCCCGCTCTTTCAACGTGGTTACAGCTTAGGCTCGGGAGCGGCTCGAATTCCTTAGACCGGAGGCCAAGAATGTCTCTCCTCAAAGGGAGAGCGGTAGGCCGGGTAGCCATCGAGCTCGATGCAGAGTGAGGACGGCGCGGTGGTAGAATCTACTCGGACGTTTTATGTATTGGCCTCCTTAGTGGGGGCCGTATACTTGTCCGGAGCAGCTCGAAGCAAAGGGGTGAGTAGAGATCGCCGATAACCACATCGTCGTGCGGGGGGCGCGCGAGCACAACCTGAAAGACGTGACCGTAACCCTGCCGCGTGACGTGATGGTCGTCGTGACGGGCCTCTCGGGGAGCGGGAAGTCTTCGCTCGCCTTCGACACTATCTATGCGGAGGGACAGCGCCGGTACGTCGAGAGTCTCTCCGCCTACGCGAGGCAGTTCCTCGGGCAGATGGACAAGCCTGACGTGGACCATATAGACGGTCTCTCGCCGGCGGTCTCGATAGACCAGAAGACGACGAGCAACAACCCCCGCTCCACGGTCGCCACCGTTACGGAGATCTACGACTACCTGCGCCTCTTGTATGCTCGAGCCGGACGTCCTCACTGCCACGTCTGCGGCTTCCCGGTCGCCTCCTCGACGCCGCAGCAGATGGTCGAGAAGATACTCACCCTACCCGAGAAGACACGCTTTATGGTGCTGGCGCCGGTGGTCCGGGGGCGCAAGGGCGAGTACGGAAAGATGCTCAAGGATCTCTCCGAGCAGGGTTACGCGAGGGTCCGGGTGGACGGGGAGCTGCACGAGCTTCCGGTCGATCTGAACCTGGACAAGAAGTACAAGCACGATATCGACGTCGTCGTGGACCGGCTCGTCGTGCGCGAAGGGATCGAGCGCAGGCTCACGGACTCGGTAGAGACGGCGCTACGGTTGGCCGAGGGCCTGGTCCTGGTCGAGACGGTCGATAAGGATGGGGTCGCGGGCGAGTCGATGCTATTCTCGGAGAACTTTACGTGTACGAACTGCGGCGCCTCCATCGCGGAGATACAGCCGAGGACGTTCTCATTCAACAGCCCGCACGGGGCCTGTTCGCGGTGCGACGGGCTCGGGAGCCGGCTGGAGATAGACCCGGCTCTCGTGGTACCGAACGAAGACTTGAGCATAAACGACGGGGCGATAGTGCCGTGGGACAACTCGCCTTCGGAGTACCACGGGAGCGTATTCCTCGCGCTCGCCGAGAAGTACGGCATAGACCTCGACGCGTCGTGGCGAGACCTACCCGAGGAGCATAAGAGGCTCGTGCTACACGGGACGGAGGGCGAGAGGATCTACGTCTCCTACAGGAACCGTTACGGGCGCAGGCGCCAGTACATGACCCAGTTCGACGGTGTGGTCGACAACCTGGCGCGGCGCTACTTGGAGACCGACTCCGAGTACCGGCGCGAGAAGATCGAGGAGTTCATGAGCCACGTCCCGTGCCCCAAGTGCGAGGGCGCACGTCTCCGGCCCGAGGCTCTGGCCGTGACCGTAGGCGGCAAGAACGCCCACGAGTTCACGCAGCTAAGCGTTACCGAAGCCCAGAGGTTCTTCGACGACGTCGAGTTTACGCCGCGCGAGTGGCTCATCGGGGAGCGGGTCGTAAAGGAGATCCGGGAGAGGCTCGGTTTCCTCGTGGATGTGGGGCTTGGGTACTTGACTTTGAGCCGTTCGGCGGGGACGCTCTCGGGCGGCGAGGCTCAGCGCATCCGGCTCGCCAGCCAGGTCGGGAGCGGGCTGGTCGGCGTGCTGTACGTTCTGGACGAGCCGTCTATCGGGCTGCACCAGAGAGACAACCGGCGGCTGCTGACGACGCTGGAGAAGCTGAGAGACCTTGGGAACACGTTGATAGTCGTCGAGCACGACGAGGAGACTATTCGGGCGGCGGACCATCTCTTAGACGTAGGCCCCGGCGCCGGGGTCCACGGCGGAGAGATCATCGCGCAGGGGAGCGTCGAGGACGTCGAGGCCGAGGAACGCTCGATAACGGGCCAGTTCCTCGCGGGCCGCCGGCGTATCGAGCCTCCCGACGAGCGCCGGGAGCCGGCCGGCTCGATACGGGTGCTCGGCGCCTCCGAGCACAACCTCAAGGGCGTTGACGTGGAGTTTCCGCTCGGAATCCTGACGAGCGTTACGGGGGTCTCGGGCTCGGGGAAGAGCACGCTCGTCAACGAGATTCTCTACAAGGCCCTCGCCAATGCCGTGGGCCGGAGCAAGCACCGCCCCGGCCGACACGCCGGGATAAGGGGTGTCGAAGGGGTGGACAAGGTCATAGACATAGACCAGAGCCCCATCGGCAGGACCCCGCGCTCCAATCCGGCGACTTACACGAAGGTCTTCGACCATATACGCCAGCTCTTCGCGACGACGCCCGAGGCGAAGATAAGGGGATACAAGCCCGGGCGCTTTAGCTTCAACGTCAAGGGCGGGCGTTGCGAGGCGTGCCGAGGGGACGGACAGATCCGGATAGAGATGCACTTCCTCCCGGACGTCTACGTCCCGTGCGAGGTCTGCAAGGGCCGCCGCTACAACGCCGAGACCCTGCGCGCCACCTACAAGGGCAAGAGCATCTCCGACGTCCTTGAGATGACCGTGGATGAGGCGTGCGAGTTCTTCGCCCCGGTCCCGGCTATCGCTCGTCGCATGGACACGCTGCGCGACGTAGGTCTGGGCTACGTCCGGCTCGGCCAGCCGGCGACTACGCTCTCCGGCGGCGAGGCGCAGCGGGTCAAGCTGGCGAGCGAGCTTGGCAAGCGGGCCACGGGCAAGACCGTCTACATTCTCGACGAGCCGACGACAGGCCTTCACTTCGCCGACGTGGAGAAGCTCCTCCACATCCTGCACCGGCTCGTGGATGCAGGGAACACCGTCATCGTCATTGAGCACAACCTCGACGTGGTCCGGTCCTCCGACCACGTCATAGACCTCGGTCCCGAGGGCGGCGACGGCGGCGGCGAGATAGTCGCGACAGGCTCTCCCGAAGAGATCGCGCGCGTCAAAACGTCGCACACGGGGAATTTCCTGCGCGACCTATTACCCGAGGTAGCTGCGGCGAGCTGACCATAAGCGGCCGCTACCTCGGCGTCTCGGTTACAATCAACTGACTTTGCGAGAGATCGATCTCAACACGCGGAACGGCACAGCGACCAAGCCCGTCCTGCTCTTGGTGCTCGACGGCATCCGGCCGGACGTTTTGCGGGCGGCTATAGAGGAGGGTGACGCCCCCGCCCTGGGCCTTCTGGCCGAGCGGGGAGAGGCGGTATGGGATGCGGTCTCGGTCTTTCCGAGCATTACGCCCGCCGCGACGGCTGCTATCGCCACCGGGGCAGCTCCGGCAGAGAGCGGTATCCTGGGGCACGCCTGGTACGACCGCGAGGAGGGGCGGGTCGTCGTCTACGGGGCGATGAGGGATACGGTGATCTCGACCGGACCCATAAAGGTCTTCCACAACAACGTCTGGCGTATGAACCGGGACGACCTGCGCGCGGAGACCCTCTTTGAGACGCTCCATGAGCGCGGGATAGACGGCGCGTGCGTGAATTTTCCGGTCAGGCGCGGACCGCACGAGCATCCGGTCCGTCTGAGAAGCGTCAGGAGGGTCGCGGACAGGGGCATCTTGCTGGGCGACTCGGTCGGCGGGCCGAAGGAGTACTTCATGGGTGACCTGTTCTACAGCCGCGACACGGGGCTGCACGGCAGGACCGGGGAGGGCGGGATAAGGCGTTCGGTAGGCATCAACGACGCCTACGCCGCCGGAGTGGGGGCGATGCTCCTCCGGGAGAAGGCCGCGCCGCTCACGCTGGTGTACTTCTTTAAAGGCGACTCCATCGCTCACCACAAGGGCCTTGCGGCCCAACGAGAGTATGTCGCGACGCTCGACGGGTACGTTGCGGCCTTCTTCGAGGCGGCGGGCGGCCCGGAGAGGGCGTTGGAGGAGTACGCGGTCATGGCGCTCTCTGACCACGGACACACGCCGCTCCTGTCTAACAGGCGTCGCTACGTACGGTTGCGGCGGATACTTGGCGAAGGGACGGAGGTAGGATCGAGAGCCCGGTTCGAGCCGGGGGTAGAGATCCTGGCGGTCCCCAACGGCCGGTCTGCGTTCCTCTACCTGGCCGACGGCGTGGACCGCGAGAAGGTTGTCGTCAACGCGCACTCTCGGCGCGGCGTAGATCTGGCCGCCTGGAGCGAGGGCGGCTGGGGCGTGGTCCGCAGGCTCGGACGGGAGTTGCGGTTCCGTCCCGGCGAGGGACCGTCTGATACAGCCGGTCGTTCATGGGAGTTTGAGGGCGACCCCCGGGCGTTAGAGATCCGCGTCTCCAAGAACAACGAGATCCGCTACGGTGAGTACCCGGATGCACTGGAGCGTCTGTGGGGCTGCCTGCGCTCACCGCGCAGCGGGGACGTGGTTCTGTCGGCCAGCCCGGGCTATACCTTTGGCGAACTCTCGCAGACGTTCCACGAGCAGAGCGATCATGGCTCGCTGCACGCCAGTGACTCGAACGTCTTCGTGCTCGCCAGCGGTATCGCGGCGCCCCGCCGGATCACGGACGTCACCCCGACCCTGCTCGCCCACTTCGGAGCCGGAGCAGAGAAGAACCTGCCGGGTATCGTCGAGGACCGTGTCTCGTAGTCGTCCGGGACGGGCGGAGACCCCCGTCGGAGCCGAGGAAGAGAGAGGTCTCCAACCGAAGTACCGGCGAGCTTTCGGGTGCGTGACGTGGGTGTACATGGGCATTCTAGCCTTCCTCGCAGTGGCGACCCTGCTTGCGTGGCCTCTGAGGTATATAGACGACGGGACGGGGTTCGGCCAGATCCTCTCCAGGCTCGCCTTTTTCGGGCTCGCCCTGCTCCTGCCCGCAATGCTTTTGGCCGCGATCCTCGGAGCGCGCACCTACCGGGTCGAGACCCGTCTGGGAAAGCGCGCTGGCACCCTGGTAGGCGCGGTAGTGGGCTGGACGAGCTTCTTTACCCTCTCCTGGCTCGCCGTCGCCCTCGGTCTCGAAGGCCGCGACGAGCTCTTCCGACCGGTCCTCTTCGCCGGACTGGAGGAGAGCGTGGTCTTCTACCTCTTCCTCCCGCTCGCGCTCCTAGCCGCCGGATGCGTGACCTATGCCCTGTATTCCAAACAGGCGGTCTTCGACCGACGACGACGTCTGATCTTTGCGGGAGCGGGCCTTGCGGTGCTCTCCGGACTTCTCGTACTCTCGACGGGTTTCGACTTACTCGGCGTCGTCGGTGTGCTCATCTCGACCCTCTCCGGTGCCGCAGGGGGCTGGGTCTCGGGGCTCGGTTATGCCCGCGCGGGCGGAGACGCCATGATCCCGCCCGGCTCGACCATCCGGCCTAGAGAGCCCCGCCGCAAGCCTCGATAGACGAAGAACCGCCGTTCTCGCGCGGTATAATTTCTCAATGACTCAGAACGGTTATCCGGATCGCTCGCGTCTCCCTACTTCGCCCGGCGTCTACATCTTCAAGGACGTGAAGGATGCCGTGATCTACGTAGGCAAGGCAAAGAACATTCGCTCACGCGTCGCCAACTACTTCACGAAGTCTGGCGACGACCGCCCCAAGATTGGAGAGTTGCGCGAGAGGATCCGGCGCATAGATTTTATCGTAACCGGAAGCGAGACCGAGGCGCTAGTCCTCGAAGCGAACCTCATAAAACGCCACCGCCCCCGCTTCAACGCCTCGCTAAAGGACGACAAGAGCTATCCGTACATCGTGGTTACGACCGGAGACGAGTACCCGAGGGTGTACGCTACGCGGGCGGCCCACGACCCGCGCCACCGGTACTTCGGCCCGTTCCCGAGCGCGAGCTCGGTTCACTCGACGATAGACGTGTTGAACAAGACGTTCGCGTTCAGGAAGTGCCGCGGGCCGGAGCCCGGGCGACACAGCGGGACACCGTGCCTGAACTACCACATCGGGCGCTCGGCGGCGCCGTGTATAGGCGCGATCTCCAGAGTGGACTACGAGAAGATCATCGCCGATGTCATCGCCTTTCTGGAGGGGCGTGTTGACCACCTGATCCGGGAACGCGAGGCCAGCATGCGCGAGGCGGCCCGTGAGATGGACTTCGAGAGGGCGGCGAAGCTCCGGGACGAACTCTCCGCGCTGACCTACGTCCGCGATAAGCAGCAGGCTACCATCGCCTCAGAGGATTCTTTCGACGCTTTCGGAGCACACGTCGAGGGTGAGTCGGCTTGCGTGCAGGTCTTCGCGGTGCGGGAGGGCCAGATCGTCAACCGCGACTCGTTCCTCCTGGACAACTACGCCGAGACGCCGGCCGAAGCGGTCGCCCTCCAGTTTATCCCCCAGTACTACGACGCGGCCGCCGTCCCGCGCGAGGTCCTAGTAAACACCGGTGAGACGGAGGAGGCTCTGGCGCCTCTGGAAGCGTACCTCTCGGACCTCAGGGGGACGCGTGTCGGGGTGCATCGCCCGCGGCGCGGCGATAAGCGGCGCATCTTCGAGATGGCCGAGAAGAACGCGAGGCTCGGTCTGGAACACGAGAAGCTCGTCGAGGAGTCGCAGCGCAACCGGGTCGCCTCGACGCTCGATACCTTACGCGAGGAGCTGGCACTGCCTAGGCTGCCGGTACGCATAGAGTGCTACGACATCTCGAATACCATGGGGACGAACTCGGTCGCTTCCATGGTCGTGTTCCAGGGCGGGAGGCCCGCGAAAGACCAGTACCGGCGCTTCAAGATCAAGACCGTCGAGGGCTCGGACGACTTCGCGAGCATGAACGAGGTGATACGGCGTCGTCTGGAGCGTTTCGCCGAGGGCGACGAGAAATTCGCCCAGACTCCGGACCTGATCCTGCTCGACGGCGGCAAGGGCCAGCTCTCGGCTGTCGTCCCGGTCTTCGAGGAGCTGGGGGTCGGCACGGAGCTGCCGGACATCCCCCTGCGTTCGCTCGCCAAGCGCGACGAGGAGGTCTTCCAACCCGGCCGCCCGGAGCCGGTAATGCTGCGCCGCGAGTCCCCAGAGATGCATCTACTCCAGCGCGTCCGCGACGAGGCTCACCGTTTCGCCAATACTTACCACCGCAACCTCCGCGGCAGGGAGATGACCCGCTCCGTTCTCGACGATCTGCCAGGCGTCGGTCCCACACGAAAGAAGAAGATCCTCGAACACTTCGGCACCCCGGAGGCATTTCTGGAGGCCTCCTTAGAGGAGCTCGAAGCCGTTCCGGGGCTGCCGGGCAGGGTAGCTCGCGAGGTACACGCCCGGCTGCACCGATAATTCTGGCTTCGAGCAGCCCGGCGTCAGCTCAACGCGCTCTCGGCGGAGATCACGGCTGGCAGGCTTAGAGGGAGAGAGGGCACGTCCACACCTGTTTCGAGACCGAAGAGGTCGAGGATCAGATCCAAGAACCCGTTGACGGCGTTGGTCGTCCCGCCGAAACCTTGTGCTGCGTCGAAAATCAGCCAACCACTCATGCGGTCGAGGTCGCCCATGGAACCTCTCAGGCTGGCGAGCATCGCCAGGATCGTCTCTCGCGCCGTCCGGTGGCCTTCCTCCCGAGAGACGACGCTACAACCTTGCCGAAAGGGCCTGCGCGAGAGTCGTATGGGTTCAGGGGGCCATCCCCGAGAGGTAGGCTAGATCTCCGACCTTACTCAGAGCTAGTTGCGCCGTTAAACCTTCCTTAAATCAACGCTTCTTCGTTGCCGTCCCGCTTCTCCGATGTTAGGCTCGGATGGAGAGATGGCCCATCCAGCGCATGAGAATCGGGGGAGACTACCGTGAGCTATGGAGCTCCGCTCGCACGGGGGAGCAAGACTTCGGCCGGGAAGCGTAGAGTAGTAGTCATCACCGGGCTCTCCGGCGCGGGGAAGACGAACGCCCTCAAGGCGTTCGAGGACGCAGGATACTACTGTATAGACAACCTGCCGCCCTCCATGATCTCCGACGTACTCGCCCTTGCGCCTTTGGAGGAACGCGAGGAGACCGGGGTCGTGGTCGTTGTGGATATACGGGGCAGGAAGTACTTCGGCGACGAGATCGAAGAGGGTCTAGGAGCGCTTCACGGAGAGGGCGGATGGGAGCCGCAGGTTATCTTTATCGAGGCCGACGACCCGACGCTGGTCATGCGCTATAAGGAGAGTCGCAGGCCTCATCCTGCGGCGAAGGACGGAGACGTCCTGGCCGCCATTCAGGGCGAGCGGCGTGACCTATCGGGGTTGCGTGAGATCGCCGATGTAGTCGTGGACACCTCCTCGCTCTCCGCCGCCGACTCAAAGAGGCGGTTCGCACGGCTCGTTCACTCCCACGCCAACCGGCTCTCGGTCAGCCTGATCTCCTTTGGCTTCAAGCACGGAGCCCCCCTCGACGTGGACATGCTCCTCGACGTCCGCTTTCTTCCAAATCCCCACTACGACCCTGAGCTGCGCCCTCTCACCGGCCATGACGAGCCCGTCCGAGACGCCGTCCTCGGCCAGAAAGACACCGGACAGTTCCTCGCTCGCCTCCGCGACCTGCTCGCCTTCCTCATACCTCGCTACGCTGCCGAAGGTAAGACGTACTTCACTCTAGGCATAGGCTGCACCGGAGGCCGTCACCGGTCAGTAGCTATCGTCGAAGACCTCGCCCGACACTTGAGAGAAGAGGAGATAGAAGGCCCCGCGATCGACCTCTTCGTCCGGCATCGGGACGTGAAGCTCTGACCGAGAGCTAGTAGCTATCAGCCAGGGCTTCAAGGGGTCTGCCGGGACTCCCCTTGTACATCTTCCCGCGCTGCAAGCCACGGCAATAGCTAGAATTCATTCCCAAAGCGAAGCACGCTCGTCAGCTGGAGGATCGAACGCTGGCGATGGACGCTGAGAGCCAAATGATCGGAGGTTCGTTATGTCTCCAGGCATGCTGGTCGAGGGCGAATGGAAGACCGAGGAGCGCATCCCGAGAGACCCTGAAGGGCGCTTCGCCCGTCAGGAGACGACGTTCCGCGAGTGGGTCACAGCCGACGGGCGTAGCGGTTTCAACGCCGAGGCGGGCCGTTATCATTTGTACGTAGCATGGGCCTGCCCGTGGGCTCATAGGGCCGTGATCCTGCGTAAGCTCAAGGGTCTTGAGGAGGCGGTCTCCCTCTCCGCTGTCGGCTCTTTCATGGGCGACGACGGGTGGGCCTTCTACGACGAGCCGGGCGTTATCCCCGATACCGTCAACGGCGCGTACTACCTGCGTGAGGTCTACCAGAAGGCCGACCCCAACTATACGGGCCGCGTTACAACCCCCGTGCTCTGGGACAAGGAGACGGGGACGATAGTCAACAACGAGTCGCGCGACATCATCCGCATGCTCGACCATGAGTTCAACGCTGTCCCCGGCGCGAGGGCGGACCTAAGCTTCTGCCCGGAGGACCTGCGCGAGGAGGTTGACCGGATACTCGACGAGCTCTACGAACCCGTAAACAACGGGGTCTACAGGTCCGGCTTCGCCACGACTCAGGAGGCCTACGAGGAGGCCGTCACGCAACTCTTCGACGCCTTGGACTACTGGGAGGGAGTGCTGGGCGAGAGACGGTATCTCTGCGGCGGCCGAATCACCGAGGCCGACTGGGCTCTCTTCGCGACGCTGGTGCGCTTCGATCCCGTCTACTACGGGCACTTCAAGTGCAACATCAGGCGCATCGTCGACTATCCGAACCTCTGGGGCTATCTGAGAGACCTCTACCAGCAGCCCGGCGTGGCCGGAACCGTGTACCACGATCATATAAAGCGTCACTACTACCGTAGCCACGAGAGCATCAACCCGACAAGGATCGTCCCTAAGGGACCGTCGATTGACTTCGAGCGGCCTCACGACCGCGAGCGCCTCTCAAGTTAGAGAGCGCGGTTATACTAACTTGTAATGGGTAGGAGCGAAGACTTGCGCGTCGTTGCGTTCGGCGGAGGCACCGGTCTGCCGGTGCTCCTAGGGGGCCTCAAGGACAGGGTCGGCGAGTTAACGGCGGTCGTGACCGTGGCTGATGACGGAGGCTCCAGCGGACGGCTCAGGCAGGAGATCGGGGTAGCGCCGCCCGGTGACGTTAGGAACTGTCTAGTGGCGCTCTCCGGGCGGAAGCGTCTCGCCGAGGTCTTTAACTACCGTTTCGAGGGCGGGGGGGAGCTCTCGGATCACTCGGTCGGGAACCTTATCATCGCAGCCCTGGCCGACATGGCCGGCGGATTCTGCGAGGGGGTCGAGCAGGCGGCTCGCTTCCTGCGCATAAAGGGCCGGGTCTTCCCGGCGGCGACCGAGAGCCTTACGCTCGTCGCCCACTATGCCGACGGTACGATCGCCCGCGGCGAGTCGGCCGTGCACGCCGCGAAGAGGCCGCTGAAGAGGATTACGGTGGAGCCCGAGGGGGCGCGCGCTCCCGAGGGTGTAGTACGGGCGATCGAGAACGCCGATCTGGTGGTATTGAGCTCGGGCAGCCTCTTTACGAGCACGATTCCCTCTCTTCTGGGGGGCGGCGTGAGGGAGGCTCTGGACCTCTTCGCGGGGCCGGTAGTCTACGTGGCGAACGTCATGACCCAGCCGGGAGAGACAGACGATTTCTCTGTCTCGGATCACCTCCGGGCGATAACGGAGCACGTCGGTCTGGTCGTGACCGACGTTCTAGTCCACTCGGACGACTTGTCGCGGGAGCTGGTGGAGCGTTACGAGGCAGAGGGAGCGAGGCTCGTAGCCGTGGACCGGGAAGAGATAAAGGCGTCCGGCATCCGGATATGGGAGGCGAACCTGATCTCTCACGAGGCCGGGCGTGGCGTGCGCCACGATGCCTCTCGGCTCGCAGAGGAGGTGTGCGAGATTGCCCTCGTTCGCCTCTGAGCTTCGCCGCCAGCTCGCCGCCGGGTCACCGAGCGGAGGTACCCTCCCCAAGGTCGAGCTCGCCGGTCTGGTCGATGCCGCCGGCCTGGAGGACGGCACCGGCGTAACCCTGCGTAACCCGAGCGCCGCCGTAGCCCGTTCGGCGGTGAGGCTTTGGCGCTCAGAGTTCGGGCTCGAGCCTCGGCTCTTCCCTTCCGGGCAGGACACCTTCAGCCGGACTCGATATGCGGTGCGCGTCGAAGGCAATCGCGCCGTCCAGGCCGTCGAGGAGCTCCGCGCCGAGCGGGAGCGCTGCCGGCGCTACGCGGGCGGCCCGCTCGCCTACTTACGGGGGGCGTTTCAGGGCGCGGGCTCTGTCACCCGTCCCGGCCGCGGCCACCATCTCGAGTTTGTCCACGCAGACGAGGTCTTTATACGGCGCGTCGCCGGGCTCTCTCCCGCGCCTCTCAAGGTCACCAGACGTCGCGGGAGGTGGGTAGCCTACACGAAGAGCGCCGACGGCGTCACCACCCTCCTGGCCCGGATGGGGTTGCACGAGGCCGTCCTTGAGTACGAGGCTCGCGCGATACTGGGCGAGGCGAAGGCGAACGCGAACCGCACTACCAACTTCGATGCCGCGAATGCGGCCCGTACCGCTACCGCCGCCGCTCGCCAGCAAGAGGCGCTCGCCAGCCTCGACCCCGAGACGCTGCCCTCTGCGCTACGTGAGATGCTTATACTACGCCTCGACCATCCCGACGCCTCCCTCGTCGAGCTGGCCCATATCGGCGGCTTCACTAAGAGCGCCGCCAACCACCGTCTAAGGAGGTTGGCGGCTCTGAGTCGAAACCAGTAGGGACTGGCGAGCTAGAAGAACTCGTAGCCGTTCCCCGTCCAACCTAGTTTGAGGTGCTCTCACTCAGGGGGAACACGTTTCGAGACCAGAGGAGAGCCGAGAGCTATCAGATAAGGTAAGCTGGCGAGAGGCGAGACTAAAGGAGAAGCTTATGACCGTAAGGGTAGGGATAAACGGCTTCGGCCGGATCGGGATGCTTACAGCTAAGGCGGCTATAGAGAGCGGAAACGACGTTGAGGTCGTCGCGGTGAACGACCTGGCGCCGATGGAGGGTCTGGCGCTGCTGTTCAAACGCGATTCCGTACACGGCATCTACCCTGGAGACGTGAGCGTAGACGGCAACATCCTGCGTATCGACGATCAGGAGATAAAGACTTTCTCCGAGCGCGATCCCGCCCAGATCCCCTGGGGCGACGTCGGCGCGGATATAGTAGTCGAGTCTACCGGGGTGTTCACCAATCGCGAAGGTGCTGCCAAGCACCTCGAAGGCGGCGCGAAGAAGGTTGTGATCTCGGCCCCGGCCAAGGGTGCCGACGCCACCTTTGTCTACAAGGTAAACCACGAGTCCTACGATCCCGACAACCACCAGGTCGTCTCCAACGCGAGCTGCACCACCAACTGCATCATCCCGATGGTCAAGGTGCTGCAAGACAGCTTCGGGATCGAGTCTGGCTACATGACGACCATCCATGCCTACACCAACGACCAGAGCTTGCTCGACGCGGCGCATAAGGACCCGAGGCGTGCCAGGAGTGCCCCCCAGAACATCGTCCCGGCCTCCACGGGCGCGGCGAGGACTGCGGCCGTGATCTACCCTGACCTCGAAGGTAAGATCGACGGTATGGCCCTGCGCGTCCCCGTCCCCGACGGTTCGATAACGGACTTCGTGGCGCGCGTCTCGCGCGAGACATCGGCCGAAGAGGTGAACGAGGCGTTCAGGACCGCCGCCGAAGGTGATCTTGCGGACGTCCTCGAATACGCTGACGCCCCGCTGGTCAGCAGCGACATCGTCGGCAACTCGGCCTCTTGCGTCTTCGACTCGCAGCTAACCATGTCCACCGGCCAGAACGTCAAGATCTTGGGCTGGTACGACAACGAGTGGGGCTACTCTAACCGCACCGTTGACATCGTCCGCTTTATCGGCGAGAAGCTGTAGGGACGTCGGTTACTGCGGGAATAGATTGCCGGTCCTACACAGTTTGGAAAGGCTTGTGTCGCGGCGGCAGTCCAACAAGCGACGGCTGGTCGGATATCTGCTCAGAGTAGCGATCGGTATAGTCCTTGTGGTGGTACCGTGGCAGTCCCTTCCGGGACTACTCACCAACATACTGACGTCCAACGCAACGCGATGACGGGTAGAGACGCAACCAGGTGTTCTAACGGGTCGTTGAGCAGGAGAACTCTGTGAACAAACGCAGCGTGAGGGACCTCAACGTAGGCGGGAAGAGGGTGCTCGTGCGGGTGGACTTCAACGTCCCTATCAAGGACTGTGAGGTCACGGACGACACGCGCATCCGGCGGGCGCTCCCTACTATCCGGTATCTACTGGAGAAGGGGGCGCGCCCGGTGCTGATCTCCCACCTCGGGAGACCGAAAGGCGAACCAAACCCCAGGTATGCGATGGACCCGGTGGCGAGGCGGCTCGAAGAACTCCTCGGCGCGCCGGTCCTGAAGCTCGACGCTGTTGTCGGCCCGGAGGTAGAGGAGGTGTTCAAGAGCTGGGACGTCGAAGGAGGCGTGGTACTCCTCGAAAACTCCCGCTTCTACCCCGGAGAGACCAAGAATGATCCGGATTTCGCGCAGCAACTCTCGGCGCTCGCCGACCTGTACGTCGACGACGCCTTCGGGGCGGCTCACCGGGCGCACGCTACCACTGTCGGCGTTGCGGAACATCTGCCCGCGGCGGCGGGACTCTTGATGGAGGACGAGATCGATTACCTGGATAAGGTTCTGCGCGACCCCGAACGCCCCTTTGTAGCCATCCTCGGCGGGGCGAAGGTCTCGGATAAGGTCGGCGTGATAGAGAGCCTGCTCTCCGTCGCTGATTTCTTGTTGATCGGGGGTGCTATGTGCTTCACCTTCTTTAAGGCACAGGGCTACGAGGTCGGGAAGTCTCTCGTCGAGGATGAGTATATGGAAGAGGCCAGACGGCTCATCGACGAGGCGGGGGAGAGGCTGGTTCTGCCGGTGGATATAGTCGTGGCGGAGCGGAGCGAGGAGGACGCGCCCTCGCAGACCGTGAGGGTCGAAGAAATTCCGGAGAACGTGATGGGGCTGGACGTGGGCCCGGAGACCGTCGAGAGGTTCGGGGAACACATCAGGAAGGCCAGGACCGTGTTCTGGAACGGGCCGATGGGCGTCTTCGAGGTAGACGCCTTTGCGAAGGGCACCGAGGGCGTGGCGAGGGCCGTTGCTGAGAGCGAGGGTACGAGCATAGTTGGCGGCGGCGACTCGGTCGCTGCGGTAACGAAGCTCGGGCTGGAGAACGAGATGAGCCATATCTCCACCGGCGGCGGCGCTTCTCTAGAGTACATCGAGGGCAAAGAACTGCCGGGGATAGCGGTGCTGCCAAACAAGGAGGATGCCTGATGGCGCGCAGACGACCGATGATGGCGGCGAACTGGAAGATGAACAAGCTCCTCGGGGAGGCGCGGGAGTACGTGGAGCAACTCCTGCCGCGCATCGAGGGTGTTGAAGGAGCGGACGTGGCGCTCTTCGTCCCGCTCACGGCCCTGAGTGAGGTCGTTCGCTTGACCGAAGGTACGCCTGTTCTCGCCGGGGCACAGAACTTCTACTATAAGGACTCGGGGGCTTTCACGGGGGAAGTCTCCGCACCGATGTTGCTCGACGTGGGGGCCGGGGCGGTAGTCGTCGGGCACTCGGAGCGGCGTGAGATCTTTGGCGAGACCGACGAGATGGTCGCGCGCAAAGCGGCCCGGGCTGTCTCCGCTGGGCTCCTTCCCGTCGTCTGTATAGGGGAGACGAAGGAGGAACGAGACTCCGGCGGAATGTGGGAGAA
This sequence comes from uncultured Rubrobacteraceae bacterium, assembly GCA_902806055.1. GTDB lineage: Bacteria > Actinomycetota > Rubrobacteria > Rubrobacterales > Rubrobacteraceae > Rubrobacter_F. Next base: position 30,213 of record CADCVD010000004.1, read on the forward strand.
GGTTTCGGGACAGGTCCGGGCGGTCTTCGAGCACCTCGACGACGACATCTCCGGCGAGGCCATCGTCTTCGCTTACGAGCCGATCTGGGCCATAGGCACCGGAGACACCGCCACCCCCGAGGATGCCCAGGACGCTACGGGTAAGGTCCGTGGCCTGCTCGGGGAGCTACGCGGCGAGGACTTCGCCGGCGCGGTGCGCATCCTCTACGGCGGCTCGGTCAAGCCGGGGAACGTCGAAGAGATCATGGCGCAAGAGGACGTGGACGGGGGGCTCGTCGGCGGCGCCTCTCTGGAGGCGGAGTCCTTTGCCGAGTTGGTCAACGCAGCCGCGAACGTGTAGAGAGTCTGACCCTCTTCTCTAGCGCCAGAGGTGTGCTAAAGTAGTTGACATGATCTACGTTCTCGCGTTTCTACATACGATCTTCAGCGTGGCGCTCGTGGCGCTCATACTGCTCCACTCAGGCAAGGGCGGAGGCCTCTCCTCCTCGCTCGGCGGCGGAACGGGGAGCACCTTCTCCGGCACGACTATCATGGAGAAGAACCTCACCCGGCTAACCCTCATCGTGCTCGCGCTCTTCACCGTCTCTACGGCAATCCTGATCTTCTTAGGCTGAGCCGGCTCACCGAATAAAGCAGGAGCGGCGCGGGCAGGATCAACGTCCTCTAAACCTGTGCCGCAACTCCGCAGATCCTTACTCGTCGTTGTCTCGTTTGGGGACGGCAGGAACGGTTTGCAGACGGGCATTTCCAGTGACATGCACGGGACACCCGCGGCAGCGTTGTCCAGGCCCGTTTCGCCGCCCACCTTATATCAGGCCAGTTGAATCTCCCAAACGCGCGAGTGCTTCGTAAAATTACCGTGTGTTTTGCTGCAGTAAAAGGACTCGCCTGGGGAGGATGGGGAGAACAGGCGAGTCCTGAACCTGATTATATACCCGAGATCGTGTTCGCGCGTATGAATGGTTACAGCGGCACTACGCTGTCACGAGCTGGTCTGCTCCTCGCGTAGAACACCTCGCCTCATCCTAACGTGCAACGATGCTTCGTCGGTCTCATAGAAGACACCGACGGCTCTACGCTTAAAACGGAGAACCTAGTTCTACCCCGCGCGCCGAACGTACGCGTCGAAAGTCAAAGACTCTGAGTGTCGGAGGGGGGACTCGAACCCCCACGCCCTCATCGGGCACTAGGCCCTCAACCTAGCGCGTCTACCAATTCCGCCACCCCGACACGAGCAGCCCCAGGATTATAAGCGGCACTACCTTATGGGTCAACGAGCCTCCGGCAAACTTCAGCGAAAGGACGCTCCCGTGCCAGGGTTTTGGGAAGGATAGGGACGGTAGTCAGGCGGTTAATTTCTCCTACCCGCGGGTATTGTCAGGTCAGGAATGGAGGCCTTTGGAGGCGCCGTAAGACGAGCCCCCAGAGGTAGAAGGAAAGGAGATCTGTTGAGCGAAGAGCAGCAGAACGGACATGAAGATCTAGGAACGCGCGTCTACGAGCCGCCCGAAGACTTTGTGGCCCAGGCCAACGTGCAAGATCCGTCGATCTACGAGAAAGCAGAGCAGGATTTCGAAGGTTTCTGGGCGGAGTGCGCCCGCGATCTGCACTGGTTTAAGGAGTGGGACCAGGTCCTCAATTGGGACCCGCCGAACGCCGAGTGGTTCGCTGGTGGCAAGACCAACGTCGCTTACAACTGCCTGGACTATCAGGTAGAGCAGGGTAGGGGAGATAAGACCGCCCTTCTGTGGGAGGGCGACGAGCCCGGCATGACGAGGACGTATACCTACCAGGAGCTCACGACCGAGGTCAACAAGTTCGCAAATGTTCTGAAGAGCCTCGGGGTGCAGAAGGGCGACAGGGTGGGGATCTACCTGCCGATGATCCCGGAGGTCGCGATCGCGATGCTCGCCTGCGCGAGGATAGGCGCGCCGCACTCGGTAGTCTTTAGCGCGTTCGCCTCCCACGCCTTGCGGGACAGGCTCAACGACGCCGAGGCGAAGGTGCTGGTCACCGCCGACCAGGCGCCGCGCGGAGGCCGGGTCAATCCCCTGAAGGAGAGCGCGGACAAGGCCCTCGAGGACTCGCCCAGTGTCGAGAGCGTCGTCGTGGTCGGCCGTACCGGCAACGAGGTGCCGATGACCGAAGGGCGTGACCATCGCTGGCAAGATCTTATGAACGAGGCGAGCGATGATTGCCCCGCCGAGGAGATGGACGCTGAGGACATGCTCTTTATCCTCTACTCCTCCGGCTCGACCGGCAAGCCCAAGGGGATCGTGCATACGACGGGCGGATACCTCACCCACGTCAAGGCTACGACCAAATGGGTCCACGACATCAAGGACGACGATATCTACTGGTGCACCGCGGACGTTGGTTGGATCACCGGCCACTCCTACCTCGTCTACGGGCCGCTTGCCTCGGGAGCCACTACCCTCATGTTCGAGGGGGTGCCCTCCTATCCCGAGAACGATCGCTGGTTCGACGTGATAGAGCGGCACAAGGTCAGCATCCTGTACACAGCACCGACCGCGATAAGGGCGTTCATGAAGGTGGGAACCGAGCCGGTGGAGAAGCATGACCTCTTCAGCTTGAGGCTGCTTGGCAGCGTGGGCGAGCCGATCAACCCCAGGGCCTGGGTGTGGTACTACGAGAATATAGGAGGTGGGCGCTGCCCGATCGTCGACACCTGGTGGCAGACAGAGACCGCCGCGATCATGATCTCGCCCTTGCCCGGTCTCACCGCCGCGAAACCCGGTAGCGCTACCTTCCCGCTTCCCGGTATAGACGCCGGCATCTATGACGAGGATGGTAACGAGATTGAGGGGGCTGGCCAGGGCAACCTCGTGATAAAGAGGCCGTGGCCCGGTATGCTCCGCACCCTCTACAGAGACCCGGAGCGTTACCAGGATACCTACTTCTCGAAGTACGGGCCGGAGATCTACTTCGTCGGCGACGGGGCCAGGCGCGACGAGGACGGCTACTACACTATTACCGGACGGGTGGACGACGTGATGAACGTCTCCGGCCACCGCGTTTCGTCGGCCGAGGTCGAGAGCGCGCTCGTCTCTCATCCCGCCGTCGCCGAGGCGGCGGTCGTCGGCAAGCACGATGAGGACAAGGGCCAGGCTATTTGGGCTTACGTGATCCTAGAAGGCGACCGGGAGACCAGCGACGAGCTGATGAAGGAGCTTCGGAACCATGTGCGCGAGGAGATAGGTCCAACGTCCCGCCCCGATCAAGTCGTGGCGGTAGACGACTTGCCCAAGACGAGGAGCGGCAAGATCATGCGCCGCATCCTTAAGAAGATAGCCGAGGGCGAGCAGGACGTAGGCGACACCACCACCCTCGCTGACCCGAGTGTCGTGGACGACATCCAGGAGCAAGCCACAGCTCAAAGTTAAGGTTCTGACCTATGAGCCGAAAGGGAGGGGGCGGAAAAGTTTCCGCCCCCTCCCTCGTGAAGCTGTATAAGTCGGTTGCAGTAACGCAGGTATTTCGCTTTTGTTTGTATGGCATCTCTAGGTTTCGCTTCTCCGCTACGCTCGGCCCGGAGCCTGAGGTTGAGTTGGTGCTGTTCTAGCGGTAGGTGCTCATGCCCTGCTCACCGGACTGCGCGTATGTAGCAGGGCGGCATAAGAAGGCATAGCCTTTACCCGCTTTCTCCGGCGGATTGCTCGCACGTTCACTGTTTCCAATAGCTGGGTATGGCGGAAGGTCTGCTACAGACCATTCTAAGGAACGACGCTGCGGTTGCACCCCCCTCCTAAAAGCCCAGCCCGGCTCTCCTTACTCTCTGTTAGCTGCGTGTGACACGGAGTGCCGCTCTGCTTCCCCTTCGTATGCAGGCAAAGGGCCGGCCTGTACAACGCGCAGAAGTCTTACTAGCAGCTTCTTACGGCAGTCTGTTAGCGGAATGCAACGGGCAAGAGCGGAGCGGACAATCGAAAGAGGAGGCTGCAACGCCTGAGACCATAGCGGAGACGGGTACTAAGGAAAAACAAACCGCTTCCCAAACCACTACATTAGTCGTGGAGGTCACGGCTGAGACTACCCGGACCGCCTCTCCCATCGGTCTTGGAAGGAGTTGCGGAGAAGGCCCGGCCGGTCGCGAGCGCTGACTCCACCGTAACCATGACGCGCGTCGTGGACGGAGCACTGTAGAGACCTCGCCAGAGCGATCAGCGGCATTACGGACGTGCGCTTGACGAGCGTGGATACTCCGGAGACGGAGAAACCTAACTGTGCTCCTCAGCCCTACGGAGGGGAGGTCTCCGCCTTCACTACCGCGCAACTTTGTACTCAGCAGATCGGGCTAGAGTTCGATGTCGAAAAGCCTGACCGGTTTAACTGTGACCGGCTCCTGGCTTACGTCTACCCGTCTATAGCCCGATGTTTAAGAGACGCTAACTACGCGAGGACTACGCTCAGTTCGCTACCTTCCCGCCGAGCGTAAAGTGCGTCGAGAGGTTCCAGGAAGCGACCCAGGAGGAGGAGGCTAGGGCGGCTGGTAAGGGGCTATGGGCCAGTCCTCCAACTCGCCCAGCAGGCGGACCGGCCAATGGCATAGGCGGCGACAGGTGTACGCCGCCCCAGATCAATCAGCCCCCGCCCCAGCAGCCCGAACCTCTCTGGCTCAACCCCATCACTGCCAGCCATGGCAAGCGGAGCTAGTCGCTCACTCTTTGCTACAGACGGAGACGGCAGGGCTTGCTAGAGCTTGCCTTAGAAGGGAGTTGTGAGCTGTTACAGGGCTTCTCTATCTCACCCATCCCAGGCCACACCGGAGCGGAGAATAGGAACTCCTGAGTAAACGGAGCCCTCCCTTCTTTAGCGCCCGGACTCCCTTTGAGGCGTTTACGCAGGCTCGGAGGTGGATGATCCTTTTGTGCAACTGGGTCGTACTTATAGACTAGGAGAATACTACTTTCGGGTGATTTACCTTCGCCGAGCTTAGGTTAACCTGATTGCTGTAGGAATAAGACTTGGGGACCGAGTTGCAGGGACCCGCCTAGCAGAGAAAGAGGGCTTACCGTATGGCGCTGAAGAAGAGACCGCGCAGGGGAACCAGGGCCTTTAGAAAGCGGGCGCTCGACAAGCGCTGGCGGCCAGGTCTCGTTGTGCTAGCGGGGATAGTAGCCGTCCTAGCCCTTATAGGGGTGGTTGGTTCAGGCTATTTCGGGACGACTCCTATAGGGACCGCGTTACGAGCCAGCTTTTCGGAGAGCGACGAGGCAGCGAGTGTGGAGCGGGTCGAGAACCCGGCCGTCGCTGACGAGGCGCCGGAGCCGGTGTCCGACAGGGCTGCGGAGGAGGCAGTCGAGAAGGCCGCCAAGGAGACCGCCGAGGCGCAGAACTCTGACGACGAAGAGGAGGCCGCCGAGGCCGAGGCCGCTCAGGAAGAGGCCGCTCTCCTCGCGGAAGAGGAGGCTACCCTAGAAGAGGAGCTCCCCACCGAGGAGGGCCTCCCGATCGAAGAAGAGCTTCCGACCGAGGAGGGGCTCTCAGAGGAAGAGGAGCTCCCGGACGAGGATGAGTTTGCGGAGGAAGACGAGTCCGCGCCCGTGCCGCCGAGCGATCCCACCATGTACCTGGAGATCCCTAAGCTAGGCATATCCGGCGCAATAGTAGCCGGGGGCGAGGCAGGTCTTGAGCTTGGCACCCAGCTAGTATCAGGAGCCCCCTGGGTGCCGGGCTCCAACACCTACATCGCCGGCCACAGGGTTGGCTTCCCGGGTACCGGCAGCGACCGCATCTTCTACAACCTGCCTGCCATGTCGGCGGGAGACGCGGTCACGCTCTACGACTCGCTTGGTCAGGAGTATACGTACCAGGTTACAGAGGTGTTTGCGGTTACGCCGTATGACGTGTGGGTGACGGCTCCTACGGGAAGTGACATGATCTCGTTGCAGGTGTGCACGGAGACCCCGGAAGACTGGTGGACTATAGGTCCAAGCCTGATGAGTTCGGGGCCTGAGTCTGGGCGTCTGATCGTGCGGGCCGAGCGCGTCTAAAAGCAAGCGAGCATAAGAGAAGGTTGACGAGAGAGGGGCGTTCCGGCAGGAGCGTCCCTCTCTGTCTTTGAGATATCCCTCTTCATCTCAAAGCCCTCGAAGAGATAAAACGCGAACGCATCCCCGGTCTTGTAGAGGTGTTACGCAAGAAGAAAATACGAAAAGCCGAGCAGCGCGAGCGTAACAAATCCGCCACCTGAGAAAGCTTTCGAGTCTGGGATTTTGGCCTCCAGCTTAGGGGCTTCTCCTTGGCCTAGAGGTCGCATATCCTGCTGGACCGGGGCTATATAGACTGCCCCTTCTTGTACCTTCTTCTTTATGCTGGGGGCTGGGATGTAGTACGTCTGGATAATGACGACGGGGAGGATCAGCACAGATGACGCAGGAAAAGCGGCCACAAAAACGTGGCTCTGGGTTCTTGAGGCTCTTCGAGCGCGGAGTCGATACCGCTACTCGCAACAACGTCACAGCTTACGGCTACTCCGTGAGCATCACCGCTGCCTTCGCGCTCCTGCAAACCTCCCGGACCGATACGGGAGTCTTGGAGATATTCGTCTTCGCTCTCGGGGCGGTCATCGCCTTCGCCCTGATTGCGGCTGCAGCCTCCGGCTTCTTTCAGGAAGAGCTTGAGGATCAGCCGAGCAACGTCAAGGCTCTCGCTGGAGCGTTATCGTTCTTCTCGGTGGGCCTAGCGCTCGGGGTAGCATATGTCGTCGGAATACTTATACAAGGCACGCTAGCGTGGCCGGTCAGCGCGTTTTTGACGACGGTGGTGTATGTAGGGGCGGTGGGGGTAGAGTTGGCCGTAGCGCACCGGATATGCGGGAGTGGTGAGTAAAGGCACACGAAGTCATACACCTAGTCCTCCTCTCGGAAGCAGGGTAAGACTAAGTGTATGACTATGACCGCTGTAAAGAAACCGGAATAACCGGAGGTCTCTCGTACACATGACCGTTGTGGACGCTGTAGACCCTCAGGACGTAACGGTTGAAGTAGCTGTCGCTAGCAGAGGCTAATATTTGTGGCGTCGACTTAGCCTTCCTCGCTGCCGATCTCCATGATGGTGACGCTAACGGCGCTGCTTCGGCGACCAGCCGCGCTAACGGCTAACTTTTGTAGCTTAATTGACATCTATTAGAATAGTAGTTGTGATCCGGGGTCCTTTAGGGCTCCGGTTCTTTTCTCGGCCGCTTGGCCTTATTAACCAGACGCCGGTAAGAGTACCATTCTCGAAAACTCACGGATGCAAGCAGATATCTGAAGCCTTCTTTGGCCGTTTTGCGGCTGGTCTGGGTGGGTAAGAGAGGTTTGCTATTCGACGAGGAGGAGGCAAGCTGTGGCTGAGCAGAATACAGAGCAACAGATCCAGGTTCGGCAGGTGACTGATGTCCACGCCAACTGGAGCAACCAGGGCGAACAGAACGATGGCAAGTTCTCCTACCAGCTAATTCTTGATGACGGTGCCGAGGAAGCAATCATTATGCCCTCGGCAGAGGCCGCTGAGGCGCTCAGGGACTTGATCCAAGACGCAGAGACCGTTTACTGGGACAAGCAGAACGAAGTCCTTGTATTCAGCAAGATAAAGTAGTTAGAGGAAACAAACACGACCGGGCCGGGTCCTTCGGGGCTCCGGCCCGGTCGCCTCTATGCACCGGGTTGCCGTATAGAGTTCTCGCAAACCGGGCTTCCAGCGTTATCTTATTCTCGGCTTATGCTCCGATCCTTAGCCCCGCGTGATCGGAGTACCCGCTGCAGTTTGGGTGGCGGGAAATATATCTAGCTGTTCAAGGGTGTAAGTATTCTTATTACACTGGGCTGGGGAAGGTACCTGTCCGGCGCGAGTTTATCTCAAGCACTCTCTAACAGGTTATAGAGTTAACTTCACATTGTGTCACTCAGAGCCGGTATTTAGCTGCCTCTTGAGGGCTAGGCATTATTACCAGGGCCGCGTCTGACACATGTTTCCCAGCTTCTTACCTTTGATCGACCCTTACTACGCTACTCAGAGAATCACTGACACATAGCGTACTTCCCACGCGCGGTACTCTTCAATTTGTGCGTGAGATTATGCCTCGATTTACTACTCCAACACGGCGCGGCCCGCTCTGGCCTGCAGGGGCAAAGGAGAGCCGGGCTGGGCTTTTATAGCGGTATGCAATGGTACTGACCCGTTGTGGTATCGAGGAGTTAGACGAGGCCGCGCTGTATACCGTTACCTACCCGATCACCCGCGACGCTCACGGTTGGTGAGTGGGTCAGCTGCACTGACTACCGCTATAGGAGGGGGCGATTAACCAGCACATTCTAAGAAGAATCTACAAGATAGGACAAGAATATAGCATCGGCCACATGGAGTATCCGCCACACTCAGACCGCCTAGATCAGTGTGGTGACCAGTACGTATGCCCAAGGCTACATTTAGGAAGTTCTAAACGCCGCCTATGCTCAAGCGCGCCCTCACGAGGTCTAGGGCGGCGAGAAGAACGACCAGGCGCCGTCTTAGGCTCGCTCGCCAGTTTGTCGATGTTGTAACAGGCAAGAAAAACGGCTGCCGTTGACTCGCGCTCCTCGTCGCCTACATGGTTGAAATGCAAGCCACGCAGAATACTTTGACCAACGAATTCGTCTGAGCATTACTTCGACGATGGTAAACTATTAAAGTTATACGATCAGGCAGTCGAAGGGCATCAACGGCGCCTGGGGTTGCGTGGTAGTCCCGAGAGGCCAACGGCACTCACCGAGATTTACATTCTCGGCCACGATGCGGCGCTGGTACTCCTACCAGCAGGCAGAAGGGTTGTTGACGCTGAACGAGTTACGCGAGATGTTAGCCAAGATCTCTGAGGAGACGGAGTAGATCATCGACGAGCTTCAAGCCGCCGAGCAGCAGCGAGAGAAGCAGGCTGCGCATGGTCTTGACCAGCAGACCACTGCCCAGGGCCAACCCTTTCTCCTCAAGGGGCCGGAGAGGTGGCGCAACGAGTACGAGAGGATCAGCATCAGTTTCACTGTAGACATGGGTTATGCGCACGTATTGCAATCGAGAACAACACAAGTATAAAGGAGCACCCTATGGCATTGAATACGTCTTATGGCTCTCGCGGGAACGCGGCCGCCTACGCGCTGCCAGATGAGCGCGCCGGTTTCATACGCAAGACTTACACGCACCTGGCATTCGCCGTGCTCGCGTTCCTGGTTCTCGAGTACGTGTTGCTCCAGTTGCCCGGCATCGAAGGGGTAGTAGGGCTAATGACCAGGGGGTTCAACTGGCTCCTGGTGCTCGGTCTCTTTGTTGTGGCGTCCATGATAGCCGACCGCTGGGCGCGTTCGGACGTCTCGCGCGGGTTGCAGTACGCTGGCCTCGGCCTGTACGTGGTGATCCAGGCGATCATCTTTCTGCCTCTGATGTTCATCGCCGCCAACTTCAGCGACCCTACCGTGATCCCGGCGGCGGCGCTCATCACCGGGCTCCTCTTCGCGGGGTTAACGGCTGTCGCATTTCTCACCGGGACGGACTTCTCGTTCCTTCGCGGGGCATTGGTGATCGGCTCGTTCGTGGCCCTGGGTTTGATCGTGGCGAGCGTCATCTTCGGGTTTACGCTCGGCGTGATCTTCTCGGTCGTTATGGTCGGGCTGGCCGCCGCGGCGATCCTGTACTACACCTCGAACATCCTGCGCTACTATCGCACCGACCAGTACGTCGCGGCCTCCCTGACTCTGTTCGCTTCGGTCGCCCTGATGTTCTATTACATACTCCAGATCCTCATGTCCCTGCGGCGGTAACGCCTCACGCAAAGGACGGCGTTGACTCCGCTGGCTATAAGGAGGGTGATCGGTACAACTTTTTGCGCACATTCTGCGTATGTACGTGTAGTAAAATACGCATGTCGAACATGATCCTTTAAAGGAGGACTAAGTGGGATTCGGCGGTTATCTCCTAGTAATGATCCTGGGTGTTCTGATCTCTGGAGCGGCGGCGCTGTGGGTGAGGAGCTCCTACAAGAAGTACTCCAAGCAGACTAGCTACAGCGGTCTCACCGGGGCACAAGTAGCACGTATGATTTTGGACCGCAACGGCCTCGCTAACGTTCCTGTCGAGCCGGTCGCGGGCCAGCTTACGGACCACTACGACCCGCGGAGCAAGACGGTGCGGCTCTCGGAAGGCAACTTTGCCCACAACTCAATCGCGGCTGTCAGCGTGGCGGCCCACGAGTGCGGACACGCGATTCAGGACGCTACGGGCTATCTGCCGATGAAGGCGCGGGCGGGTCTCTTCCCGATAGTGGCTTTCAGCAGCCAGCTCTGGATGCCGTTGTTCCTTATGGGCATCTTCGGGTTGGGAACCTTCTTTATCCAGCTCGCGGTCATAGCCTTCATGGCGGTGCTCGCGTTCCACGTCGTGACGCTCCCCGTGGAGATCAACGCCTCCACCCGCGCCTATGGCCTCCTGACGCGCTACGGCGTGCTCTCGGTCAACGAGGCGGCGGGTACCCGGCGCGTCCTCACGGCGGCGGCCTTTACGTACATAGCGGCGGCGCTGACCTCGCTCCTGACGCTCCTATACCTGCTCTTCCTGAGCCAGAGCGAGTAGCGAGAACGCGAGAGACTTGAGGTAGAGGCGGGGGCTTTCGGGCCCCCGCCTTTTTCGTACGTGCAGCCTGGTTTTGCGGCATAGGGCAAGCTCAAGTTGTAGAATACCCGGGTCGTGGAGGAGATAAAGCGTATAACCAAGCGTCGCCGGAGGCTTCGTACCGTGGGGGAGCCCCATCCGTGGGAGCCACGCCACATGCGGCTCGCCGCCACCCGGTACGCCGAGTCCGTGAGAGATAGACAAGGGCGGCGCAACGTAACACTCGGGGTCATACAGCACCTGTGGCGCTCGCCGGTACCCTTCGTCGGGTTCTACCCGCCCGAGGGGGTCAATGTAGTCGAGAACAGGCTCTACACGCCCGCCCCGCCGAGGCTGGTGGACGATGCCGAATACCTCGCCGGGGTCGAGGCGCACAAAAAAACCTTCGCCCGGGACCTCGAAGGCACGATGCTGCCAGCGGGTAGTCTGCCGGGCTACTTTGAGGTTCCGGCCGACGAGGGTTGGCAGATCGTGGTGGACCTCGCCGAGAAACGTTTGGAGCTCTCGGATGCCTGGAGCCTGACGACTGATGCTGGGGTGGTCGGCAACCTGGCGCCCTTCGTCTGGGCTTACAAACACTGTGGTTTCTGCCTGCTTACAATCTACGACAAAGACATCGAGGGCTTGAGGGACGACCTGCTCTTCGTTGCGAAGCGCCAAGGGGTAGAGCTCCGCTGGCGCCGAACCGCAGCCTAGAGATGTGACCGAACTTGCAATAAGAAACGTTCCTGGTGGGGTATAATCGCTGTAACCGTTCGCTCAAGATACGGGCTTGAGCTCACGAGGGGTTACCGTTTTAAGGAGAGAGGTGAGCAGGAGAGATGCTTAGCAGGCACGACACCGGGAGCTTCGCAGCCACTACGGCTCCGAATGGTTTCGGCCTCGAAGACTTCGAGAGAGCCGGGGTCCGGGTAGTAGAGCGGCGGTTCAAGGCCAAAGATACGCTTTTTACTCCGGGAGATCCCGACGACCAGCTTTACTTCCTGCTCGAAGGCACCGTGCGCCTCTACAAGATCTATGGCGATTACAAAGAGGCGACGACCGCGCTCCTGAAGAGCGACGGAGTTTTCGGGAAGCTGAGCCTCGTCGAGGGACGGTGGCAGGATGTCTTCGCCGAGGCCGTTACCGACGTGCGGGTAGCCAACGTGGCGAAGTCTACTCTGACCGAGGTGATAAAGCGGCGCCCGGATTTCGCCATGAAACTCTTCTCCTCCTTCTCCGAGCGCTTGAGGCAGTCCGACGAGGTTATAGAGAGTCTTCTGCACCGCGAGGTCTCGACCCGTCTGGCGACGCTACTCCTTAACCTCGGCGAGCGCTTCGGCGAGTACAACAGCCTAGGCACGATCCTCGATATACGTCTGACACATCAGGAGTTGGCGAACATGATAGCTTCGACCCGTGAAGCCGTCTCCAAGGTCATGAGCGAGCTGCAGCGCGACGGTACTATTGAGATCCAGAACCGCAAGATAGTCATCGTGGACAGGGAGGCCCTAGCCAACCACGCCTCCGGCCCTTCCGGACTCTCAGTGGATGGCCAACTCTCCATCTAAACGAGCCGCGCCGAGCTCCTATCACTCCTCCCCAAACAGGCTCTAGCCTCGCTTGATCGCTTGGCAAGGCAGAGCACCGTTGCTGTTCAGGCGAGGCACGTCTCTTGTAGGAAGTGTAATATTTCCACACGGCTTCCGAAACTTTCGGGGCGAAACATCGTATAACTAGCATATGGGATATTCAGCACCTGTGGCGTTGGGCGGTTGGCGAGAGCGGGTAAAACGTCTCTCCTTTCCGCGCGCGCGGCTTTCGGACAACGAGCTAGTCGAGCGGACTAAGTCAGGCGATCTTCGTTCCTACGAGGAGTTGGTTAAGCGCTACGAGCGGTTGGTGGGGCGGGTAATCTACCCTTACGCAGGCCGCGACGCCGCGGTAGAGGACCTCGTACAGGAGACCTTCTTGAGAGCCTACGATCGTCTCTCGACCTTCAACCCTGAGTACCGTTTCAAGACGTGGCTCCTCGCCATTGCCAACAACCTTGGTATAGATACCCTGCGCCGCCGCCGGGAGGTTGTGGAGTTCAACCCCGAGGTGCACGCTTCGCTTGCGCGCGGCCCTGATATGGACGCCTATGAGGCGGACAGGGCAAGGAGCGTGAGAGACGCGGTGATGACGCTGCCGGAGTCCTACAGCATACCGCTCGTCTTGCGCTACGCTGAGGGTCTTACGTACGCGGAGATCGCCGAAGTTATCGGCATAACGGTTCCCGCCCTCAAGAGTCGCCTCTTTCGTGCCAGGAACATGCTCGCAGAGAGACTCGAAGAGAAGGGCGAGACAGGATGAACCGACCGGGCGAAGCCGACCCCCGGGTCTGCGACCCCGAGAAGGTCTTTGAGTTGGCCGACCAGGACGCGTCAGCTGAGAGCCTCGAAGTTGGGGAGGAGCGAGAGCTTCGGGATCACCTCGCCCAGTGTCGCGAGTGCCGCGAGCTCTACGAACGTGAACTAGGCCTAAACGCCTTTTTAGGTTCCCTGGACTTCTCCAGATTAGGTTCACGATCCGTTCACAAAGGCGTTGCGATGTCGCTGCCGACCCGGTCGGCAGGGGGGCGCATCATGTGGGCGCTCCTCGCCGCCGTGCTCCTCGTCGCCGCGCTCTCCTCTCTAGAGCTCGAAGCTGCGCAGCCTGTCATGTTGTCGATGAGCATCTTGGGCGTTTTTTGGGCTTTCATCTCTAGCTCTGTCGAGGTGCTGAACGCGATAGTGGATGCCGCCGGTCTTACCGTACTCCTCTTACTGGTTTTAGGGGGCCTGGCTGACATCCTGATAGCCCTCGCGGTCGTCTTCAGCCGGAGGCGTAGAGCCCAGGAAGCATGAGTCGCTCAGCGGGTCTTCTGATCGCTGTCCCCGCCCTGCTGCTGGTGGCTCTAGTCCACTCTGCTGGCCCCGTCCGTGCCTCTGAGAAGGAGGTCATGGAGGACGTGACGGTAAAGCAGGGCGACACCGTAAGAGAGGTATCTACCGCTTGGGGCGATGTGCTTGTCGAGGGCGAGGTCGAAGAATACGTGCGGTCCGGCCTCGGCGATATCCGGATCGAGGGTCCGGTCGGAGGCGACGTCCAGGCAGGCTCCGGCGACGTGTATATAAACGCCCCTATAGCAGGCGACGTGAAAGTAGGCAGCGGGGACGTAGAGCTCGGTCCCGAGGCTAGGATAGAGGGAGATGTTTCGTGCGGCGGCGGTAGGCTCGCTCGCGCTCCATCGGCTGTCGTCCTCGGCGTTGAGAGGGCCGGTATCTCTCCCGAATTCGATAGTGTGGATTCTGGCAGCAGCTTCCCCGATACGGCGACGTGGGCCTTGATGACCCTGGTGCTGGCTGCAATCGCGGTGCTCGCGACTATCGTGGTACCGAGGCCGCTACGAGCCGCCACCCGGAACCTGGAGCTCTCGCCGGTACGCTCGTTAGTTTTGGGCTTGGGCTCCCTTCCGGCGGCCATGGTGCTCTCCGTACTGCTCGCTATTACGGGGGTGGGGCTCGTGTTGCTCTTCTTGCTTTGGCCGGCCTACCTTGCGCTGGTCTTCTTCGGGCTCTTCGTCACCGCTTACTTCCTTGGGCGTAAGGTGGTGCTCGCCACAGGGCGCTACCGTGCCGGTGACGCCTTAGCCGCAGTGGTCGGCGCCGCCATCGTCGCGGCGGCTTATCAGATCCCTATCCTCGGCGGAGCCGTGTTTGCAGCCTTGGCCCTTGTCGGCGCAGGCGCCGTCTTCTCGTCCCTTCTCTCCCGCTGGCATTCGAGCAGGCCCCGGCCCACCTATGCTTCCTATGAGGATTACATCAGAGATCGACCGGATGCTTGAGGAACGGAGAGACCAAAGCTTCGTTGTCTGTACCCGGTGCCGTGGCCTCATGCGCCGTGGATCTTCAGCACTCTTGGGCAGCTACGCGCTGACGATTAGAAAACATACAGGCTAAAATCAGCGTCGTGTGGAAGAACACTTCAACCAAGGAAGAGCAGCGCCGTTTGCTGGCGCAGAGGTTGGCCTTCGTCCTCTTGGTGTTGGTCCTCATGCTCGCGGCATACCTTTACGGACGCTCAGAGAGCCCGGCGGGCGTCTCGGCAGAGAACAGAGAGAGCGTGGCGCTGTACGCTGAGGCGCTTGAGATGGTCGACGAGGACTACGTGGGACAGGAGGACATCGACTCAGAGCAGCAGACATACGGCGCGATAGAGGGGATGCTCGAGACGCTGGGGGATGAAGGGCACACACGCTTTCTCAGTCCCGAGGAGATCGAACAGAGTCGCCAGGGGCTCTCCAGCACGTACGTAGGCGTGGGTATCAAGCTGAATGGCAAGGACGAGGAGGTGGTAGTCACCTCCCCGATCGACGAATCGCCGGCGGAGGAGGCAGGGATCGAGTCGGGCGACGTCCTGGTAGCCGTGGACGGTGAGAGCGTTCGGGGAGAGGACATCAAGGAGATCGGGGACAAGGTCAGGGGACCTGAAGGAACCGAGGTGGAGCTTACTATGCTCCGTGATGGAGAGGAACGTGCCTTCAACGTCGAGCGCGCCGAGCTAGAGGTCTCCGCCGCGACCTGGAGCCTGATCCCGGGGACCGACGTCGCTCATCTGCGGTTGGCGTCTTTCTCTGAGAACAGCGCGGAGAAGCTGGCCGAGGTAACGGCTGAGGCGCGGGCGGCAGGCGCCAAACGCTTCGTGCTGGATGTTCGGGATAACTCTGGAGGGCTGGTGAGTGAGGCAGAGGGTGTCGCCGCGCAGTTCCTGCCCGCGGGAAGCACTATATTTATCCGTAAGGAGGCCGATGACGAGCAGGAAGCCACGTACGTACCCGACAACAACGAACCGATGGACGCGCCGCTGGTGGTGCTAGTGAATGAGGGATCTGCTTCGAGCGCAGAGATAGTAGCCGGCGCCTTGCGGGACAACGAACGGGCCCGGGTGGTCGGAGAGACGACCTTCGGTACCGGTACGGTACTCGACGAGTACTCTTTGAGCGACGGTTCGGCTATTCTGCTTGGGATCGCTGAATGGCTCACCCCCGATGGTAATTTCATACGAGGCTCCGGAATCGAGCCGGATGTTGAGGTGAGCCTGGAGGAAGGCCAGGAGCCGCGTACTCCGGAGGAGATCAAAGATCTCTCCAAAGAGGAAGTCTTCGACGAGGATGCTCAGCTAGAGCGTGCCTTCACAGCTTTGCAAGAAGGAGAGTAGCTCTTTTGCCTTCGAGAAAGGATGCTAAATGAACGTTACTTCAAGGGCTCTGCTTGGTGCTCTCGGCGGGCTTGGAGGCACGCTCGTGTTGACCGTGTTCCGAAAGGCGCTCGCCGCTGTCGGAGCGGTAGGTACCACCGCCCCCGAGCAAGTGATCGAGAGGATCGAGGAGTTGGGTTTTCTGGAGAATTCTTCTCCCGGCGTCCGACGTATGCTCGTCATTCTCGCCCATATCACTTACGGGGCCGGGACAGGGGCGGCCCTGGGCCTTCTGCGCCGGGAGAGAGGCGGGGCGGGGGAGGAAGCGGCTGTGGGCTCGGCTTTAGGAATCCTGGCGTGGGGCGCCGGATGGGCGAGTTGGCTACCGCTTACCGGTGTTCATCTGCCGCCGTGGAAGCAGCGGACCGTGAAGGTACTTTTGCCCGTTTCGGATCACGCCGTCTTCGGGGCAGCCTGGGGGTTAGTATACAGGTTCTTGCGGGCGGATCGGGTTTAACGGTACCCGTTTTCGGTACGTTTCTAGGTGGCGACTGAAGAGCGTATATGAAGGGAGAATTATGGCCCAGCGAGTACATGAGAGTATCGAGGTTCAGGCTCCTCTGCAGGATGTCTATACATACTGGTCCAACCTGGAGAACTTTCCGCAGATCATGAGCAACGTCGAAGAAGTCCGCGTGCTCGACCAGGAGACGAGTCACTGGAAGGTAAAGGGGCCGCTGGGTAGCGATGTCGAGTTCGACGCCAAGACTACAGAGATGAGCCCGGAGCGCGGCATCGGCTGGAACAGCACCAACGACAACGAAGTCGAGACCTCCGGACAGGTGCGCTTCGAGGAGGTCGCCGAGGGCCGCACACGGATAGACGTCACGATGAATTACAGTGATCCGCCCGGCGGTAAAATCGGGGAGCTCGCAGCGAATGCGCTCTCCAACCCCGAGCGCGAGATGCGTGAGGATCTGGAGAACTTCGCCAGAAAGGTCGAGCGGGGCGAATTGAATCTGAGCGGGCCTGGAGCTCAGGCAGGAGGTAGTTAGGCAGAGGTAGACGGGAGCGGTATCGCTTCTCGCACCTTTTGGTAAGATAGAGGCTGTCAGGCGAGGGAGCCTGGCAGCCTCCGTTTGTATAAGGGAGAGTTTTTACTTTGAGCATCGCTGTAGCGGCGGGTATCGGTCTAGTCCTCATCGCGGTCCTCGGCATCCTGGTCATGACCTCTGTAGTAGGCAGCGCCGGAAATCGCAACCAGAACCGGGCCGAAGACGAGGAGGATCGGGCGCGCAAGGAGCGGGAGAGCGGGGAGCAGAACTCCCAAGGAGGAGGGTCCTCTTAGCTACCGCCGAGCCCGCCCGCACCATACCGTCTCAAATAATCGGGTTGCGAGAGACGGGGGGGCGGTTGGTCTTCACCAACGGCTGCTTCGATCTGCTCCACCCAGGGCACGTCTCCTACCTGCGTGCCGCGCGTATGCTCGGTGATGCGCTCGTCGTCGGCCTCAACTCCGACGCCTCCGTCCGCAAGCTCAAAGGGCCCTCGCGCCCTGTGGTTCCCGAAGCCGACCGGGCCGCCGTATTGGAAGCCCTCGAATCCGTGGACGCCGTTGTCATCTTCGATGAAGATACCCCGGTACGGCTTCTGCGCGAGGTTAGGCCCGCCGTCTATGTCAAGGGCGGAGATTATAGAGTCGAAGATCTGCCGGAGTCGGAGGTCGCGGCGGAGATAGGGGTGGAGGTAAAGATACTGCGCTTCGAGACCGGCTACTCGACGACTGCTCTTATACAAAAAATAAGGACTATGCTTCATCAGGCGTAAGCTCTTGCCATAGACCAGGCAAGTCTTTGTTGCTAGAGTAGCTTAGTGAGGAGCGGGGATGAAAGGGACGGGGTAGTGAGGCTAGCGTTCGACCTCCGGGCGAGAATCGAACGGTCAGGTCGCACGAGAGTCGGTCTGGCACGTTTGATGGGTTCGGCGGGGGCGGTCCTCGTCTTGACCGGTCTCGCTTTTTGGGTGCTTTTTGTGCTCTTACTCTTTCCGAGCGGCGAACGGTTTGGCGGCTCTGACCTGCTGGACGAAGCGGCTACGGCGCACGCCGTGTGCGCGCTATTTGTGCTACTAAGCGTGCTCTTTCTCTCCGAGCGGCCCCTTCTCTCGGCTGTCGTGCTTATGGTCGCCTTTCTCGGCTCCTTTGTAGCAGGGTTCGGTTGGTACTTTGTTCTACTGCCTCCGCCCCTTGCGCTTGCCGGAGGCGATGATCTCCTGTACTTGGTTTCTGCAGGACTATTGGTAGCCGCGACCTTCGAGGAACGTTCGCGCCACTAAGCAAAGTTGGCGCTTGAAGGTTATGGGTGATAATTGTAGTGAGGTGAGGGCTCCGAATAGAGGTAGACTCGGTGGCTCCTAGAGCTGTCACCCGACGTTGTCTCGTTGATAGGAGGCCTATCGTCTTACTGGTCACCTTGTAGGTTGCTTAGGTCGGATCCCTGTATGGGAGTAGAGTTGGCTGTGCCTAGTCTCTCTTGCACCCGGAACGTTGTAGGTCTCGGCAGTATTTTCTACTTGTTCACCACCGGTTTGACAGCTCTGATAGTTAGCGACAGAGCAGGCCGTGAAACGTAGGCGCTAGTCTAGCAAGTCGCGTAAGGACGCGGCGTGAGGGCTACTCTTGATCTTCGCTAGAGCGGTGAGCTGTATCTGTCGGATACGCTCGCGCGTGACGTCGAACCGCTCGCCGACCTCTTCGAGGGTCTTTGGCTGACCGCCGGTGAGGCCGAAGCGGTATTCGAGAACCATGCGCTCGCGTTCCGGGAGGCCGTTGAGCGCCTCCTGCATGCGGCTCTTCAGGAGCGAACTCTTCGCCAGGTCGTGCGGGGTCTCGGAGTCTTCGTCGGCGATAAAGTCGCCGAGCTCGCTAGAGTGATCCTCGCCCACCGGAGTCTCAAGGGAGATGGAGCGGCGGCTGACACGCTTTATACGTGCGATCTCCTCCGTCTCTATCTCCATCATCTTGGCAACCTCTTCGTCGTCGGGGTCACGGTTTAGCTCGGCGGCCATGGCGCGTTGCACCCGGTAGTATTTGTTGATCTTCTCGACCATGTGAACGGGGACGCGGATGGTCCGACCCTTGTCGGCGATCGCCCGGGTGACGGCCTGCCGGATCCACCACGTAGCGTACGTCGAGAATTTGTAGCCCTTGCGGTAGTCGAACTTCTCGACGGCGCGCATCAACCCTATGTTTCCCTCTTGGATAAGATCCAGAAGCGAGACGCCGCGGCTGGCATACTTCTTGGCTATCGAGACGACTAGGCGCAGGTTGGCCCGCGTAAGATGGGCCTTCGCCTTTCTGTCACCTCGCTCGACTCGCTTGGCCAGGTAGACCTCCTGAGCTTTGGTAAGGAGCGGGGTCTTGCCGATCTCGTCGAGGTACATCTGGACGGCGTCGCCGGTGTAGCGTGTGCGCAAATCGCTCTCCAGTACCTCTTCAACGAGCTGGGCATCCTCTTCTTCGTGGTGGAGGGTGTCGTTCAGAAATTCGGCGTCGACGACCTCGACGCCGTGCTCCTTAAGGAGACCGTAGACCTGCTGGATCTCGTCGGTCGAGAGGTCCACTTCCTGGAGCAGGTCCAGAACCTCGCTGGATTCCAGCGTCCCAGACTCCTGGCCTGCCTCGAAGAGTTCTTGAATCTCTTCTATATCTCGAAGATCGCGTTGGGGCTGCAACTTCTCCTCTGGATCCGTTATCGAAACCCACGCCTTGCTTAAACGTAATATATCCGAAAGAATCCAAAGGTCAACGAAGCCGCTCACCGAAAGGGGGGCCCTTGCTGGGATTGAGAAACCTTTACCGTGTCTTTCAGGAGTCGAGATCAGCGGCCCGCAGACAAGTCGCCCTGGCCGTAACGGGCGACTCAGCCGAGGCTACCACTCTGGCGGATCTGCTGGGCGCACAAAGGGTTGCTGATGGCGCCGAGGCGATCCTTGCGGTCAACCGAACTGCTGACGCCGCCGAGGTTTATATCTCCGGCGATGCCATCGAGGTGGCGGAGACGGTCTCGCTCTCGGCGGTGAACGCGGATGCGGTGTCGGAGGTACTCGCGCCTCGTCTCGCGAGCGCCTTAGAGGGGGACTATCTGGTTCCGCTCGGACGGGGGTATCCGGTCTTCAGGCGCGCAGCATGCGAAGAGATAATTCGCAACAACGCGCGCCAGAACGCTTTCATCGGCGCTCTCCCGATACCCGGCGCGGATATGCCTGTCATCACGGCCAACCAGGGCCGGATGGTGCTGGGGATAGCCGCAGCCTACGGCGAGGAGCTCACGATGGAGCGGGCCCGGGAGCTTATCGGGGTGCTGGCCGCCGGTTTCAGTTTGCGCGCTCTCACCCGTCAACTCTTGAAGCTCGTGCCGGTAGCGGGCTGGGCAGCCGCTGGCGTCATCGGTTACGCAGGGACGGTCGCGATGGGTAGGGCAGCGATCCTCTACTTCGAGCGTGGTAAGAAGGAGCCGGGACCTGAGGAGCGCTTAGAGATCATGCACAGAGCGCGGGAGGAGGCGGAGGCCTTCTTCGCGCGCATCCGCCGACGTTAACACCTCGCCCTATCTGGCTTTGCTCCGGTGCTCCGTGAAGGCATCGCTGACCACGTAGAGGGCTACGATGTTTAGCTCTGCGATACTGCAATGGAGGCCGAGTTGTAACTTGAGACGATACGGTCGGCGGTGTTTTTAGGAGTATGTTACTGAAGGAAGGCCGTTGAGGATCGAGACGGACGGAATCCGGGTAAGTATCTGTGTCGCCGAGAGCAGACTACAGGCGCCAGGGAGTTGGAGGAGTTGTTGCAAGGTTTTCTAGATCTAGTAGACGAAATAGTGAGATCAGACTCCGGTTTTCCTTGCCGCGCGGCTGTTTGTGAGAAGTACACTGACCGGGAGCCGGAAAGCTTACCAGGCGTTCTAGTAGTGTTGTCCGATGACCTTGTGCGTATCTCGCTCGGGCGAAGGCTACGGCTTTGAGGCCCGCTCCGTCTCCCTTGCGGGTGTTGCGTTTGGTGCGGGGGGCTCTAGCGAACTTTCAGAGAATAGGGCTGCGGTTGGCTTTAGCAGCGGCGGCGGTACAGGCGACTCTGGTCGGTATCCTGGTGGCTATGGCCGAGGTTCGCAAGCGCCGGGGGAGGGTGAAAGAGGGGTTCCCGTGGGTGGATCAGCCAGAGGTCGAACTGGAGAGCGGGGACCGGCTGAAGCTCTACTCGTATGGCGTCGAGCTTTACGAGGCGATGCTAGAGGAGATCGAGAACGCCGAGCACAGTATTTACGTCGGGACGTTCATCTGGAAGGGGGACGAGGTCGGCCGGCGTTTCGTAGAGGCTCTAGAGAAGAAGGCGCGTGAGGGAGTGCGAGTCTGTGTGATCTTTGATGGACTGGCGAATGTGGTAGTACCCCCTTCGTTCAAACGTTTCCCCGAGGATATACAGACGCTGCACTTTCGTCCTCTCTGGGGGCCGGAGAACCTTGCGAACCCGCGCAACGTCTTCAGATACCATCGACACCTCATGGCGGTGGACGGACGGACGGCTTTTCTAGGCGGCTACAATATCGGCTCGCTCTATGCCGCAGGCTGGCGCGACACGCACGTGCGGGTCCGGGGTGACGAGGCACGCGAGGTGGAGAACGACTTCGTCGACTTCTGGAACGCGCACCGCACGCCGGAACTGACCGAGATCGCGCCGGTCGGCCGGCGCGTCTGGAACCCGGTGACCACGTTCCGGCGCAACGATCCTTACCTGAGGATCTTCCCGATCCGGGCGATGTACATAGAGGCGATAGACCGGGCGAACAACCACATCTACCTCACCCACGCCTACTTCGTCCCCGACCGCGCGATGCGCGCCGGCCTTATAGACGCGGTCAAGAGAGGCGTGGACGTGCAGATACTCCTCCCTCACCATTCCAACCACGTCACCGCGGACTGGCTTGCGAGGCGACACTTCCAAGAGTTGATCGAGGCCGGCGTGAGGATATTTCAGTACGAGCACATAATGATCCACTCAAAGACCGCGACTATAGACGGCATATGGTCCACGGTCGGCACGGCTAACATAGACCGCCTGAGCCTGCTCGGCAACTACGAGATCAACCTCGAAGTCTACAATAAGCCCTTCGCTGCTCAGATGGAGCGTATGTTCGAGCTAGACAAGACTAATGCGAAGGAACTCACCCTTAAAGAGTGGGAGAGCCGTCCCCTCCCCGCCAAGATTGTCGAACGGGCTTTGGCTACCCTTAGCCCGCTGGTCTAGCGATGCTTCGCAAGGCCGGAAGTTCGTTTTCCTATTACCCAAAGTGTGTATTCGAAGGGCCGGGCTCCTTCGTCCAGAAGTTCGAGCCCGTGAAGCCACTCTGTTGAAAGATGGTACCCGAGCGCCAGAAATAATAGTAGCCTATCGGAGTGAACGTCAGCAGGACAACGAGCGTACCCGCGTGCGCGAACTGTTCAACAGGGCGTCACTGTTTAGCTCATGGTTCATCTTGTAGCTCCTATGTCTGAAGTAAGCCTTTGAGGTTCGGGCTTCTTTGTATAATGGTAGACAAGCTTTTTTCGATGCAGGGGAGGAATTTTTGACGAGGTGGAGGCTCCTTGAGCCTGAGGCGGGTGTTGTCTCGGGCCTGGCGCAGGCAGCGGGGGTAGATCCTTTGTGTGCGCGGGTGCTGGCGAACCGAGGGGTGACACCGGAGGGAGCTTCCGGGTTTCTCTCGCCTTCGCTCAAGGGGATCGGGATGCCCGAGGACGAGGTGTGGCGTGTGGCGGCGCGGCGGGTCGCGCGGGCCGTGAAGGATGGGGAGCGGATCGGTATCTTCGGGGACTACGATACCGACGGAATCACCTCCGCAGCGGTCCTGTACCTCGCACTCTCCCGTTACACTAATAACCTGACGGTAAAGCTGCCGACGCGCCAGACAGGATACAGTCTTCTGGAGCATTACGTGCGGGACCTCTTCGCTGAGGGGGTGGACCTGCTGATCACGGCGGACTGTGGTATCTCCAACAGGACCGAGGTTGAGATCGCCAGCTCTTTAGGGATAGATGTCATCGTGACGGATCATCACATCCCGCCCGAGGATCCCCCCGAGACCCCGCCGGCGGTCGCCGTTCTAGACCCCAAGCTGTGGGACCCGGACGATCCGCTGGCCGGGGTCGGGGTGGCGTGGAAGCTCGCCTGGGCGGTCGCCAGAGAGCTCGAGGACCCGGACGGGAAGAACCATATCGGCAGGCTGCTGGACCTCGTCTCCATTGGGACGGTGGTAGATATAGCGCCGCTCGTCGGGGACAACCGGGCGCTCGCGTTCACGGGATTGAGGCACCTGAACCGTGGTCTCGCGGCGAGGACCGTCCGGCCGGGCATCGGGGCGCTGGTGAAGGTGGCGGGGGTGAGGGGGGCTCTCGACGAGGGGGACCTCGGATGGAAGCTCGGGCCGCGGCTGAACTCGATAGGCAGGATAAAGAACCCCACGCCCGCCCTGGATCTTCTGCTCACGGATGATCGGCGGGAGGCTCTGAGAATAGCCTCTCTCCTCAACCAGATGAACTCCGAGCGCCAGCAGAGGACCCGGCGCGCCGTTGAGGGGGCTATGGAGGAGGTTGATCCTGCGCAGGACTTTAAGGTCGTGGTTACTGAGGAGGCCGGGGGGTTAGCGGGGCTCGTAGCGGGGAAGGTCGCGGGGGCGACGGGGCGTCCGGCGGTGGTCCTGAACCGGCGGGCGGACGGCTCCTACAGCGGGTCGGCGCGGGCGGGGGAGACGGATGTGGATCTTTACGGGGCGCTCTACTCCGTGCGGCATCTCTTGGGCGAGTGGGGCGGGCACCGCAAGGCTGCCGGGATCTCGATCGGCACCGGTAACTTCGACGCGTTCGTGGCCGAGGTTAACGAGGCGGTGCGGGCGCAGGAGAAGGAGAACCCGGAGGTCTTCGAGCCCCCGATCGGGGTGGACGCGGAGGTGCCGCTCGGGAGTCTGGCGGAGGGCCTCTTAGGCTGGCACGAGCGGCTCGCGCCCTTTGGGAGCGGAAACTACCGACCGGTCTTCATGACGGAGGGTTTGCGGGTCGAAAGGTCACGCCAGCTCTGGGAGGGTATGAACCTCGTAAACCTCGGAGACGGGCTCGTAGCGAAGCTGGCGGGACCGGAGGAGGCCGTCCCGGCGGGCGCGTTCGACGCGGCTTATACCGTGAGCAGGAACGATTTCTCCGGGGCCGCCGAACTCGAGATACTCGACTGGAGAGCGTAGGGCGTTGAACGCCATCGGGGTAGACGTGGGAGGGACCAAGATCGCCGCTGGCGTGGTCACGCCGGAGGGAGAGGTTCTCAAGAAGGTCCGCCGCCCTACCGCTCACTCGCCCGAACGTTTGCTGGAGGGTATCGTAGGCGCCATCGAGGAGGTTCGGGACGGGTTCGAGGTTGAGGGC
>CADCVD010000005.1 GCA_902806055.1 uncultured Rubrobacteraceae bacterium
TTGGCTTTGTCGTAAGAAGAACTAGTTACGGTACCCCGAACTGTAACACCTATCTGCACACAAAGATGTATGGACTTGGTTATTCTGTTTGCAATAATACGAAGTCAATCCTTGATAGGGGATCGTAGGGGCAAGCTACTCGTACCATTCGCCTCTCTCGCATTGCTGCAGGTGCCGCTTTCTTGGGAGAGGAGTCGATGGTGGATCGTGACGAGACGTTGGGTAAGGAGAGGATAGATCGGGAACTTCAGGAGGCCGGCTGGTCAACCGACGGCACCTTCTCCGAGCACCTGTCCATCGGGGAGTCGGGAGAGTTGTGCGTGCTGGTCCACCGCAGCACCTGGGAGGCCGACGAACCTGCCTACGAGCTCTACGACGTGAGGCGACACGTCTCCCTCTGGGTGCGCGAGGTCCCGACACCCGAGAAGGCTGCCGCACTGCTGGAGGAGCACGGGGAGACTCCCGAGGAGGAGTGAGCACCCTGCAGTCTGTCGTGGGGTGGCGGAAACGATCAGTCTGGGTCCATCGAGGCTGGCTAATCGTCCTCTCTGGCAGCCTGTTTCTGACAAGATCTCTTCTAGGCAGCTAGGTGAAAAAGAGGCTGCGCCGGTAGATTATAGTCAGTGAGGCGGTCGGCTTCCCAACGGTAGCGGCTGCTGCCTTCTCGGCCACGTAGCCTCGTAGAGCGGCCGGTTATCGACCGCTCTACGATGGTCCTCTGCTTTAGTTGACGCTTACCCAAATCCAGACAAGACGGAGCGGGCGAGCTGTTCGGGGGAGGGCTCCCCAGCGTACCGACCGTAGGAGAGTTTCTGTTCCTCGGTCAAGAAGCCTGCGGGCATGCGTCACGGCCCTCCCTCGGCGCCCGTCTCTTCCAGACACGGACGCAGGGATCGCGGAGACGGACGTGCCGTTCGGCTACGGGGCGAACGCTCGAGGTACCACAGTCGGCGGCGCTGAATGAGCCGCCGTTCGGTCGGTACGCCAGACAAACGGGCTGCGTTGCAACGGTCGAGCTCTCGCCTTCTTAGCTTTCGTCGCATCCGGCCGGGCCCGTCTCAGATGACCTCGAAGTTAGCCATCATCATCATGTCCTCGTGCTCCAGGTTGTGGCAGTGGAAGACGTAGCGGCCCCGGTAGCCGTCGAAGCGCGCGATCACCTTTGCCTCCTCGCCCGAGGCGAGGTCCACGGTGTCCTTCCAGCCCGCGTCGGTGGGTCTTGGCCTCTCGCCGTTGCGCGAGAGCACCTTGAACTGCACGAGGTGGAGGTGGATCGGGTGGTGGGCGTCGGTGTCCAGGTTCCAGACCTCGACCGAGCCCAGCTCGGGGCGGGCCTCCATGCGCTCCGGGTCGAACGGCTCGCCGTTGATGCCCCACATGGTCCTGCCGTTCTCGCTGATCCGTTTGAAGCGGAACTCGCCGCGCTCGACCGTCGCGCGGGATTCGGTGAGCCCGTCGAACTCCGTCATGTCCGAGAGTTGCCTCGGAATCGTGCTGTCGTCTCGCTCTCTGCGGGCAACGCGGAACCGCATCACGTCCGCGGTTGTGCCGGCGCCCAAGCGGTTCTTTAGCGTGACCTCGGTGCCGACGGGGTACCTCGAGAAGTCGACGACCACGTCGAAGCGCTCGGCCTGCGAGATGGGGATGGTGCGGTGGAGGAGCGGCGCGCCGAGCAGCCCGCCGTCGCTGCCGACCTGCACGAAGGAGAGGGACCCGTCCGGGGGCTCGGGGTCGAGGGCGAGCTCGTAGCGGCGGGCGTTGGAGGCGTTTAGGACGCGGAAGCGGTACCTCGTGTTCGAGACCTCCATAAAGGGCCAGGGGGCGCCGTTGACCAGGATGGCGTCCCCGAGGACACCTTCCATGTAGTCGTCCTCGACGCCCGGCTCGCCTAGAAGCGAGGGGTCCAGCGACGGGTAGAGGAACGAGCCGTCCTCGTCGAAGGAGCGGTCGCAGATCATGAGCGGGACGTCCTGCTCGCCCTTCGGAAGGGGCAAGGCGTCGTCATCCTCGTCGCGGACGATGTAGAAACCCGCGAGCCCCCGCCACACCTGCGGTCCGGTGAAGTCCATGCGGTGGTCGTGGTACCAGAGCGTCGCGGCGCGCTGCGCGTTGGGATACTCGTAATCCTTGAAGCCGTGGGAGTGGGTCTCCGAGTGGAAGTGCCTGCTGGGGGAATCGGGTGAGTGGCCGTCTTGGGCCTCCTGGCCGAGCGGCAGGATGAGGTCGGTGGGGTAGCCGTCGCTTCCTGGTGGCGTCTTGCCGCCGTGCAGGTGCGTGGACACGGGCACGGACAGCTCGTTCCACTGGCGCACCACCGCCGATCTTCCGCTCCTGGCTTCGACCGTGGGGCCGGGGAAGGTACCGTTGTAGCCCCAGATCTCGGTCTTCAGGCCGGGCAGTATCTCCTGCCTGCCGGCCTTCTGGACCACCTCGTAGTGGTCACCGCTAGCGTCGGAGCGTGCCGGTTCAAGCACCTTGGTCACCGTCAGCGGGGCGGTGAACGGCCTCGGCAGCGTTGCCCTGCTCCGTAGCAACGCTCCCGTCGAGCCTTTCCCCGTCGGGCTCTCGCCGGGCCCGGAGCACGCCGATGCGCCGAAGAAGGGGAAGGCGAGCGCCATCCCCCCCGCGAGCCCCAGCTTCAAGAACTCCCTGCGTGAAAATTTCATGCTGCTTCTCCCTGTCTTTCGGCTCGTGAGAACGAGCGCGGCGCCTGCGTCGAGCCCCGGTCGGGACGTTTCCTGCCACGGGGGACCCGACGCCTCGCCGAGCGGTTTCGTAAGTACCGGCCCTCCTTGGGCGGTGGTTACGTGGCCCTGCTCCGCAGCTACCCGTCCACGACGGGCGCAACGACGGCGCACACCGCTGTAAGGACGAGCGTGGAGAGCTCTATCCCTGGGCCGCGCTCGAACAGCGCCACGCCGGCGAGGAACCCGCCGATAACCACGACGGTCGTCCTCATCGCGTCACCCCTCCCTCGTCGCCCCTTCTCCGGAGGGTACGCTGCGTCTTGTCCCCGGCGTGTGTCATCTCTCGGCACCTCTCCTGGTCGTCTGCATCACAACGATCAGAGTAAGGTTGAACCGGTCGCAGATGCATCGACCGAAAGGCCGGTCTAGGTGGTTCATCGGGGTTCATTCGTGGCCCCTAGGAGGGGAAGGGGCGCGTTACGTCGGAGGAGAGGGGAGCCCCCGCGTCGGGGAGCGTAGAGGGTTCCTACGAGAGTAGTTCGAGCTCGCGGGCCCGGGCTAGGGCCTCGGCGCGGTTCCTGGCGCCTAGCTTGCGGTAGATGTTACCCGTGTGGCTCTTCACGGTGCCCACGGAGACGAACAGGTCGCGGGCGGCCTCGGAGTTGGTCTTTCCCGAGGCGAGGAGGCGCAGCACCTCAAGCTCGCGCTCGCTCAACGGGTCTTCGAGCCGCCAGGGTACTTTGGCGCTTTCCCTGCCCTCCTCGGAAGGCTCAGCCCACGGCGGCAAAGCCGCGTCCGGCGCCGCTCGCCGGTCCCGTTCGGGCAGGGCGTAGGACACGACGCCGTCTCCCGCCCGGGGTTTCAGGTGGCCCTTGCGGGCGAGGTCCTCCAGCATCTTCGAGGCCTCGTCCACGGAGAGCGAGGTCCGCACGGCCGCTGCGGCGGGGGTGAGATCGCCGCCTTCGGCGAGGGTGCTCAGGAGCTCCTGCTCCTTGAGCTTCTCATTGTCGGGGTTCCCGGGCGCGAGGCGGGGCCTGTCGAGCGCGGCGAGCGCGACCGGCACGATCGCACCCAGGACCGGGACGATCCACCAGAAGCTCGTGAGCGAGGAAAGGGGGACGCACACCGACCCCAGGACGAGGAGGTACAGGGCTGATTGCCAGTTGACCCACGACGCCCCGCCCCGGTTTGGCGTCGAGCCCCGCGCCCCGGGAGCCCGCCTTGCCGCGACCTCCGAAGACTGGCCATATTCGCCGGACCGGGAGACGCCCGAGGCGACTCCGAGACGCCCCGGATCTTCTTGCTCCCCTCCGCCGCCGCCTTGGTCCCGTCCTCTGGCTTTGTTCCCGGAGCGTTCCATTAACCCTACCTCGCCGTTGCGCCCGCAACCACCGCCGCTCGGGATCGGGGCTTGGCCTTAGCTCTCGTTTGCCGGTCCGCTCCTGCCATCATACACGCGGGTCTGCGCGGCTGATTATTCCACAACATCTTCGTACCCAATAAACTCTACCCTGTTTGATACGCTGAAGCCGAGCCGCGAGGCCCATAAAAGCGCCGTTATAAGCTCTCAGAAGGAGCCCTAGAGATTAAGGATCCCATCCCAGTTAGTCCGGCGAGTTACGGGAACACCCAAAGGCTAACATGCGCCCCCGGTAGTCAGTACCAGAGTACCGGGCGAGGCGGCTACGGTTATCCCGGCATGTCTCCGCGGCCGTCCGTAGGTCTCTCCGGATAAATGCAGGGTGTCTTCTGGAAGACGCCGTTATGCTCTCACCAGTGTCGCTCCCAATTCCACGATCCCATCTGCCCCCAGTGCAGCTCGAAAGGCCAACCCCACCGCAGGGGGCATTGTCCCGTTTTGCGTGGGCCCATGCGCACGAGACCCTGATCTGGGCCTCCAGGAGCCGCTCTTCCCGGCACACCTTCAACTACGAGCTCATAAACAGCCCCGACCCTACAGGCCAGGTCTCGTCTGTCTGGCGCATCCCGACCGTCCCCAGACGCGAGAAGCTGTACGGCTACCACCCGACGCAGAAACCTCTGAGGCTCGTGCGACGGGCGCTGCTCGCCTCTACCCGCGAAGGTGACCTCGTCTTTGATCCATTCTCGGGTTCCGGCACCACGGCGGTAGCGGCCAGGGAGTTGAACCGCTCCTTCGTCGGCGCGGAGCTAGAGGAGGAGTTTGTTAAGCTCTCTGCTCGTCGGGTAGCTGCCACGAAGAGGGGAAGCATGTTACGAGAGATATCCGAGCAGTTCTGGGCCGGCGGTTGAGCCCGCTGGCCGTCATCCTCGCCGATACCCATATACCGCGCCGGGCCAGGACCCTGCCGGAAGGGTTAGTAGCGTACCTTGAACGCGCCGACCTCATCCTGCATGGGGGGGATTTGATCGGCCCTTCAGTGCTCGAAGAGCTCTCCGCTTACAACGTCCCCGTGCACGCCGTCAGGGGCAACGTGGACATGCCCGAGCTTGACTTACCCGAGACGTTGCAGCTCGATTTCGGCGGAGCGAGGATAGCTATGATCCACGACTCCGGGCGCAAGGAAGGCCGCCGCAAGCGTCTGGGCAAACGTTTTCCCGAGGCTCGGGTAATCGTCTTCGGCCACTCGCACATACCCTTTCTAGAGGATGAGAGCGGTCTCTTGCTCCTCAACCCCGGCAGCCCGACCGACAAACGCCGGCAGCCGGAGCACACCTTCGCCTTGCTTCGCTCTGAAGAAGGAGACGTCCGGGCCGAGATAATAGCGCTCTGACTCGAACTCCTCCGGTCAGCCGGTAGTGAGACGGGAGCGGGCGCGGGCGATCACGGCTTCGCCGTCGTCACCAGGGCGCCAGGCTGAAGCAGCGACGCCCATCACCGGGCCGTCCCGGAGTTCGACCAAGACCTCGCCGGCTATGGACTCGGCGGTTTGCTCGTCGGTGGCGGGCAGGATTACGCCGAGGCGGCTACCTCCGTGACGGCAGGCCGTGCCGCCGTAGCGAGCGGCGGTTTGCTGCACTGTTTGTGCTGCCGCTCGGATCGCCTCGTCGCCGGCCGCGTAACCTTCCTTCCAGTTCAACCTGGCAACCCCTGTAACCTCTATGAGCACCACGCTGAACGGACGGCCCCGGGTCTCTGCTCGCTGCGCCTCGGCTTGAGCAGCCTCATGAAAGTACCGGCGATTGTAGAGTAACGTTAGGTTGTCGATCATAGAAAGCGTACTAAAGCCCAGAATCGGTTCTCTATCACTGCTCTGGGCCTCCAACAATGAATCCTTCAAGGCCGTACCGAGCCATGACCGTTCAAAGACGGGTGGCCTGCGCCGGACCTCCTCCACGAAGATGCGCACTACCTCGGGGTCGAACTGCGTACCCGCGTGACGCTCGAGCTCTTCGCACGCCTCTTCTGGTGACATACGTTCGCGATACGGGCGATCTTCGACCATCGCGCTGAAGCAGTTCTGCGACGCAGATAATACGAGCCTCCAAAGGTATTTCCTCTCCGCGCAACCCCGAAGGATAACCGCCGCCATCGTATCGTTCATGATGAGAGAGGATAGCGGGAGCGATCGGACGCAGCGCCGGTACCTGCTGCACGAGCCGGTAACCGATATGAGGGTGCAGTTTGATCACCGCGAACTCCTCCGGGGTGAGATCGGCCGGCTTGAGCAGGATGCGTTCGCTGATCCCGATCTTGCCAACGTCGTGCAGGAGTGAACCGAAGAGAAGCTCCTCTCTACGCTTCTGCGAAAGCTCGAGACGGTCGGCGACCGCCGTCACATAGTTGAAAACGTCCTCTGAATGCTCTCTTAGGAGCGGGTCTTTGACCTCTACGGCGTCAGCCAACACGCTCACCGTTGCCAGATAAGAGGCGCGTAACTCCCCCTGAAGCTGCGCGTTCTGGAGCATGGCTCCGGCCTGGTCGCTCACCGAGGCCAGCACTTCATCATCGTAGTCATCAAAGCCGTCGGGGTTGTTCGCGCAGACTACGACGTCGCTGAACTCCTCCTGGAGGTAGATGGGGATGGCGACGAGGTTCTCGATCTCTTCGTCCGTCTGCGTACTCTGCCCGGCCTTCCCGGCCGGGTTCTCCTCCCGCACCGTCCGGTCGTGTTCGACCACCTCTCCGGCGAAACGCTGAACGATCGCGCTGTCCTGCGGATCAGACTCGAAACCCTCGGCGGCGACGAGATCCAGCTTGCCGTCTCCGTCTTCGTTCCGACGCCGGAGGAGCAACCCTTTCTCCGCACCGAGAAGCGTCTTCGTCAGACGCAGCACCATAGACGGGATGTCGCCCGGATCAGCGAGCGAGCCGCGCTCGCGGTACATTCGCGTGAGCTCGACGTTTAGTTGTTGCCGCCAGTCTTTCTCCGCTTGGTATGCCTCTTCCGAACGTGAGCGCAGGTAGCGTTCCCGGCTTAAAGACTTCTCGCGCTCCTCAAGCCTTGACTCGATATGCTCCTGGGCGCGCCGCTGCTCGGCCTCCCGTTCCCGGACGGATTCGAGTTGCCCCCGGGACTCGTTGAGGGCCTTGTCGCGATCTCGAAGCTCCGATTCGAGCTTCTCTTGTTCTTGCCGGGCTTCTTCGGCGAGCGCTGAGCTTCTCGCGCGATCCCGCCACCAGCCGAAGAGAGAGATTATGCCCGCGCACCCTAGGAGCAGTAGCGGCGTGTCATCTCTGGCGTCACCGAGATTAGATCCCGTGTAGATCGCCACAAGCACATATACGGTCGCGGCCAGAAACGTTACTACGGCGGCCGCGAACCATCCTATGCCGGCCTGTCTCAGCGAACTCACGTGATCACTATTGCTCTCGCTTATGTTTATGCACCTTGGTAAGGATCTGCAGCTCAACAGCACATAGAACGCCTAGCCAAGAGGTGGCGCCACGCCGGAATTTTGCGTTTGTACAAGAACCACAAAGAGGTGCTAATAGGTAGAGGTCTCTTCGGTTGCTTCGTCGTCTTCTAACCACTCTACGGTGATGCACGCTCGTCCAAGCCTAGTGTACTCGTAGGGTTTCGTCTCTACTCCCGAGCGCTGTGAGAGCACTCTCCCGAGCTGTTCTCCGTCTAGGAACGCGAAGTAGTCAGCCTGGGGACCTACCTCCACTATCCCCTCTACGGAGAAATCGCGTCTTTGCTTCATTAGCGCTCCTTCCGACCGCCTCCCCAGGAGTGCGGTCTATTATCTACTCTCTATAAGCCATAGTCGGCACGAACAAGCGAAGACTTTAGCGGCAGCCCCTCAAGGCCGGACGAAAGTGCAAAGTTTCCGGTTGCAACTCAACTACCCCCGAGAATAGAGTTTGGGTGCGACGCTACTTCTAGTCAGGAACGCCGCTTTCACCAACATCGAGCATAGTACTGAGGCTTTCGTGCATCGCCCCAAAAGGGCGATTCGTAGTGATAACCAGAGGAGACGCTTGAGCTTCTAAGGTTCTGTGGATGGCTCGTATCAAGCTCACCCTAAGGCTACGCTTCGGTCCGCTCGTGAACAAGGCTATTCTCCAGCTCCATAACAGAGCGCTCCTCTGCGTTGCTGCGAGTGGAGGAGCCGAGAGCTTGCTCTGCGAGGTGAAGTATTTTTTGACTGTTCTGATAATGTAGTATCGAGGTATGCAGAGCACGACTAAAAGGCGTCTACTCAGCGCCCCCGAGCAGTCCGCGAAAGGCGAGAGCGCAAGGGGGTTTGCCGTGGTCGTGGAACCGCGTTTTGCCTGGATAAGCCTGCGTTCGGACCCTGAAGACCTCAGGCTTGGGGAGATGAGCCCTGGCACAGGTCTCGAGAATCAGCGGAGAAACGACGAGCTTAGAGCTGACCTGTCCCTGGTTGAGACGGAGACGAAGCGCGAGGTTTTTGTGACCAGCATCTCAGCTCTCGGGGTTGCCGTGGTCGCGGCTCTGGGGCTGGCTCTACGAGGATGTGCTAACTCACCGGAGGTCGGATAGCGTGGGGATAGCGGGTGACATAGCACTCATCCTGGTTGCCGCCTTCCTGGGCGGGGTCGTCGCCCAGCGGCTCGGGCTGCCCTTGATACTGGGCTACATCCTGGCCGGGGTGATCGTCGGTCCCAACACCGGAGGACCCACGGTCGGTGACGTGCACGAGATAGAGTTACTCGCGGAGATAGGGGTCGCGCTCTTGTTGTTCGCGATCGGGCTGCACTTCCCTCTGAGCGAGCTAAGGCCGGTTCGGCGTATCGCTCTAATCGGCACGCCGATCCAGATGCTGCTCACGCTCGCGCTGGGCTACGGGATCGGAATCCTTCTCGGCCTCGGTCCGTTGGAGTCCGTGTGGTTCGGCGCCATCATCTCTCTCTCAAGCACGGCGGTCGTGCTCAAGACGCTGAGCGAGCAAGGCGTGTTGGGCACCCTGTCGGGTCGGGTTATCATCGGGATGCTGATCGTGCAGGACATCGTCGTCGTGCCGCTACTGATTCTTCTGCCCGAGCTTGAGAACGTAGGGCAGGGGCTTTCGGAGTTGGGCGTCGCGGCCCTGGAGGCGGCTGTCTTCGTCGCGGGCATGGCTCTCTTCGGAACGCGAATCTTTCCCTGGCTGATGGCCCGCATCGCGAGCTGGAACTCCCGCGAGCTGTTCTTGATCTCGGTCGTCGCCGTGGGTCTGGGGGTGGGGTACGGAACCTACCTCTTCGGCCTCTCTTTCGCCTTTGGGGCGTTCGTAGCGGGTATGGTCCTGAGTCAGTCGGAGTACAGTCATCAGGCCCTCGCGGATATCGGGCCGTTGAGAGATGTATTCGCCATGCTCTTCTTCGTCTCGGTCGGGATGCTTATAGATCCGGCATTCCTCGTGGATGAGGCATGGATAGTGGTGACGGTCGTCTTGCTCGTGGTACTCGGGAAGGGGTTGGTCTTCGCGGGTCTGACCCGGGCCTTTGGCTACGGGAACATAGCTCCGTTCGCCGTAGGGCTCGGGCTTTTCCAGGTCGGTGAGTTCTCGTTCGTCCTCGCCCGCGTGGGCATAGACGTCGGGGCGATCTCCGCCCGGATGTACTCGGTTACGCTGACGACCGCGGTAGTTACGATGTCGCTCACCCCGTTCGTCACCCGCGCCGTTCCCGTCCTCTACGGCTGGTGGCGAGAGAAATTCCCTGCGGAACCTCTCAACACCGTTGACCTGCCCGAGACGGGGCTCAAAGACCACGTAATAATCGTAGGTTACGGGCGGGTGGGGAGCTTCGTTGCGCGGATGCTCCGGCGGCTTGAACAGGCGTTCGTCGTCGTGGACATGGACTCCGATCGCATCGATGGTGCCCGAGAAGAGAAGAGCGTGATCGTCTATGGGGACGCGACCGCGGAGCCGGTGTTGGAGGCGGCCGGGGTGCGGGATGCGCGCCTGGTCATCCTCACCGTGCCGGACGCTATCGGGGCGAGGCTTGTGGTGGAGCGTATACGTGGCCTCAACCCCGACGTCCGTATCGTCGCTCGATCGACGAGCACCGAGCAACTCGAAGCCCTGGTGCGCCTCGGCGTGTACGAGGCGGTGCAGCCGGAGTTCGAGGCCGGTATCGAGCTAGGGAGGCAGGCGCTCATACACCTCGGCATCGGCGCGGGAGAGATCCAGCGCTTCAGCGATAGCATACGCCGTGAGCTGTACGCTCCGATCAGGCGCGCGAGCACCAACGGTGAGCTTCTCTCTCGGCTACGCCGCGCCTCGGAGATGATCGAGACCGACTGGATCACCGTCCCCGAAAACAGCCCTATGGCCGGGCAGAAGATCGGGGACTTGAAGGTAAGGACCAAGACCGGAGCCTCTATCGTCGCCGTCGCGCATGATAAGGACGTGGTCGCCAACCCCGGCCCGGACTTCGTACTCGCCCCCGACGATACGCTCGGTGTGCTCGGCAATGCCGACCAGCGCGCCGCCTTCCTGGCTCTAGCACATGGCAAACCTGGATAATCTCGAAGCTGTATCTGGCTACGAGCCTGTTGCTCAGTGGCCCCTCTGCGCAGGTTTTTCAGAAGATGTCTAGAGCAGCCCGAGAGCGGACCAACCGTCTTGCGGATCTTTTTTCTTGCCGTGCTTCATGAAACAAGCGGATGTTGGCTGCCTGGATACTAACTCCTGAGCAGAAGCCGCTGCTCGGAGCTCTAACCGCAGGCGCGGGTTTGTCTTTGCCTTCTACATCGTGGCCGTGTTGCCCTGTGCCTGGTTTTGGCATCCTCGTCCTTATCCGGATACTCGCCGGCAAATAGCGCCCTGTAGTTAAGCATGTTATCTGAAGTTACTACCAAAGCCGCCCGTTATAATCCTCTGCATGGCCGAAGATAGAGGTGTCAACCCTAACAGACGGCTCGGGCTTCCGGAGACGCACGAGGCACGCGAGACGCTGCAAAGGGTTTTAAACGCGCTTTTGGCGCTGGGCGTTATAGCCGCTATAGGGGTGCTCGGGTACATGTTCCTCGAGGGGTGGACCTTTATGGAGGCCCTGTACATGACCGTGATCACCCTGACCACCGTCGGTTACAAGGAGGTCCGGGACCTTGATACGAGCGGACAGCTCTGGACCATGGCCCTCCTGATAACAGGGGTTGGTACCTTGTTCTACGCGGCGGTCTCAGCCGTGGAGATCGCGGTAGAGGGGGCGGTCAAAGGTTACTTTGAGAGGAAGAGGATGAGGAACAAAATCGACAAGTTAAGCGACCACTACATCCTCGGCGGCTTCGGCCGCGTGGGCCGCCAAGTGGCCCAGGAGTTCGCCGCAGACGGCGTCCCCTTTGTGATCGTCGATCAGGATCCCCAGAAGGTGGAGGAGTGCATAGAGAAAGGCTACCCCGCGCTTCTCGGCGGGGCCTCCGAAGATGCTACCCTCGAAGAGGCGGGCATTCGACGCGCTCGCGGCCTCATCGCCGCCGTTAACTCCGACGCCGACAACGTCTTCGTCGTGCTCTCGGCGCGTAAGATCAACCCCGACCTCCACATCGTTGCCCGGGCCTCCTCCGACGAGTCAGCCTCTAAACTGCAGATAGCCGGCGCGAACCGCACCCTCTCGCCCTACTCCGTCGGCGGGCGCAGGCTCGCCTCACTCGCCACCCAGCCCCTGATCGTGGACTTCCTGGACATCGTTACCCGAGGCGAGCAGGGCATCGAGTTCCGGCTGGAAGAGTTTGGCGTACCCGAGGAGTCGCCCCTGGCCGACCACTCTATCGGCGAGCTCCAGATAGGAGAGAAGACCGGGGCTATGGTCCTCGCTATCCGAACTTCGAAAGGCACCTTTGATACCACTCCCTCGGCCCAGGACAGAATTTACCCGGGCGATATCCTGATCGTCCTCGGCACCCGCGGGCAGGTGGCCCGCCTCGAAGCCCTTATGCGCGGCGAAGAGCCCGCGCAAAAAGACTCTTGATCTCTCTAGTGATTATTAGGAACATTTTGCTATAATTTGACACATCTTGATACCGTGTTAGCCTCTGGGCCTGTCTTGAGAACGACCTGGAGGCGTATGAGAGCGGGTTTGAAGACAATGTTGGGTGCGGGGGCGGTGGCCTTGTTGGCGTCGTTGCCGGCCCAAGAGGCGGAGGCCGAGCCTATTGTGAGCAGCTGGTATGGCCCCGGTTTCGAGGGTGCCCCTACGGCAAACGGGGACGTTTACAGGCCGGGCGAGCGCACGGCGGCGCATCGCAGCCTGCCGTTCGGCACGGAGTTGCTGGTGACGTACGGGGGACGAAAGACCGTAGTAGAGGTTACGGACAGGGGACCGTACGTCGGGGGACGTAACCTCGACCTCTCCCAGCGAGCCGCCGAAGAGATCGGGTTGACCACCGCCGGCGCTGACTCGGTGGACGTGCAGGTTCTCGCGGGAGGGGACCGGGGAGAAGCCTCTATTGGAGACTACGCGCCTCGCCCGAGGTACGTTCTCACGAAGTACGCCGTGACTCCCAGGAGTTACGATTCAGAATCTCTGCGTCTGGTCGAGCGGCCTTACCTCAAGGTCTTGGCTGCGGCGTTCACGCCGTACTCCAGGCCGTCGACGAGTGCCTGCCAGGAGGCCTCGATAATGTTCTCGCCCACGCCCACGGCGCCCCAGACGCGCTTGCTGTCGGTCGAGTCTATGAGGACGCGGGTCGTGGCGGCGGTGGCGCGGTGCTCGTCGAGTATACGCACCTTGTAGTTGGAGAGGTGGATCTCCTTTAACTCCGGGTAGTGGGGACCTATAGCCTGTCGCAACGCCTTGTCCAGGGCGTTCACGGGCCCGTTCCCCTCGGCTGTGGAGATCACGCGCTGCTCTTTTACGAGCAGCTTGATCGTCGCCTCGGTCGTCGTCTCGCCGTCGGCGCGCTTCTCGGAGATTATTCTGAACGTCTCCAGCTCGAAGAGCGGACGGGCCTCGCCGGTCGTCCGTCCTATCAGGAGCGCGAGCGAGGCGTCTGCCGCCTCGTAGTGGTAGCCCTCGTACTCCCGCTGTTTTATCGCCGAGAGTACCCCCGTGACGTCCCCCGCGTCCAGGCCCATCTCTTCGGCCTTCGCCCGGATGGAGTTCTTCCCCGAGAGTTCCCCGACCGGCGTGCGACGCACGTTGCCCACAGCCTCCGGCGGCACGTGCTCGTAGGTCGCCGGGTCCTTCGAGATGCCGTCCACGTGCAGCCCGCCCTTGTGCGAGAAGGCGCTACGGCCCACGTAGGGGCGGTGCGTGTCGGGCGTCAGGTTCATCATCTCCGAGACGTAGTTGGAGACCTCGGTGAGACGCTTCAGGCGCTTGTCTTCCATTGCCTTGAGGCCCATCTTGAGCTGCAGGTTGGCGATGGTGGTCACGAGGTCGCAGTTGCCGCACCGCTCGCCCACGCCGTTGATCGTCCCCTGAACGTGCGTCGCGCCGGCTTCGACCGCCGCGAGCGCGTTCGCGACCCCGCACCCAGCGTCGTTGTGTGTGTGTATCCCGATCTCCACCTCCGGGAACTCGCGCACGGTGCGCCCCACGATAGCCTTCAGCTCCGTCGGGAGCGTCCCGCCGTTCGTGTCGCAGAGGACCAGCGTCGTAGCGCCCGCCTCCTCCGCCGCACGCAACACCGCCAGCGCGTGCTCCGGGTCGTCCCGGAAGCCGTCGAAGTAGTGTTCGGCGTCGAAGAGAACCTCCTTGCCCGCAGCTACCAGGTATGCGACCGTGTCCCTCACCGACTCGATGTTCTCTTCCGGGGTAGTTCGCAGGACCTTCTCGACGTGCATCTTCCAGCTCTTCGCGACGATGCACGCCACGGGGGCGGAGAGGCGGGGGAGGAGCGTAACGGCCGGGTCGTCCTCGGCACGTCCGCCGGGACGTCTCGCGCGCGTAAAGGCTACCAGCCTCGCGTTCGAGAGCTCCGCCGCGTCGAAGCTCTCAAAGAACTCGGTGTCTTTGGGGTTCGAGGCTGGGAAGCCTGCTTCTATATAGTCCAGCCCGAGGCCGTCCAGCTCGCGGGCTATCCGGATCTTATCCTCCGTCGTGAGGCTTACGCCCTCGCGTTGAGTCCCGTCGCGCAGAGTCGTATCGAAAAGTTTGATGCTCATGTCACTCCTTCTCCGGCCGCCGCCCACTTGCTCACGGCCCGCGTAACTTCTTCCGT
The DNA here is from genome assembly GCA_902806055.1 of uncultured Rubrobacteraceae bacterium. GTDB lineage: Bacteria > Actinomycetota > Rubrobacteria > Rubrobacterales > Rubrobacteraceae > Rubrobacter_F. The sequence goes on from CADCVD010000005.1 coordinate 14,228, forward strand.
GCTGTTGCTTCCTCCGAGGTCCGGCGTCCTGAAACCCGACTCGAGGGCGACCGAGATCCCCCGTTCAATGGCCTCCGCGACATCCGGGCGACCGAGAGAGTGACGGAACATCATCGCCGTCGAGAGGATCGTCGCGTAGGGATTCGCCGTTCCCTGTCCCGCGATGTCCGGCGCCGAGCCGTGTACCGGCTCGAAGATGCCGGGGGTGCCCGGTACGCCAAGGGAGGCTGACGGGAGCATGCCCATCGAGCCCGGGAGCATCGCCGCCTCGTCGGAGAGGATGTCTCCGAAGAGGTTCTCGGTGAGCATCACGTCGAAGCGCCTCGGGTCTCTGATCAGCAACATCGCCGCCGCGTCCACGAGCACGTGGTCGAGCGCGACCCCCGGATACTCGCCCGCCACGTCCTCGACGACGCTCCTCCACAACCGGCTCGTCGCCATTACGTTCGCCTTATCTACCGAGGTCACGCGCCCGTTCCGGCCTTCCGCCGCCTCGAACGCGACCCTCGCCACCCGCTCGACCTCCTCACGGGTGTATACAGAGAGGTCACTCGCCCTGTCCTCTCCCTCCACTTTCTCCCCGAAGTACGCCCCGCCCGTAAGCTCACGGACTATGAGGATATCTACGCCTTCGAGGACCTCGGGCTTTAGCGTGGAGGCCGGGATCAGGGCCGGTATCGCCGCTACCGGCCTCAGGTTCGCGAACGCCCCTAGCGACTTCCTGAGCTTCAGGAGTCCTGCCTCTGGCCGGACCGGCTCCCGGTCGAAGTCCGGGTGACCCACCGCCCCGAGCAGGACGGCGTCGGAGGCCTTGGCCCTCTCCAACGTCTCGTCAGAGACCGGCGTTCCCTCTTCCCGGATCGCCGTGCCCCCGATCCTGCGCTCCTCGTAGGTGAGCGTAACCCCGAGGTGCTTCGTCGCGACGTCCATCACCGTCCGGGCGGCCCCGACGACCTCCGGCCCGATCCCATCCCCCGGCAGCAGCAAAATATCAAACGAATCGCGCACCTAAACCTCCTGAAACTCGGGCCGCGAAAGCAGCCACTCCCGTCCGCCCGGCCCTAGGGCGCCTGCGAGCAACTCCACGGCTCGCTCCTCATCCACGACCTCAGTCTCCCTCCACAGAGTCCGGACGAGTCTCTCCAGAGGTTCCTCTCCGAACTCCTCGACCGCTCCCGCCCCGAGCACCAGCAAGAGGTTCTGGAACGCCATCTGTGTCTCCGCGTCCGCGGGTCCGCTAGAGCTGCGCACCGTAAACCCCGGATCGCGGTCTATCATGCTCAGGTGCTCCTCTAGCGGTAGGCGCGTTCTGCGCGCGACCGCCGCTGCCGCAGCCTGGGGGACGAACTCCCCGAGCCAGGCCGGGGTACGAACGACCTCTCCCCGCAGCAGGAAGGCGTGAGTCAACTCGTGCCAGACGACCAGCGGGTACGTGACCTCCGTGCGGGGACGGAAGACGGAGGAGAGGGCGACCGGCAGCACCAGCGCCGGCGGAGAGACGGAGCGTGTGAAGTACGGTAACCCGGGAGGATAGGCGTGTTCGCCCTCGCGCGGCGCCTTGTCCCAGTCCTCCTCGGTTACCAAAAACGCCTCCAGCTCTGGCGGCTCTACGTCGAGCATCTCGGCGAGCATCGCTGCGCCTCTCTCCAAGTGTACCCACGCCTCTAACGCCTGCTCCTCTATCTCCGGCGTGTGGAGGACTGGGACGAGACCGGGGAGGTGTTCGTATTCCGGCAGGTTGGCGGGGCTCCGCACGCGGTATGTCCCTACGGCGCTGCCGGCGTCGAGACCCGTTTGGCCCCGAGTTTACCCGCCGTGTACACGTTGACCGCCCGCACGTAGGACCTCGCCGCAGCCTCGACGACGTCCTGGCTCAAACCTCGACCGCCGTACTCGTTACCTTCGAACTCGACCGAGACCCGGACCTCGCCCAGGGCATCCTTGCCGCCCGTAACGGCGTCTATGCGGAAGTCGGTCAGGCGGCCCCTGATGTTCGTGGCGGCGTCTATCGCGCGGAAGACCGCGTCCACCGGGCCCTCGCCCTCGGCCTCCGCCTCGAACGTGCCGTGATCGGCGTGCGAGATCGTCACCGCCGCCCGGCTCTGGCGGCCCGTCGCCGCCACCACCCGGAAAGATTCGAGCACGAACTTGCCCTCGAACGAACCGACCTCGTCTGCCGCGATCGCCTCGAGATCAGCCGCCGTGACCGTCTTCTTGTGGTCCGCGATCTCCTTGAAGCGAGTGAACGCTCTCTTTAGTACCTCGCCTTCGAGCGTGTACCCGAGCTCCTCGAGGGCGTCTTTCAATGCGTGGCGTCCCGAGTGTTTGCCGAGGAAGATGTTCGTGCCCTCGAGCCCGATTTCCTTCGGGGTCATAATCTCGAACGTCCGCCGGTCCTTCAAGACGCCGTCCTGGTGTATCCCCGACTCGTGCAAGAACGCGTTACGCCCGACGACCGCCTTGTTCGGCGGCACCTCGTAGCCGGTCATGTTCGAGACGAGGCGCGAGGAATTGGCGAGCTGTCTAGTATCCACCCCGACCTCGACCCCGTAGTGGTCCCCGCGCGTCACGAGCGCCATCACGATCTCTTCCAACGAGGCGTTCCCGGCCCGCTCGCCGATGCCGTTTATGGCAACCTCGATCTGCCCGGCTCCGACCTGCACCCCCGCGAGCGAGTTCGCCACCGCGAGCCCTAGATCGTCGTGACAGTGAACCGAGAGTACCCTGTCCCGCAGCCCCGGCACCCGCTCCTGAAGCTCCTGAAGAAAGACCGAGAACTCGACCGGGGTCGTGTAGCCGACCGTGTCGGCGATGTTGATGACGTCCGCGCCTGCCTCGACCGCCGCGGCGACAACCTCGGCGAGGTACCCGATCTCCGTTCTCGTCGCGTCCATCGGCGAGAACTCGACCTCGGGGCACAGGCTCTTGGCGAGCCTCACGGCCTCTTCAGCACCCGCGATAATGTCCTTCTGGTTCGAGCGCATCTGGTGCTCTATATGAAGGTCGGATGTCCCGACGAACGTGTGAATGCGCGGTTTGGCGCTCCACTGCACCGCTTCCCAGGCCCGCTCGATATCCGCCTGTTGAATTCGGGCGAGACCGGCGATGGTCGGCCCCTTCACCTCGGTTGCGATGCGGGAGACCGACTCGAAGTCGCCCTCCGAGGTGATCGGGAACCCAGCCTCTATTACGTCTACCTTCAGGCGGGCGAGCTGGTGGGCTATCTCGACCTTCTCCTCGACGGAGAGCGAGATCCCCGGCGACTGCTCGCCGTCTCTAAGGGTGGTGTCGAAGATCTGTACGCGACGCATGTTCTCTCTTTCCTCCTACGA
>CADCVD010000006.1 GCA_902806055.1 uncultured Rubrobacteraceae bacterium
CTGCGCTAATCCTGCAAATGCTCCTCTTCTTGCCTAGCTTTTATGCGCTTCTTAGCCCGCTTCCACGCAAGCTCATCCTGCCACTGTTGCGCCTGCTCGTCGCGGTACAGCCCGTCTCGTAGCCCCTCAAGCTGTTGTCCAGCCTCGGTTTTCAAGATGGCCTTTAGTGCTTCATAGCGTGGTTCTCCGGTCCGGTCAGCACGAGCCTTCGCTTGACGCACCAGAATCTCCTCTGCCATGGACTCGCCAGGCACGCGAAGATCTGGGCGGTCATGGGCTTTTCGACGGAGTTTTTCAAGCGGGAGCACTGGCGCACCCTGGGTTTCACCTCGCTGGAGGATTTTCAGATCGGCTTCATAGAGGCGTACTTCTCTCCGATGGACCCGAACGACCTGCTGCGCATGGCGTGGAAGTGGCAGCGGGGCGACGTGAGCCGGCACACCGGCGGGAGCTTGAAGCGGCCCTCGGGCGCATAACGGCCAAGACGTTTGTCATGCCCATAAACGAGGATATGTTCTTCCCGGTACGCGACTGCAAGGCGGAGCAGGAGATGGTCCCCAACAGCGAGCTTCGCGTCGTCGAGAGCGTCAGCGGTCACCTCGGCCTGTATGGTCTGGAACCGGAGTATATGGAGCAGGTAGACCGTCACCTCGGCGAACTGCTCGACTCTACCGTCTGACCAGGCTCGGCGGGAGCAAACGTTCGCCCACGCAGCCGGCTGTGAGGGCGAACGTTCCTCGGCGACCGAAGCGTCAGTCGTCGGGAAGGACCCGGCTCCCGGTCGTTGAATACGCGCGTCCGGTGTAGCGGGGCGCGAGGCGCTATAGTGGATCCAGGAACAGAACTCTAAACAAAGGGAGGACAGTCATGTTGAGCAGGACGGTTCAGGACGCGATGAACGAGCAGATCATGAACGAGTTCCACGCCTCCTTCCAGTACCTCTCGATGGCGGCGTACTTCGAGTCGGCTAACCTGCCGGGCTTCTCGCGTTGGATGCGGGTCCAGTCTCAGGAGGAGATGGAGCACGCGCTGAAGTTCTATGACTTCGTTCTGGACCGGGGCGGCAACGTCGTGCTCGGGCCGATGGACGGGCCAGCCGTCGAGTTCGGGTCGCCTCTGGAGGTCTTCGAGGAGGCGCTGGCGCACGAGCGGAGGGTGACGGCCCAGATCAACTCGCTCTACAGCCTCGCCGCCGGGGAGAACGACTACGCGAGCCAGACCTTTTTGCAGTGGTTCGTTACGGAGCAAGTCGAGGAGGAGAAGAACACCGGAGACGTCCTCGAGACGCTCAGGATGATCGGCGGAGGAAGCGAGGCGCTCTTTCTCCTGGATAGGGAGCTCGGCAACCGCACGGATGGAGACCAGCCGGAGGCTGGCTAACAGGCTTCTCCAAAGGGACGGGATGAAACGAGACGAAGACCTCGTCAGACGTCTAAAGGAGGCGTTGTCCGGGCCGCTCGCGGGCTGGGACATCCTCTACGAGAGCTTCTCGCCCCTGGATCTGACAACAGGACAGCGGAGGCCGCGGGCCCCCGAATCGAGAGAGGAGGCTCGGAGGGCGGCGGTGCTCGTGCCGGTGATGCCGGCGGACTCGGGGGCGCGTATCCTCTACACGCTCAGGACAGACGAGCTGCCGGACCACGCCGGCCAGGTCTCCTTCCCCGGCGGGGGCATCGACCCCGAGGACGACTCTCCTCTCGCGACAGCGCTCAGAGAAGCGGAGGAAGAGATAAACCTGAGCCCCGAGCTGGTCGAGGTTCTGGGAAAGCTGGAAGAGCTGTACATACCGCCGTCAAACTTCCTGGTGAGCCCGTTCGTCGGGCTTCTACGCGACGGCGCGGATCTCGTTCTCGCCCCGGAGGAGGTGGAGGCGATCTTCAGCATCTCTATTGAGGAGCTGATGTCCCCCGGGTCGTTGAGGAACGTCGTATGGGAGCGCGACGGCCGTCCGCACGAGGTGCCTCTCTTCGCGGTCGGCGGGCACGAGATCTGGGGCGCTACCGCCGCGATAACCGCCGGGCTCCTCTCCCGGATGGGCTGGAAGCCTGAGGACCACGCCGAGGAGCAATAATACCCCTGCGCCGCAGCCCGGCGGATGATATACCCTGCCGGGTGAGCATCGAGCAAGAGAGCGGCGGGCGCGACGAGCCGGTCTACAAAGACCACAACCTGCACGTCATCTGGTTCGTCACCCTCATGGCGGTGCTCGGCTCCTCCAGCATCTCCCCGGCCTTTCCGGAGGTCCGACAGGAGTTCGGCGTCTCGGCGGGGCAGGTCGGGCTGCTCATTACCGTGTTCACGCTTCCGGGGGTCTTGCTTACCTCTGTCGCAGGGGCGCTCTCCGACCGGTTCGGGCGGCGCACGATACTCATACCCTCGCTATTTCTCTTTGGCATCGCGGGGGGCGCCTGCGCCCTGGCCCCGAGCTTCGAGCTATTGCTTGGGCTGCGCGCCATCCAGGGAGTGGGGGCGGCGGCTCTGGGGGCGATGAACGTGACGCTCATAGGAGACCTCTTCTCGGGACAGGACCGCACGGCGGCTCTGGGCTACAACTCGAGCGTTCTGAGCGTCGGTACCGCGAGTTACCCTGCTGTCGGGGGCGCCCTCGCGACCTTTGGCTGGTATTACCCGTTCGCGCTCCCCGTCCTGGCGATACCGATAGGCTTTCTGGTCCTCTTCTCGCTCTACAACCCGGAGCCGCACAACGAGCAGAGCATCAAGGAGTACGTCGGTAATATTTGGGAGCACGTAAAGGACAGGCAGGTGGCGGGAATCTTTGTCGGCAACCTAGTCACCTTTATCATCCTCTTCGGGGCGCTCATCACCTACCTCCCCACGGTGATGTTTGAGAGGTTCGGGTCAGGACCGCTCATGATCGGCATAATCGTCGCCAGCGCTTCGCTCACCACGGCCTTCACCTCCACCCAGATCGGCCGTCTGACGGAACGCTTCTCCGAGAAGTCCCTCATTCGTTTGTCTTTCGTGCTCTACGCCATCGCCCTTGTACTGGTGCCGCTCGTTCCGGTCGTCTGGAGTCTGCTTGCCTCGACCGTGATCTTCGGCGTTGCCCAGAGCCTCAACCTCCCGAACTCCTTCTCGCTCCTCAACGAGGCTGCTCCGAAAGAGAACCGGGGCGCCTTTATGGCCCTGAACAGCACCATCCTCCGCATAGGCCAGACTCTGGGTCCCCTGTTCATGTCCGCCGCCGCTATTCCCTTCGGGCTCGACGGGGCATACTTCATCGCCGCCGTCCTCGCCGCCGCCATGTTCCTGGTTGCCCTCGCCCTTATCCGCTGAACTAGTTCCTTAAGCACCAGACGAGGACGCAAAGATGGCCCCTGACGAGGGACGCCGTCTCTGGAGCCGGATCGTAGACTGCCTTGTGTAGTACCGCTCCGATTGAGAGGCGGCGAAGATGGACGAGCATAGCAGTAGAGCTTTAGCCGAACGCGTCGAGCGACTGGAGAGGGAGGTCGAGGAACTGCGCACCGGCCTCCGGCGAACGACACGCAACAAGGACGGCGTTCCTGCCGCGGAGCCTCGGAGGGTGACGAACACGCGCGCTATGCCTACAGCCCTTCTCGAAACCGCCACCGCCGCGAGACCGGGGTTCTGGAAAACCGCTCGCGAGCGTTACGGTAAAGGTTGGAGCCTTAGTATGTCCTTTGACGTTCAGGACTTAAGGCGTGGAGAGTGGTGGCTAAACAAGATCGGGGTCGGGCTGTTGCTCTTCGGGGTAGCATTCTTGTTCTTGCTCTCCGTTGAGCGCGGCTGGATAACCCCTGCTTTGCGCGTCGGGTTCGGCTTCGCTGTGGGCGGGACCCTGCTCGCCCTGGGGCTCCGCGTCTACGAAGACCGCCGGGCCTCCGCCCAGGTCCTCCTTGGCGGCGGGATAGGGGCGCTCTACATCACCGGCTTCGCTGCCTTTCAACTCTACGGGCTCGCGCCGTACTCTCTCGCCTTCGCCTTCATGGTTGCGGTGACGCTACTAGCCTGCTCCCTTTCTCTGCGCCAAGACGCTGCTTCACTCACGATCATCGGCACTCTAGGAGGGCTGGGCACGCCGTTTCTCCTCTACGACGGCTCCGGGTCTCTGGGCGGTCTCGTCCTCTATACCTGTCTCATCCTCGCGGGTATGGCGGCTGTGCATCTCTACAAGGGTTGGGCCTCGCTCCTGATCGTCTCCTCCGCCGGCGGCTGGCTGGTCTTTCTGGTTGGTTATCTGGATCGTCTGCTTTTGACGACGGCTCTCTCCCCGGACGAACGTGCCGCCTTGCAGCTCGGCGTAACCTTCGCGTGGCTGCTCTTCTGGATCGCGCCGGTGGCCCGGGAGGTCTTACGCGGCTCAAGCAGCAGCCTGGCGCACCTGTACACCGTCTCCGCGTCTGTTATCACGCTTGGGTTCACCGGCACGATTTGGGAGCTCTCGAACGCGGGTCTCGCATGGATTACGCTCCCCGCCGCTATCCTCTACGCTCTCGCCGCGCTGGCGCTGTGGCGCTTCGGCGTCATCGGTCTCTCTCGCACTCACGCCCTCGTCGGGTTGCTGTTCCTGACGCTCACCCTCGTGTTCTTTCTCGACGGCGACGCGCTGTTGCTCACTCTGGCCGCCGAGGCCGCCATCCTTCATTACCTGGCGCGGAGATACTACGATCCGGTCGTCTCCGCCGGGGCGCACCTGCTGTTCTGCGTCGTGTGGCTCTGGCTCGCCTCCCGTCTCGTCTTTGGTCCTCTGGGCTCTCCTTACGCGGCTCGTCCGGCGCTCTTCGACGTATCCTCCCTCGTCGACCTTGCGGTTATCGCCTTCTCGCTCGCCGCTTCGCAGCAGGTAACGTCGCGTTCCGCGACCTGGCTCTACCGGACGCTGACGCACGCGGCGGTCCTGGCCTGGTTGTGGCGCGAGCTCTCAGAGCTTCCAGGAGGCGACGGGCTGGTTACCGTCGCCTGGGGACTCTACGGCGCAGTACTTCTCGTCGCTGGTCTTCGGTTCGGGCGCGCCTGGCTCTTCCGGGGCGCGCTGGCTACGCTGCTACTCGTCGTCGGTAAGCTCTTCCTCGTGGATCTGGCGGAGGTTGATGCCGCCTGGCGAGTACCTCTCTTCCTCGGCTTCGGCGGCCTCTTCTTAGTCTTGAGCTACTGTCTTCGCTCCCTCTGGCGTCCGGGCCCCGGCGCGGGGAGAGGATGCCGGTGAGAGGCGATCCGCTTGCGTGTACTCTTGACGGACGGAGACTGCCGGAGGTTCGAGGATAGAGCCCATTCGCGACTCCGCCGACCGTTGTCTTGATCGGGCAGGGTTTTATTGCCAAACCGGGAAATAGCGTATGTTAAGAGCAGTTATCCACAAGATGTTGTGGATACGAGGCGGCAAGCGGTGGATAAGTGGAACAGATGCCACAAGATCTTAACACCGTTGACGTTTTGCTTAACCTCGTTGTCGCGGGGGACGAAGTGTAAAAGCGCAGGGGTGGCTTTACAATTGGGACGTAAGGATCAACTCGTATAATGAGAGGTGAAGAGAGTGCTTACAGAGGAGCGGGTTAGGGACCAGCTTAGAAACGTCATCGACCCTGAGATCGGTATGGACCTTGTCGAGCTGGGGCTCATCTATGATGTCGGCGTGCACGACGAGGGGCGTCACGTAGACGTAACGTTCAGTTTGACGAGCCCGATGTGTCCGGTTGGGGATATGATCCAGGAGCAGGTCGAGACCGAGGCCCTCTCCATCGAGGGTGTCGAGACCGTCAACGCGCAGCTCTCCTTCGAGCCGATGTGGAGCCCGGAGATGATGAGCCCTGCGGCCAAGCTCTTCTTCGGCCGTTAGGGAGAACGTATGTTTCTCCGGAACGCAGAGGGTTTGCTTCCGGAAGGGATGGAGCCGTAGACGTAGAGGAGCCGCGTGAAGACGAGCGATATAAGCGTACGGACCAACGAGCGCTACGAGTTCGTCTCCATCACCGGGGAGGTGAAGAAGGCCGTTCGAGAATCCGGGGTGGAGGAGGGCATCTGCCTCGTCTCCTCGACCCATACTACGGCTGCCGTGACGATCAACGAGGACTATGACCAGAACGTTGCGCGGGACCTCGCGGCGGCGTGCCGGTCTCTGGTAGGGTCGCTCGATGTGACCTTCGAGCACGCGGAGGGCAACAGCGACTCGCACCTCTTGACCAGCCTCTTCGGACAATCGCAGCAGGTATTGGTTCGCGCCGGGGAGCCCGACCTCGGGCGCTGGCAGGGCGTGTTCCTGGCGGAGTTCGACGGGCCGAGAAGCAGGACCGTGCGTGTAGTGGTCTACCCGGCATGAACGTCGTTCGGCCCTTTTATTAGGTAAGATACGTAATGTATGTGCGTTGCGGCTGTATCAGGGGAAAGCCAATCGTTGGGAGGTCATCATGGGCCGGTTGCTAAAGGGTAGTCTCGCTCTTGGCGGGACCGTAGTTCTACTAGGGGCGTTAAAGCGAGCGCTCAACCCACAGCCGCGGTACGCTGCCTGGGAGAAACCCGGGTACGAGGAGTTTGAGAACAAGGTGCTCGTCGTAGGCGGCGGGTTTGGCGGCTTTACGGCGGCGAAAGAGCTTACCGAGTTTATAAAGGACCGCGAGGATGTCGGCGTGCTCGTCGTCGCCAAGGACAACTTCTTCACCTTCTGGCCGATGGTCGCGGGGATAGTCAGCAGTGATATAGAGACGCGCAACGTCGCCCAGCCCTTGAGGCGCGCGCTCATCACCGCCGGGGCCAGCTTTAGGCGGGCGAAGCTCACAGGGGTTGACCACGAGAACAAGAGGGTTACCGTCGACGGAGGGCTCGAATTCCCTTACGACCACCTCATCATCTCGCTCGGCGGTCAGCCCAACTTCTTCGGTATCCCGGGCGTCGAGGAGCACGCCCTGCACATGAGGGGCATCGAGGACGCCGAGCGCATCCGCAACCGGATGATCGAGCGCTTCGAGGAGGTCTCCCTGATGAGAGGGGAGATCCCTGAGTCGAAGCTAACCTTTGTGGTTATCGGCGGCGGGGCCACGGGGGTCGAGGTCGCCTCGGAGCTGCATACTCTCGTCCACGAAGCTCTGGCCCCCGACTACCCCAACATAGACCCGCACCGCGTCAGGATCTTCTTGATCGAGGGACTGGATAACATCCTGCCCGAGCTGGATCCCGTTTTGAGGCGAGCGGCGCGTACGCGGCTCGTCAACCAGCGCATCGAGGTAAAGACCAACACTCTGGCCGAGGAGATCACCTCTAGCTGCGTCAGGCTCAAGGGCGGCGAGGAGATAGCGGCCGAGAACGTGATCTGGACCGCCGGCAACCGCCCGAACGCCGCCATCAGCGACCTCGACCTACCGATCGACGAGCGCAACGGCATAAAGGTAGACTCCTACCTGCGCGTGCAGGATCGTCCGGGTATCTGGGCCATCGGTGACTGTGCCGCCATCCCGAATAGCAACGAGGAGAACGGGCGAGGCGTCCCGCCGACCGCCCAGGCCGCCGTCCAGGAGGGGAAGACTGTCGCCAAGAATGTCCTCGCCACCATCGACGGTAGAGAGGAAGACCTCGAGGAGTTCGAGTACCGGCCGATGGGCCAACTTGTCGAGCTCGGGAGCGACTTCGCGGTCAACGAGGTGATGGGGGTACGTTTCAGCGGACGTCTGGCTGCGATCTTCTGGCGCCTGACTTACCTCACGCGGCTCAACAGTCCGCAAAGCAAGGCGCAGCAGGCGGCCGACTGGATCCTCGGCACCTTGTTGCGTCCCGCCGTTACCCAGGTACGCGGCAGCTCCGACGAGTAAACAGGGGCTTCATTACCCCTTGAGACGACCCCTGAAAGGTGCTAGGTTAGCCGGGACCTGAAGGCGATTCCCGGTGGAAGGGTAGGGCTCTTCACGCGTGATCGAAAGGTATGCTCTTCTGGCTGCCGCCAGCTACGTTATAGGCTCTATCCCGTTCGGCCTCTATGCCGCCCGGCGAAGCCTCACCAAGGGTCCCGCAAGCTCCTCCGCCAACGTTGCCCCCCTTGACCTCTACCGTCGCTCTGTCTCGGACCGTGGGTTTGCCGGCCTGGCCTTCGCCTTGGAGCTCGCCAAGGGGTTTGTGCCGGCGCTGACAGGCTATCTGATGCTGGGTACCGCCGGGGCCGTAAGCGGGGGTTCGGCGGCGCTCATCGGACACAACTTTCCCGTCTTTACCCGCTTCCAGGGATCAAACTCGATCGCGCCTCTGCTCGGCGTTCTGCTCGCCGTCTACGCTATAGTCGTGGTCATCCTCGGGATGGTCTGGACGGCGGCGCTCGCCGCGTGGCGCTACGCCTCCCTGGCGGCCCTCGTTATGGCTGTAGTCTCGCCGCTCGCGCTCGCCGCTCTCGACGTAGGAGGGAGCCAGGAGAACCTGGTTATAAGCGCTTCTGTTCTCTGGTCGTTGCTGGTCTTCTTTGCTCACCGCGAGAATATCCGCACGCTCCTGAACGGGCGGGAGCCGATGGTCAACGCGACCGCCGGCTACAACAGCGGCGGGGCTAGCCAAAGTAGAAGGGTGCGATGAACTACGCAAACCAGCTTACCCTTGCGAGGCTCATAGCCGTCGTGCCGGTGATGACGGCCCTTTATGTGCAGTTCCCCGGCAACCGTACCGTGGCAACCGTTCTCTACGCCGCGGCTATCTTTACGGATTACCTGGACGGCATAATGGCCCGCAGGAGCGGCAAAGTAACAGCCTTCGGGAAGCTCATGGACTCTATCGCCGACAAGGCGATTATAGTCTCGCTCTTCTTCGCGCTCGTCGCTGAAGGCTCGATGCCGGCCTGGATGGCAGCGATCATGGTAGTACGCGAGTTCGCCGTGACGGGCCTTCGGATGGTCGCTCTCGAGAGCGGCGAAGTGATAGCGGCTAACCGCTGGGGCAAGGCCAAGATGGTAACCCAGAGCCTGGCGGTCTTTATACTGCTGCTTAACTACTCGACTTTGGGTTACTGGGTCATGCTGCTCGCTACCGTGCTCACGCTGCTCTCCGGCTGGTCGTACCTCAAGGATACCCCTAGAATACTCGCCGCCTCCGCCGCCGAACAGGACAGGGAACGCTCCTAAGTGGAGCCTTCTAGAAAGCCATCGCAATTTGCGGACCGACTCACCCCCGCCGAGGTCGAGATCGTCTTGAGGCGCGCCGCTGAGTTCAGCGCGCGTCGCAGAGGCTCTGATACTATGGCCAACTCCGTCTCTTCCGAAGTGGTGGTGCAGGTAGCCGCTGCCGTCGGCATCTTCGAGAGTGACGTCCGGCGGGCGCTCTTTGACCTCACGACTGACAAAGCCGCCGAGCCTGATACACTGGCGCTCAAGCTCTACGGGTCGGCTCGCATAAAGACCGTAAGGGAGATAGAGAGCCCCGCCGAGCCGACGCGGATGCACCTGGAGTCGCTGTTGCGGCGAGAGCAGGGCCTCAAGCTCAGGCGCAAGACAGAGGCGAGCTCTCTGTGGGACGCTGGCGACACGCTGGGCACGGTTCGCCGCGCGCTTGACTTCTCGGGGCACTACTCGCTCCTGAAGTCTCGCTCCGTCGAGCTCAGGGTAGAGGACGTAGGTTATGGTAGGTCGGGAGCCAGGCTCACCGCGGATGTCTCGAACCAGCGCGGCGAGTATCTCTCCCTGGGCAGCATTCTGGGAGCGACGCTCGCGCTCCCTCTAGCCATAGCCGGGGTTTATGACTGGCTCTATTTCCTCGCGGTCATACCGGCCCTCGTCGTGCCCGGGGCCGGTTTCAGGCTCGCCTACCGGAAGTCCTGCGCCGACATCCGGCGGACGCTGGACAGCTTGCTCGACGCCGCCGAAGAAGGTCCCCCCAAAGAAGAAGAGCCTTCAGAGGAGCCGCGCATCCGGAGGCCTGGCCAGATCCAGGGTCTCAAGCCGATCCCGAAGTTCAACCAGCCCTCGAACGAGTAACCGGGAGCGGCCGGTCCTGGGAGGCCAGGGCCTCGTAAACCACACGAGTCTGATCTCTCAGAACGTCGTATATATGGAGAGCGAACTCCGCTGCCGCTTGGCGGATGACGAGCAAATCAGCGACTGAAGGCTAGAATAACCTCATGCCTCTCAACGTTCTTAAGGAGATCTTCGGCTTCGACTCGTTCCGGCCCGGACAGGAAGAGGTCATACGGGCCGTCCTCGAAGGGCAGGATACTCTGGCCGTGATGCCGACCGGTGGCGGGAAGAGCCTCTGTTATCAGGTGCCAGCGCTAATGCGGGAGGACCTCACGGTGATCGTCTCGCCGCTCATCTCGCTGATGAAAGACCAGGTGGATTCTCTGGTCCAGAGCTCAGTCGAGGGGGCGGCGACCCTACACTCCGGCCTCGACGCGGAGGAGCGATGGGAGGTCGAGAGGAAGGTGCGTACCGGGGAGATCCGTATGCTCTACGTCGCTCCTGAGCGCCTTCGCTCTCTTGAGTTTGTACTGACGCTCCGGGGGGCCGGGGTCGGCCTCTTTGTAGTCGACGAGGCTCACTGTATCTCGGAGTGGGGACACGACTTCCGTCCGGACTACCTCTTCCTGCCACGCGTCGTGCGGGACCTCGGGAGCCCGCCGGTACTCGCGCTCACGGCGACCGCCACTCCCCGCGTCCGGCAGGACATCCTGCGCAGTCTGCGGATGCGCGAGCCCGAAGTGGTCGTGACGAGCTTCAACCGGCCAAACCTCACCTACCGGGTGCTGGAGGCCAGGGACAAGAAGGACAAGCTGCCGCGCATTTTGGAGGTCATTAGAAACTCGCCGCCGCCGGGGATAATCTATGGCTTCTCGCGTAAAGAGTGCGAGGAGTTGGCGGGGAGCCTCAGAGGCTCGGGGGTGAACACCGCTTACTACCACGCTGGGCTCGAATCGGCGGAGCGCTCCCGGGTGCAGGAGCGCTTTATGACCGATGAGGTAGACGTGGTGGTCGCTACCGTCGCCTTCGGGATGGGGGTGGACAAGCCAAACGTGCGCTTCGTGATCCACGCGAGCGTGCCTGGAAGCCTACCGGCTTATATTCAAGAGGCCGGCCGCGCCGGGCGCGACGGCGAGCCTAGCCAGTGCGTCGTTCTGTACCGGAGCGCCGACCTCGGCCGGCGCAAACGCCTCGTGACCGTGGGCGCCGCCGGTGCCGAGGAGGTCGAGGCATTCTTCCGCGGGCTCTCGCGCGCGGCTAACGACGGGAGGGTACACATACCGCCCGCTTCCCTAGGCACTCTCGGAGGCGTGGAGCAAGATGTCGCCGGGACCGTGCTCGGGGGGCTCGAGGAGGCGGGGCTGCTCTCCCGCGGCTACGACCTGTGGGGAGAGGTGGAGGTTCGCCGGGTCGAGGAGGAGCCGGCAGGTCTCTTGACAGAGGGCTTGCGCGAGGAGGTCGTCCGCGTCCACGCGGCTCTACCCGGGGAGGGAGAGATCTCTCTTAACGAGCTGGCTCGTCGCGCGGGCGTGCGGCCCGTCGTCGCGCAGACGGCTCTCTTCCGGCTAATGGCAGACGGAATCGTCGAGGCTTCGCCTCGTGGCTCGCTAGCGAATATTCTCCTTAAGAGGGAGAGCCTGGATGAGGGGAGCAGACGGTCTATCGCCGCCCGGCTCAAAGGCCGAACGAAGGCGGCGTACGATCAGATCCGCACCGTCGAGGCTTATACGACCCTCGTCACCTGCCGCCGGGAGCACCTGCTCAGGCACTTCGGCGACGCTGAGGAGGTCGTCCCCTGCGCCGGTTGCGACGTCTGCCTGGGAGAAAGCGCCGGGACCGCGAAGACAGGAGCCGCCAACCTGCCTTCTTCCCACGCGGTCCCGAACGTGGCACTTCAGCCTTCCTCCGAGGTCTCTCCAGACCTAAACACGGATTACGACGAGGAGCTCTTCGAGCGGTTGCGGAGCTGGCGCGGAGATCAGGCGCGTCGCCAGCAGGTCCCTGCTTACGTGGTCCTGCACAATTCCCACCTTGAAGAGATAGCGCGTCGCAAGCCGCGCAGCGTGCACGAGCTTGGAACCGTCAAAGGTATCGGCCTGAGGCGCGCCGCCCGCTACGGAGAAGAGATACTGGCCCTCGTAAAGGGAGAAGACCTCGCTCCGCAGGAAACCGGCGCTCCTGACTATCGCCGGCACCTCGAAGCCGCCGAGAGAATGCTCCGCGCAGGTCGAGGAGCCGCAGCCGTCCCCGAGCTCGCTCTTGCCCTTGAGATAGGAGGCGAGAAAGCGAAGAGAGCCGTGGACGCCCTGCTGGGAGACGGCGACGAAGTTACGAGGTGAAGCATCTCCTCTCTGCGGCGGCTCGGCGAGTTCGTTAGCGAAACCTCGCTGATCTAGACCTTTCTGTTTTACAATGCGCGCCGCAGACCTCTGCGACGGAACACTCCGTGACGCTGGCCTTATCGGTGGTATCGTTCTAACGGTGGAGCGGAACGAACGAGGAGGAAGTAGATTTGAGGCTCAGGGGCAAGAGGGTCGTGGTGCTCGTCGCGGACGGATTCGAGGACCTTGAGTACTGGGTGACGGTGATGCGCCTGCGAGAAGAGGGGGCGGAGGTGGTCTCCATCGGACCCGGAGAGGGACCGTTTCACGGGAAGAACTACCTCGAAGCGCGGGCGGACGCCACGGCGAAAGAGGTGAACGCGGACGAGTTGGACGGTATCGTGATCCCCGGCGGCTGGGCACCTGACAAACTCAGACGCTATAAGGATATAACAGACCTCGTAAGGGCGGTGCACGAGAGGGGCAGAACGATCGGCATCATCTGCCACGGGGGGCTGGTGGCGATCTCCGCTGGCATCGTGAAGGGGGTCTCGGCCACGGGCTCACTTGGAATCAAGGACGACTTGGTGAACGCAGGCGCCACCTGGATAGACAAGCCAGCCTTCCGCGAGAATAACCTGGTGTGGGGCCGGGTCGTACCCGACATCCCTTCGTTCTGCCGCGAGTTGGTAGCCGCCCTCTCTGAGACGTAGTGCGTAACTCCTCCCACGCAAACTTCGGGAAGGAGGAGGTAAGATAACATCATAATGAAGAGCATCAGGGCGGTATCAACAGGCATTCTTCTCGCGCTCGGAATCGGAGCGTTAGCCATATTCGGCATCGCCGCGCCCGTCTTTACGCGCTTCTTCGGAATGGAGGTCGTCTCGACGGCCCTACCGCCGGTTATCGTGGTCTTTGCGGCGGCCTTCGCCTTCTACTTCGGCGGGATGGCAGCGGCGTACAAGGCGCCGTCGCGCCCCGAGCTCCACGGCATCATGGTCGGGCTAACGTCTTTTGCGGTCTCGCCTATCGTTGCGTTGGTCGCTCCCGCCGAGGGTGCCGACCCCTTCGCCAACCTTCGTAGCGTCGGCGGTCTGCTCCTAACGGCTATCCTCGTAGTCTCGGTCCTCGCAGCCTCTCTTGTAGGCGCCCGTCGGGGTAAGGCGTTGCACGCCCACAACCAGGGTGTCATCGGCAGGCAAAGGAGCCGCAAGGCGAGGGAGCAACTCTCCGAAGAGGAAGACTAACGAACAGAAAGCCTGTGGTGACTGAGAACCGACCGGCTTAAAAAGCTTGCACACCGAGGATAAGGCGACCTCTCGCGTCCATGCGGGCGTTTGGTTCCAGGCCGGGGCGATGGATGTCGGAGGGGTCGTCACCGGCGCCTATGAGATACACACGGGGGTCTTCGACGCCGTCTGTCGGGTCGGAGACGTAGCGCCGCCAGGCCATCTCGCCCCAGACGAAGGTTATGACCGGTTTCTTTATGGGTGAGAGGGAGCCACCATCGGGACTGGCATGCACCCTGGGTAGGCCCAGGGCCTTGGATATGGACGAGACCGTGCGCGTGTGCTGGCTCTCGTTGAAGAGTGCTAGGCCCGCGCGCAGGCGCTGCTCCGGATCCGAGGCCCTCTTCAGGTTCTCCGCCGCTCTCTCCAGCTCCTGCTCAAGGCGATTGCTCACCTCTTCGGTCTCTCGCAGCCGTGCTTCCAGGTCACCGGCCCTCTCCTCGGCTACGACACGCGCCTTCTCCTCTTCCGCGAGACGTCTCTCAAGATCCCTGTTGATCACTCGCACCGCGCTACCATCGTCTGGATCCCGGCCGTCAGCTCCCTCCTGCCCGGACGATTCTAGCGTCTCCCGCAGTTCGTCTTGTACAGCTCTGGCCTCCTTCAAGGCGTCTCTCAGATCGTCCTGTACGGTCCGCGACTCCTCCAGGGCATCGCGCAGCCCTGCTGCATGCTCTTCCAGGCTTGCCCTCTCCGCCTCGCTCTCGGCGAGACGCCGCTCCAGGTCCTCTTCTACGCGGCCTGCATCTCCCGTCTCTCCACGCTTCGGTAAAGTCTCCCGTCGCCCGGCATTCTCCAACCTCTCGTTGAGGCGGGCGACCTCGGACCTGTGGCGCTCCTCGGCGGCGGCCAGGCGAGCCTCAAGGTCACGTCGTAGCTTCGCCGTCTCCTCGGCGTTTCGTTCGCGCAGGGAGTTAATGTCCGCCTCTCTTTGAGCCTTTATCGCGGCGATGCGGCGTTCCGTCGCTTCTCTCTCCTCCCCGATGTGTATCGCCTGCGTCCGCCGAAGCTCGCGCTCACGCTCCTCCGCGAGGCTCTTGATCTCCCGTACCTCTCTCTGACGCCTCTCTTCGGCTTCGGAAGCTGCTTGCTCGGATTCGATCCGCAGCTGCCTTACCTCGGTCCGGTGAGCCTCGACCGCCTCTTGTAGACGCTTCTGGAGTTGTAGCTCCCGGCTCGCCGCCGCGCTTCTCAAGGACTGCAACTCCCCCGCGTGTTGCTCGCCCAGGACGCGTCGTTCCTCCTCGCGCCCACGGTCGACCTCCTCCCGAAGGGCCCGTTCCAGCTCGATCATTTCACCCTCGGCCTCCGCGCGCAGCCGCTCAACCTCTTCGTGGTGACGTCCGCGAAGTTCCTCGACCTCAGCCTCGTGGCGCTCCTTGAGCTTCTCTGCCTCGATGCGCAACGTCTCGACCTCTACCTGGCGGTCTTCCTCCAGGACTTCCGCTTGCGCTCGCAGTGCCTCGATCGCCGACCGGTGCTCCCCGTGAAGCTCTTCCAGCTCCGTTTTGTGACGTTCTTCCAGCTCCCGGTACCCCTCCCGGAGCTGCTCTTCCCACTGCTCCGAGGCTCGTTTGAGCTCGACGATCTCAGCTCTATGGCGCTCTTCCAGGACTGCGCGTTCCTTGCGGAACTCCTCTCTCAACGCACCGATCTTGCTGTCTGACTCTACAGCCGCGACTTCCCTACGGCGTTGCTCTTCGAGGTCCTGCCGGAGGGCCTCCATGTCTGCTATGTGCTTGTTGCTCATTCGGAGCTGCTCGTCCGCGTTCTGCTGGCGCACGGCGGCGATCTCGGCGCGGAGCTTGCGCACCTCCTTCTCGGCCGCCTCGCGCGAGCGCTCCTCCGTGTTCAGGCCCTCCAGAGCCCGCCCGCGAGCCGCCATCTCCCGCTGGGCGATCTGCAAGGTTGCTCTAGCCTCTTCGAGATCCCGGCGAAGCTCCACGACCTCGCCTTCGAGGCTGTCGATCAGTTCGTCGGCGGCCCGCATGTGCTCCTCGAACTGGAGCAAAGGGTTGCGGTGCTGCGCGTCGTCGCCGGCGATGTCTTCCCTGGTACGCTTCTTAGTCAAACGGCTTTACCTCTGATAGCGTCCACCCGCGACAAGAGTAAACCCTTTGTACTCCCAGGTAAAGCCCCGTTGCCTATCTCTACAGCAAGTCCCCGAGCGCACCAAAAAGAGCAGGATATATCTCCCGAGCAGCGAACGTGCATGGGTTACGTAGTCCTTGCGTGCGAATGCTGGCGGATGGTACGTCGCAATCCGTTACACAGGCTCCGTTTGCTCCACATCGGAGCCAGGTAAGGAAACGTAGCGCGCCTCAAAAGGCGCCGTCGTCAGGAGCGCTTGTGGCTAGGCTTCGGTCTGGCAGGCAGGGCAGTGACCCTCGATCACCAGGGAGGTGGTGGTTACTTTGTACGTAGTGTTCTCCCGGATACGAGCAGCAAAGTCGTCGAACTTGAGGCCCGGTATCTCCGCGACCTCGCCGCACCTCGTACAGCGGATATCGTAGTGGGGCTCGGTGTTCAGGTCGTAGCGCACCGGCGACTCGGACCAGCGCTTGGCCTCTATGAGCCCGATCTCCTCCAGCACCGAGAGCGCCTGGTAAACCGTACCAAGCGCTACTTTTGGGTTCTTCTTCTTAACGGCGAGGTAGACCTCCTCGGCCGAGGGATGCCCCTTGAAGTCCTGTAGCGCGTCGAGCACGGCCCGCCGCTGGGAGGTCAGGGTATAACCTGACCTTCGAAACTTCTCCCGAACATCGTTCTCAGGAGAGCCGATCATGCCACGCTTCTCTTCTGATCAATAACCATTCTTAAAAAAGTGTATCACACCACGCAGGGCGGTCCCGGTGTAGCATTGTCTTGAGATGAACCTGCTCGTCGATACCCTGGTGAACGTCGTCCGCCTCCTGCGCAACGCCTACTCTCGCGTCCTCAGGCGGCGCCCGCCCGACTTCGTGTGGCTCTCCGTCACAGGATCTCTGCCTGAACTGGATCAACCGCGACCGAACCTTCTCCGCCGGCGCCTCGACCCCAGGCCCTCGCCCCCGAGCCTCGAAAGCATCCGATCTCGCTTAGGTCGAATCCTCGCTGACGGACGTCCGCGCGGCGTGCTACTTCGCATCGAGAACCTAGATGCTGGTTGGGCCTCTCTAGAGGAACTTCACAGGGAGCTACAAAGGTTTAGGCGAAACGGGAAGACGGTCGTGGCTTACCTCGTAGATCCGGATACCCGCTCCTACTATCTCGCTACGGCGGCGGACGAGGTGTTTGCGACCCCTCTCGCTACGCTGAACCTCGTCGGTTTGCGGGCTCGAGTCAACTTTCTCAAGGATACTCTGGACCTGGCCGGGCTTCGAACGGAGGTCGTCGCCGTCTCGCCTTACAAGAGCGCCTACGGAACCGTCTCCCGCTCGGACTTCTCTCCTGAGGCGCGCGAGCAGACGGAGAGGCTGCTCGACCGGAGATATGAGGAGCTCGTCGCCGCCATATCCGACAGACGCGACCTGCCAACTACGGAGGTTCGCAACCTGATAGATCGGGCGCCCTACCCCGCCCATAATGCCGTTCGGAACGGGCTGTTGGACGGAACATTCTATGAAGATGAACTCTCGCGGCGGCTTGGCGACGGAAGCCCGGCGTGGCTGGCGGAATGGGGGATGGCAAAGAAGATCTTACGTATTCCTTATCGCAGGCGTGGTGAACGTAACACCGTCGGTCTCGTGAGCATCAGGGGTACGATTACACGTGGTAGCAGCCGCAGGCTCCCGATACCGTTACCCCTGCTAGGGCGAGAGCAGGCCGGGAGCGACTCGGTCGTCGCGTCGCTGCGCGCCGCCGAGAAGAGCCGGCGCATAGGGGCGGTCCTGCTCCACG
>CADCVD010000007.1 GCA_902806055.1 uncultured Rubrobacteraceae bacterium
TGCAAAGGGCGCTCCTGAGTTAAGAAAGAGCCGCGTGGACACAACCCCCTTGTACCGTTTCCGGTTAGACGGTCGCACAATCTCGTTACAGTGCTGTCATACCTTTGATACCGATGAGCCCGCCGAAGCTCATGCCTGGCACGCAGTCGACAATCTCGTCAGAGCGCAAACAGGACCTGCACACTCTGGCAACGGAGGTTTCGGAGGAGACTTGGCGAAACTGAAGGCTGAGTGCTCTAAGATGCAGATCGTTCGGGCTCAGCATGTAAAGGCCAATGATGCTGCAACCCGTCTATTACTCGCTCAGCACCCCTACAGCTTGTGTATTACGATCTTGCAGAGGGCGTCCGGGATTCCAGGCTCCCTGATGGATATGGGCAGTGATCCCGCGTCTAGCTCTGGTATCTTACGTCGGTGGTTCATACGATATGCCAGTACTCATGGAGGAGATGACGTTTGCGATACGCGATGATCCTCGCTGTGCTGGCGGGTCTGGCGGTGGCGGCACAGACGAGCCTCACCTCGGCGTCTCAGAGGGTAATGGGGCCGGTGATGATGGTGGCCATCTCGGGCTTCGCCACCGGATTTACTGCTCTCGCGGTCGCGCTCTTCTTGCCGAGGCCGGAGTTCACGGCACGGGCGATCTGGTACACGCTTGTTTCAGGGGTACTAGGAGCGTTTATCGTGGGCTCCATAGCCTACGCCGCCGGCCAGGGCGGGGTCGCCCGGGCACTCTCTTTAGTAATAGCGTCACAACTCATCTTCGGGCTCGTCTTCGATGCCTTCGGCATCTTCGGTGCCTGGGCAGAGTTGTCCTGGCCGAAGGTGCTCGGCGTGATCCTGATCCTGGTCGGGGGCACCCTCGTGATCCTGGACCCTCGCGACTTCCTAAGTTCCTAGGGGCGTAGATTGGCTGACGCGAGATCCAAGAAGCTCTTCGAGGCGGTGCCGAACTTCAGCGAGGGGCGCGATCCCGGGAAGATTGGGCGCATAGCTGCCTCCGTCAAAAGGACTCCCGGCGTGACCGTCCTGAACCTCCATTCGGACCCCGACCACAACCGAAGCGTCCTGACCTTCGTCGGAGAGGCGGAGCCTCTCCTTACAGCCTCCGTTGCCCTCGCTCGCGCGTGTGTAGAGGAGATAGATCTTACCGCTCAACGAGGCGTACATCCTAGAATGGGCTCTCTAGACGTTCTGCCGTTTGTTCCTCTGGGCCCGCCCCTCTCCGAAGCTAACCTGCAGGACGCGGCGCGCCTGGCGAGTGAGGTAGGGGAGGAGATAGGCTTTCTCGGCGTGCCGGTCTATCTCTACGGCGCTGCGGCGAGCATTCCTCACAGAGAGAACCTCGCCGACGTTCGCCGGGGCGGGTACGAAGGGCTCTCAGCCCGTGCAGAAGATCCTGCGTGGAGGCCGGACTACGGGCCAGAGGTGATGCCCGCGCGTTCGGGGGCGGTCGCGGTCGGCGCGAGACCGTTTCTAGTCGCCTTTAACGCCTACCTTGATACTGAGGATGTGCAAACAGCCCGCGAGATCGCCAGAGAGGTGCGCGAGCGAGACGGCGGTCTGCCGCAGGTCAAAGCCCTGGGATTGGAGGTGGGGGGAAGAGCGCAGGTTTCGATGAATCTGACGGACCTGGGGCGAACCTCGATCCCCGCCGCTCTCGAAGCCGTACGCCGGGCGGCCGAACGCCGCGGCGCGCGGGTGGAGGAGACCGAGCTCGTCGGACTCATGCCCCTCGGAGCCGTACTGGAGGCTGCCCGCTACTGCCTGGGCCTCCCCGAGCTCGGTACCGAGCACGTCGTGGAGGCCGCGCTCTGGCAGAACCTCCGGGAGGCGCCTGAGCTTTGAGACGTCACGTCGCCGTAGTTATTGGCCTTCTCAGGCGAACGGCGAGAATGACTCGACAGACACCGGTCGCATCTCTGTACGGCCGGCAGAGTAGTCGTATAGAGGGTAAGTGATGGTGGTGGCGTAGATGGAGATGTCGTTGCGAAGGCGGTTGCTCGGGCTGCTGAGAGATTTTCGAGAGGTACGGGTGATGGTCGTGGGTGACCTGGGGCTCGACCATTACCTCATCGGGGACGCGGGGCGCATCTCACGCGAGTATCCCGTGGTAATCCTTACTCACCACAGAGATGAGTACCGGCTCGGCGGGGCGGCCAACACCGTCGCCAACTTCGCTTCTTTGGGGGCCGGGGTAACCGCGGTCGGCTGGATCGGAGCGGACGCGAACGGCGATGAGCTTACAGCCCTTCTAAACTCCACAGAGTGTGAGACTCAGGGCGTGGTTCGTGATCCCTCCAATCCCACGGTCGTGAAGACCCGCATCGTAGCCGGAGGTACGCACGGCGGAGGTCTCGGACAGCATCTCCTCCGGGTCGACAGGCTCGGGACAGGGGACCCGTGCGTCGCAGTGGAGGAGGATATCGTGGAGCGTATAGAGCGGGGGGCGGGCGGGGTAGACGGCTTCGTCCTCTCCGACTACGGTCAGGGCACGCTCACACAGAGGGTAGCCCGGGCGGTGATGAGTAGCGCAGACGGACGCTACGTCGGCCTCGATTCCCGCCACCGGCTGCTCGACTTCACCGGCGTAACCGCCGCAACTCCGAACCTGGAGGAGGCCGCCGAGGCGAGCGGAGCCGGGCTCGACAGCGAGGCGGAGATCGAGGCGTCCGGGAGCGCGCTGCGCGCGGAACTCGACGCAGAGGCACTCCTCATCACCCGTGGGGCGGACGGGATGAGCCTCTTCGAGCATGGTGCGGACCCGGTTCGGATTCCGGTGGCGAATAAGAGCGAGGTGTTCGACGTTACCGGCGCGGGTGATACCGTAGTCGCCGCCTTCACCCTCGCCCGACTGAGCGGCGCCAGCTATCTCGAAGCCGCGCACCTTGCGAACATCGCCGGCGGTCTCAGCGTCCGCCACGCGGGAGCTACCCCGGTGCGGCACGAGGAGCTGCGGGCGGTGCTTGTCGGTTGATTCTCCACCGTCTTGCAACGTTGGCACAAAAAGATGTCACCGGGTAGGACGTTAGTTGTGACCGTGCTTACTTAGTATGCTCCCCTTAATGCTCTCGTCGACTGGAGTCTTGCTACGTTCTGGCAAAACAGAACCACCAAGTAACACGTTATGGCGCTACGATCGCGCTGTTACTAGTCCCCGTCCTCGTGGGCAACCTCAGTCCTCGGCAGGAAAGTCGAGCTCGTGCTCTTCGCAGAGGTGCGGCACACTGTCGTAATCGACTTCGATGCCGTATCGGGCATCGAGCGCCAAGGCCGACTCGCCAGCCATTACTTCCGGATCCTCAGCCATCTCCCTGAAGAGATGCTCGAATCCTCCGGGAGAGATAATCTCAAGGATACGGCACGGTCCGTTACCGGCATTCCAAAACGTGTGCTACTGATTGCGGGGTTTGAAGACGAGATTCCCCTTCTCCGCATACACGACTTCATCACCGAGCCGTGCTCCCATACGTCCTTCAAGGACGTAGCTGTACTCATCCTCGTTCGTGTGACGGTGGAGTGGAGCAGCGAGCGTTAGTGGGGGGATCGGATGCTCGACAAGGGAGAATCCGCCACTGGATTCCTCACTCCAAACCATAAACCGAACACCAAAAGATCCAAAGTCAACAGCTTTCCCGTCGTTGGGCCCGAGGATGCGCGGGCCCTGGGAGGCCTCGGCGCGATAAGGTGTGGCAGTCATCGAATCATCGGAAGGTGGTATCTGCTCCATGGTTCTCCTCCGTCGCCTTTCCGGGCTGATGAATAATAAGACTCCTCGAGTGGTGCTTGCAAGAGACGCAGGGGGTCAACATTACGTATCGTCTGAGAATCACTCTAGCATGCGGAAGTGGCGACGCCTGAACGGCAACTTCACCGTTGCCAGAAAACTACTGATCAGCTTCTCAAAGCGTGTGACAATCCGCCAGTGCTACTTGGTCACCCATCAGGCTGACGGACCCGACGCTGAGGTATCTTATTGGATGAGAGCTGGATCAATACCACCGCCGTTTCTCGTGGAGAAGATGGGGCAGAACCGGAAGAGCGAGAGCTCGAACCGAAGCGGTTTGTGTACTTGCAAGGCACATGCATGGCAATTTCGAGAACCAGAGGGGTAAAGCGATGAGCGAACGAAGGATCACGGTAGCGGCGATACAGATGTCCTCGACGCCATATAAGCCGCAGAACTTCGAGAAGGCAGAGCGGCTTATTAGAGAAGCCAGCTCCGCCGGGGCGGAGCTGATTGCGCTGCCGGAGCTTTGGAGCTGCCTCGGCTTACAGGACGTCTACCGAAAGAACGCCGAACCCATCCCCGGGCCTACCACCGAGTTCCTGGGCGGGCTGGCTAACGAGCTCGGCGTCTGGGTACTCGGCGGTTCCATTTTAGAGAGAGACCAGGGGAATTCGGAGCTACCCTACAACACCTCTACTCTCTTCGAGCCTTCGGGGACCATGGTCGCCAGCTACCGCAAGATCCACCTATTCGACGTGAAGGCGCCGGACAGGGAGTACGCAGAGAGCAGCATCATAGCCGCCGGATGCGAGCCTGTTGTTGCCAGGACCAACGTCACCACCCTGGGGCTCTCGGTCTGCTACGATCTTCGCTTCCCGGAGCTCTATCGCCTGCTGGCGAGTAGGGGCGCGGAGCTCTTGACGGTCCCGTCCTCGTTTACGCTGCAAACCGGGAAGGACCACTGGGAGCTCTTGCTACGGGCGAGGGCGGTGGAGAACCAGGCCTACGTGGTAGCGCCCGCCCAGTGGGGCCAGAAGGCCGACGGACACTGGACGTATGGGCGGACCATGATCGTGGACCCGTGGGGTACCATCCTCTCTACTTGTCCCGACCGCGACGGCTACGCGCTCGCCACGCTCGACCTGGACTACCTCGACTGCCTTCGCGCGGAGTTCCCGGCTCTGGCCAACCGCCGGCCCGAGGCGTACGAAAGGCTCTAGCGTTACCCTACCAGCAGGCCGACGAGCGCCAGGAATACGACCGAAACCGCGATCGGGAACAACGCGGCGCGAGCTATCTCGCCTTCACGTCCGAGGAGGCCGACGGCGGTCGCGGCCAGCACCATCCTCTGCGGCGCGATCATGCTAGCGTGGCTCCCTGCTACGTTTTGTATAGCCGCCACCAGCGCCTCCTGGCTCCCCAGACCCTGTGCCGTGGCGACCTGCAAAGGCATAAACAGCGCATTGGACGCCGCGTTAGAGCCTGTGAGCGCCCCTCCTAGAGCCCCTACCACCGGGACCGCCGCTCCATAGAGAGAACCAAGATTCGCCGTCCCAGTCGCCAGCACCGCCGCCGCCCCGCTCGACGCCACTACCTGTCCCGCTAGCACGAACATCACCACCGCCCCCGCCGTCGGCAACCACTGCCGGAGGGTTCGCAGCGTCACCGGCCCTACAGATCCCCTTCCGAGTCCCAGAAGGGCCGCCGCGAAGACGGCGGAGATGAGGAGAGGGAGACCTGGACCGGTAAACACGGGACCGAACCTCTCCAGGACCGTCCTTACTGGTCCGGTGCCGTTCGCAAGGGCGAGCAGAGCGAGCAGGAATCCGTAAGGGAGCAGCGCCTTGAGAGGCGCCTGTACTTCCGAGAAGCGGCGCCACCGCGCCACCAGAAAAGCCCCGGACGCTGCAAGCCCGCCGACTGCGCCGGAGAGCTCAGGGACGAGGTAGAGGCTCGTGGTTATGGTGCCAACGCCCGCGACTAGCCCGAGGAGGACCGCCTCAACGCCCCGGCGGCGCAAGCCGTCCCATCCCCCCGCGAGCGCTACCGCAGCGACACCATAGACCGGGTAGAGGGGCAGGTTCAGGAGCGCGCTCAAGTCCGAGAGCTCCCCGAAGCTCAAGGATGCGAGGTCCGCCCCGATCACGGTCCCAACTCCCAGCGCCCCCCACGGCACCGCGCACTGCCCCCAGCTCGACAAGACTGCCGCGTGTAGCGGCGAGAATCCGGCCGCCAGCAGGATAGGAGCACTGATCACTATAGCTACCCCGAACCCTGTAACCGACTCGAAGAACGGCGCTGCTCCGACGACGACGACCAGCGCCAACGCCTCTCTCTCTGGCTCGAGCCGCCCGAGAAATTCAGAGACCCGCTCGACAGCTCCACCCTCCGACAAGAAGTTGTAGAGCAACAGCCCCCCAAAGAGCACGTACAGCACCCTGCCCGAGGTCCCGGCTCCGCTCCAAAAAGCCTCGAAGAGCCTCGATGCCTCCAACCCTGGATACAGAAGCGCTCCCGCAAGCGCCGCTCCCAGCGCCGCCACCCCCGCCCATACAGCCGGCCAACGCAGCCCGACCAGCGCTACCCCCGCCGCCACAAACGGCGCCCCCGCTACCAGGTACTCAAGCATGTCTACTATGATAGAGTAATTTCTACCGATGAGCGGGAAGAGCACATACGAAAAGCCCGCAGTAGACTATGCGTCCTCCGAGCGGTTCGGGCCGCGGATCCGGGATTTACGCCGCGAGCGGGAGTTGACGCTGGAGGAGTTAGCGGCCCGCTCGGGGGTGAGCCGGGCGATGATCTCCAAACTCGAGAGGGGCGAGAAGAATCCGACGCTCGTAGTCGCGGCGAAGGTCGCCGAAGGGCTCGGTATTACTCTCACCCAGCTCATGGGTATCGAGGCGCAACGGGAGGTCGTGGTGGTTCCTCGCGGTCGGCGCATAACGGTGCGGGATCAAGAGACCGGCTTCGAGCGTCAGCTCCTCTCTCCGGCCTTAGGGGGCAGGGGAGTGGAGTTCGTTCGAAACGTCGTCCCGGAGGGTGCTACCTCCGGTGAGTTATCCCCGCAACGTCGCGGGGTAGACGAGTATGTCGTCGTGGAGAGCGGCCGTCTGAGGGCCGTTCTCGACGGGGAGGCATATCTGCTCGAAGAAGGAGACGCCATGTACTTCGAGGCCGACGTTGTGCGCAAGTTCGACAACGCCGGCGAGGGCGAGTGCAGCTACTACCTCGTCGTAGTCTCGAAGGGGACTTGATGCGTACGGGTACCCAGCTATGTTGTACTTTTTACCGAGGGTTGTTCGTTAGGTTGCTCGCGTACCGTAGACATGCCTCGGCTTCGGCGCCGATGCGTGTTACCAGTTCGGCTGCGGGGGCTATATCGGAGATCAGGTCTACTGCTTCACCCGCCCAGACCATCGCCGTGTCGACATCTCCCTCCCTCTCCGCGGCTTGAAAGGCCGGGATCTCAGCATCAAGCGCCGCGGCCAGATCCTCTTCCCGACCATGCCAGCGCTCTAAGAAGGTATTGCGTAGGGCGCGTCCGGTGTAGGGCTCCGGCCACTCATGCTCGCGCACGATATCGAAGACCCGCGTTCTCTGGGTGTCGCCGCCTCTCGCCGCCACGATACGTCTCTTGGCTCCCTCGTGGCCGGAGGCCTCGGTAGCTGCGTAGAAGCGAGTACCCATCAACACTCCCTGGGCGCCCAGCATCAGCGCTGCCGCCAGACCGCGTCCGTCAACGATACCGCCCGCGGCCAGCACCGGCGTCGGCGCCGCCGCATCGACCACCGCAGGCACAAGCGGCAGTGTGGCGCGCGACGCGCCGTGGCCTCCTGCCTCCGTCCCCTGCGCGACGATAAAATCCGCGCCCGCCTCTTTAGCGGCGCGCGCGTCTACTACGTCCTGCACCTGGCAGACCAGCACGCACCCTGCTGCCTTTATCGGGGAGACATACGGACGGGGGTCACCAAAGGAGAGCATGAACAAGTCCGGCTCGTACTGCAGGGCAAGCTCTACAATCTCTCTCGTCGCGTGCCAGGTGATCAGCCCTACGCCCCAGGGCCGCTTCGATTCGGACGCGG
Organism: uncultured Rubrobacteraceae bacterium; assembly: GCA_902806055.1. Lineage (GTDB taxonomy): Bacteria > Actinomycetota > Rubrobacteria > Rubrobacterales > Rubrobacteraceae > Rubrobacter_F. Next base: position 7,816 of record CADCVD010000007.1, read on the forward strand.
CCACGGACAGCTCGCTGCGCATCCATGCAGGATCACCGTACCCGCCGCCGACTATTCCAAGGGCGCCCGCGTTGGAGACCGCTGCAGCCAGTCGGCCGCCGGAGATCTTACCCATAGGGGCCAAAAAGATCGGGTACTCCAAGCCGAACCTCTCGGTCAGATTAGTCCTGATAGCCACCAAGCCCTCCCTTGAATGCCTCGGTCGAGCCGTCGCCGTGCCCTACTTATCCTATTGTCAGAGTTCGTAAGCGCCGGTGGCGAGCTGGGATAGTACCCGCTCGCGCAGGGCCGAGACATCTGTCGGGGTAGCGTGTGGCTCGTGGAGCGGCTGGAGCAGGTCCTTCGCGCCGGCGGGAATCTTGGCCCCGGCGGGGACGACCCTCCGGGTGCCGTCTTCGAGCGTGAGGAGGCGTTTTTTGCCGCCGCGTTTGCCGCGCTTGGAGCGATCCTCGCCGTTGACCTCCACGATGTCCAAAGAGTAATCGATCATGGGAGCGGAAGCTATGGCGCCTCCGACCCCGTAGGCATCGCAGATCGGGTTGAGGTGGAGAATGTACTCGACGTCTATTCCGCCGGAGGCGAAGATCTTTACGTGCTCGAAGCCGTTTCGGTCGAGCTCCCACCTCACCTCGCGCATGAGATCCCTGAAATCGCCGCGGCGATTGCCCGGGGTGTCGAGCCGCACGGCAGAGATGGATTCCGGAATAGCGCGGGCGGCGAGGAGGGCGCCGAACTTCTCGTCGTCGAAGGTGTCTATAAGGATAGTGCGCGGGACATCCTCCGTGACAACCTCGTCGAAGGCTCTGGCGGTCTCGGCTGTCGAGCCCAGTATGAGGGCGAGGGCGTGAGGGATGGTGCCGGTGGCAGAGATACCGAGACGTTGGGCGGCGAGCTCGACGGCGACCCCGTCACAACCGCCGAGATAGGCGGCGCGTTCGATCATTGGCGTTACCGAAGGGTGCATCCTCCTCGCCCCAAAAGAGATGAGCGGTCGCTCGCCCGCCGCAAGACGGCATCGCGCCGCCCCGGTCGCTACCCCAGAGGCCTGGCACAGAAAACCAAGAATCGCCGTCTCGTGCTCGGCAAAGGCGCCGTAGGAACCAGAGAGGGTGAGGATAGGCTCGTTCGGGTGACAGATCGTACCCTCCGGCACCGCCCGCGCTTCGACTTCGACCTCGTCCAAAAGCGCGGCTACCTCGTCGAGACCGGCCACGACGAACCAGACATCCTCGTTAGAGGCTTTGAGCGCGACCTCTATGTGCACGGGCGTGTTCTCGAGGTCGCGAGCGCGCAGGACCTCCATCGTGCGGTGGAAGTAGACGTCCGCAACCGCGGCGCTTCGGATCTCTGCCTCCGACGCCGTGTTAAACCGCGCTAGCCCGTCTGCTTCGGCCTCGCCTCTGGCTTCCTTCACTCCTTCTCCGTGCAAAACTGTATCCCTTCCGCTAGCCGGCCCAACGGTATCATAGCTAATTACCAAGCCCGCAACGCCCGCAAAACGACTCAATAACGCGTGACCTGACCCCGTAGCGGTTGCCTGAACGAAGATTACCGCGAGGCGACGCTACCTCTCATCTAACCCTTCACTATTGATTCGCATGTTTCAGCACCCAGAGTCTTTGCAAACTAGCTTATCTGTCACTCTAGCCGCTACTCCATACGTTTGCGTTCGGTGATCTTCTCCTGGGTGATCACGGCGCACGGTCGACCACCGGCGGGAAGTTAATTATCGGGCCACGAATCAGCGCTACTCGGCGAAGAAGCGGCAAGGGTACTCTGTCGTAAGCTCATCTCTCCGGCCAGAGACAACAGCGCTGACACCCTCCCCTAAGGCGGCAGTGTACTCGGCCTGATCTCCCATCGCCTAATTACAGACCTGTGAAGGCAATACTAGCCGGTATCGTTGCGTGCTTCACTGTGTCCCGTCCCACAAGAGCAGAGTTAGCGCCGAGCGTACTACTCTATAATGGCTGATTCATGGACCCTTCTACCGCACATCCCATCGAGCGAACCGGTCTCGCGGCTTCGGCGGGCACTCACTACGCCGCAGAGGCGGCCGCCGAAGTCTACAGGGCCGGCGGAAACGCCGCCGACGCTGCCGTCGCCGCGGCTGCGGCGGTAAGCGTCACCGAGCCTCTGATGAGCAGCCTCGGGGGCGGCGGCTTCGCTCTCGTCAGGGGGTCGGAGGGTCCGGATGGCCGCGCCGGCCGGGCGGAGGTGATCGACTACTACGACTGCATGCCGGGGAAAGGGCTCCCCTCCTCCGCCTTCGGGGCGGGGGGGAGCCCTACAACCATGATCCTCAAGTACGGCGCGGGGGTCAGGAGCATCGTCGGGGCCGCTTCATGCGCGGTTCCGGGTTCCCTTCGCGGCTGGGAGATGCTTCTGCGCAGGCACGGCCGGCTTACCTTGCGCGAGACGCTCGTCCCGGCCGTGAGGCTCGCCCGTGACGGTTTCCGGCTCTGCAAGACGAGCGGCATGTGGTTCGAAGTCGCCGAGGAGGTCCTTCGGCTCACCGACGAGACGAAGAAGAACTTCTACACAGGCGATCGAGTCTACCGTGCCGGCGAGGAGGTCCGTTTCCCGGAGATTGCGGATACTCTCGAAGCCGTGGGTGAGGAGGGGGCGGATCTCTTCTACCGGGGCGAGCTGGCCCGGCGCATCTCGGAGTACGTGCTGCGGGAGGGTGGGATCATCACCGAAGAAGACCTCGCTTCCTATGAAGCGGTCTTGCGGAAGCCTCTCTCTTTCGAGTACGAGGGCCACACAGTCCATACCAACGGCCCGCCCTCTGCCGGCGGTCCCACGCTCGCCCAGATAATGCTCGTGATCTCCGGCTACGGCTTACCTGCTCTACCCGAGAAGGACTACGCGAGAGTGCTGGCCGGTGCGATGCAGTACGCGCTCGAAGACCGCGACCGGGCCTACACCGAGCTCTCCGAGAACGCTTCGGTCGCCGAGCGTCTGACAGGTGAGGAGTACGTACGAGCCCAGCGCGCCCGCATCTTCTCGGGCTCTGCCTTCGGTTCCCCGCACACCACTCATCTCTCCTGCGTCGACGAGACCGGGCTCGCCGTCTCCATCACGGCGAGTATGGGCTACGGCTCGGGCATCGTCATCCCCGGCACCGGCATCCCGATGGGTAACACTCTAGGCGAGCCGGAGCTAAACCCAAAGGGGTTCCACAGCCTTACTCCCGGGGAGCGCTTGATCTCCAGCATGAGCCCGACCATACTCTCTTCGCCCGAAGGCGACCTCGTCTCCCTCGGGTCCCCCGGCGCCTCCCGCATCCCCACAGCTATAGTGCAGACGCTCGTGAACGTGGTAAACCTCGGCCTCTCACTCAAAGGCGCCGTAAACGCGCCACGCATCCACGCCGAAGGAGACCTCTTCGCCTACGAGGCTGGCGCGAGGAGACCTGACCTCTCCGAGTACGAGCGCACGCTTGCCTACGACGAGCCGAACATGTTCTTTGGCGGGGTTAACGCCGTACGCCGCACCGCCGAAGGCACCTTCGAGGCCGCCGCCGATCCCCGTCGTTCCGGCGGTGTGGCCTTCGCCTGACAAGGTCGCCCGGCTGTGTTGACCGGACGACGCATACAATGCTTTAGCTGTGTTCGTCTTCCATAGAGCAGATAGTAGAAGGAGAAAGAGACCCCGGAGAGCACCATGAAGACCGCGATGATCGCCTCGATGGCGACGGAGTCGTAGAAGGCTACGGAGGCGGTCTTGGGGCTGAAGCCTCCGGTCGCGACGGTGGCGAAGGAATGGACCACGGAGTCGTAGAGGTTCATCCCGGCCAGGAGTAGAGTAAGGACTTGCGCCAGGGTGAGCGTCAGGTAGATAACCAGGAGCGCCTTGGCTGTGTCGGCTATACGCGGAGTGAAGCGTGTTTGAGTTAGCCCCAAGACTCGGCCCCCAGAAGGCGCGCCGCGCCGAACCCGATCGCGGGGGCGACCGCCACGAAGAGGACCACGATCCCGATCCCTCCAAGCCACTGGGTCATGCTGCGCCAGAAGAGTATCGAGGGGGTCTCAGCCTCGATCTCCGAGAGCAACGTGGCGCCGGTCGTGGTGAAGCCGCTCATCGCCTCAAAGGTGGAGTCCAGAGGGCTGACAAAGGTTCCCTCCACCAGAAACGGTGTTCCGCCCAGCACCGCGGCGAGTATCCATACCAGCGTGACCGAGAGGTAGACGTCCCTGTTCGACACGTACCCTATACTACGGCTCGAGGGTGTCTGGGTCGCCATCATCCCTGCCGCGCCGAGCAGGATCATCGCCGCACCAGGGAAGAGGAAGCTCGGCCAGGAGCCGTCACCATAGAGCCAGGAGAGCGTGAGGGGAACGGCGAGCGCCGTTCCCAAAGTCAGTATCACTACCGCGTTTACCCGGACTACTACCCTAGAATTCACAGCTGTATCCTAGCCTAGTAGCTCGTGTTTTCGGCGTAGGATCGGCCGAGATCAGGCGCGGCTCTCAATGGCGCCAGAAGGCGGGCGTGAGGAGGACCAGAACCGTGAAGAGTTCCAGGCGCCCGAGGAGCATGAAAAAGGTGAGGATGCCCTTGGCCGAGGCGGGCAGAGATGCGTAGAAGTCTGCGCTGCCTACCGGATCTAGGGCTGTCCCCGTGATGTTGAGACATGCAAAGATGGAACCGAACGCTGCCTCCAGCGGGATTCCGTGCAGGGCAATTAGCAGCGTGCCCCCGACCATGGTCGCCACGTACACGAAGAAGAACCCCAGGAAGGCCGCCCGGAACCGCTCGGGCACGACGCGGTCGCCGAGCTTGAGAGGGGTAACGGCCTGCGGATGCACCATGCGGAACACCTCCTGTGAGGCGTGTCGCGCCAGCAGGACGGCCCGGATTACCTTCAGGCCTCCGCTCGTCGATCCGGCCATTCCCCCGATGAGCATGAACAACATCAGCAGACCCTGCGAGAGCGGGTCCCACAAACTCCAGTCGGCGGTGGTGAAGGCCGTACCGGTCAGAAAGCTCGCGGTCTGAAAGAGCGCCTCGCGGAAAGCCAGGACCAGCGAGTCCCGGTAGTCGAAGGCGTAGAGGGCGGCGGTCATCAGGATCGTGCCGGTAGCGATAATACCCAGGTATGCCAGAAGCTCCCGGTTACCGATGACCCGCCCTGTCTGCCCGCGCACGAGATGAAAATAGAGGGCGAAGTTCGCCCCGGAGAGCACCATTCCCAGGGTCACGGCCAGTTCTACGGCCCAAGAGTCGAAGGCGGCTATAGAGTCCGAGCGGGTCGAGAACCCTCCGGTGGACACTGTAGTCAAGGAGTGGTTTAGAGCGTCGAAGGGTCCTATGCCGGCCAGTAGCAGGGCGGCGAAGCCTCCGAGCGTGAGGGCGCCGTAGACGTAGGCCAGTATCTTCGCCGTGTTCCGGATGCGAGGAGTAAGCCTCTCTGGCAGCGGGGTGGCGAGCTCGGCTGAGTAGAGCTGTGCAGCTCCGAAGCCTACCAGCGGCGCTACGGCCACGAAGAGGACCACGATCCCTATCCCTCCGGCCCACTGAGTCAGGCTTCGCCAGAGCAGCAGGGAAGATGCGACTTCCTCTGGTGTTCGGACCGTCGAGGCTCCGGTAGTCGTAAAGCCGGCCATTGACTCGAAGAACGCGTCTATCGGGCTCATAAGCCCGGAGAGGATGAACGGGAGCGAGCCCAGGCTTGCCACCCCGATCCAGCCAAGCACGACGATGAGGAACACGTCTCTCCCCGAAACGTAGGCACCCGGGTCCCGGGTAGGGAAGAAGAGGGCGGCTCCCAGAACCAGGGCTCCGAGCGCCGGGAGCCCGAAGGTCGCAATGTGCCCATCAGCCGACAGAAACGAGTAAGCCGCCGGGAGGAGCATCGCGGCTCCCCCGGCGGCGAGCAAGGCTCCCAACGCGTTGCTTATTACCCTAGGGTGCAAAGAGACGCTCCACTTTGCTCACGTCCTCCTGGAGGGTGAACACTACGGCGTCGTCTCCTGGTTTCATCGTCTCTCTGCCGGAAGGGATAATCACTTTGTCGTCTCGTAGGATCGCGCCAACCAATGCGCCTTCGGGGAAGCGAACCTCGGAGAGTGGCCGGCCGGCTATTCGGCATCCGCGGGGAACCCTGAGTTCCATCATCTCGGACCCGCTTTCGAGCAGGGTAACGGCGACCACGTCGCCCCTCCGCACGAACCTCAAGATCGCTCCGGCGGCGAGCAGCCGGGGCGAGATGGTTATGTCCACCCCGAGGGCGTCTGCGAGCGGGGCGAACTCTCCTCGGCTTATCCCGGCGATGGTCTGCCGGGCACCGAGCCTGCGGGCGTACATCGCAGCCAGGAGGTTCGCCCGGTCGTCGCCGGTGGCGGCGACGAAGGCGTCAACCCGGTCGATTCCTTCCTGGAGTAGTAGGTCCTGGGAGGTGCCATCCTCGTGGAGCACCAGCCCCTTTCTAAGCTGCGAAGCCACGTACCTGGCGCGTGCCTCGTCCCGCTCGATGACCTTTACGGAGATGCCGACCTGCTCGAGGGCGAGGGCGAGCGTGAGGCCGATGCGTCCGCCTCCGAAGATCATGACCTCCCTTACCGGGGCCGTGTCGTTGGTAACAGCGCCTACGACCCTGCCGACGTGTCGCCGCTCGCTGATGAGGAAGATGTGGTCGCGAGCTCCGAGTACGGTGTCGCCACGCGGGACGAGCCCCTCTCCGCCCCGTACTATCCCGACTATCAGGCTCTGCTCGGGTAGCTTGATATCCCGGATAGGGAGACCCACGGCCGGAGAGTCCGCGTTCAAGATTACCTCGGCGACCTCTATCCTGTCCTCGGCGAAGGTCTCGACGTTGACCGCCCCTGGTACCAGGAGGGACTCCCGGATCTCTTCGGCCGCCATCTGCTCTGTGTGGATGACGAAGTCGATCTTGAACATGTCTCGTGCGAGCGGTTCGCGCGGGTCGTAGTAGTCCGGGTTGTGGAGGCGCGCTACGGTGCGCGGCACCCCCTGAGCCTTCGCCGCTAAACACGCGATTATATTTACCTCGTCCGAGTTCGTAGTAGCTATCAGGAGCTCGGATCTCTTGATGCCAGCCTCGACCAGAAGCTTGGGGCTTGCCCCGTTGCCCTGGATCGTGAGGACGTCGAGCTGCTCCGTGGCTCGTTCGACGAGCGCCTCGTCCTGTTCGACAAGGACGACGTCATGCTCCTCCCTGGAGAGCATCAGGGCCGTATTGAAGCCTACTTCCCCAGCCCCTACGATAACGACTCGCACCGTATTTGACGCTCCTATTACTTTAACCAGGATTATCCACAAGAAGTATAGCCCTTTCGGGACTACAGCCGCCCCTAAACACTATACGAGGTCAAACGTCTGACTCTGATTCGGCAAAATTCTGCGTCTTTTGGGCTATCGTGCGCTTCGCGGCAACAACGAGTGCGCCGCAGCTCTCGCCTGGCTGTTGGCTCGCCTCAAGCCTCAGCAAGTCCTAGATCTTGCCTACCGTGCCATCGAGGACGTCTTCGCTAGTCAGATAAGCTTTCATGAGAGCGGAGCTTGTTACGGTAACCCTGCCGAGACTTGCCGTATTAGTCGTGGCCTTACTCTTCGGCCCCTGCGATGCCACGGGGGCGCCCGTTCCTGACCCACAGCCCGTAGAGGCCCGCAGCGATAAGGAGGGTAGCTGCCACAGAGGCGAGGGGCGTCACACGAGCGAGGTTCATCACCAAGACGAAGCCGACGACTAACGCGCCTCCGGCGTTAAGAACGAGTGAGCGTCGTTCGCCCTCTCGGTATGAGAACATGGCCATGGAGACTAGCCCCGCCAGGAAGCTCAAGAAGACCGACACCGCATAGAAGAGCACGAGCGTTTGCTCATCCGCCTGCGCGGCCAGGATGAGAGCTAGCGTCATGATGCCATACAGAAGCAGGCCCCAGAACGGTGTGTAGTAGCGGTTGGTCCGGCCGAGCCATCCGGGCAGGATGCCTCTAGCCTCGTCATCTCCGGTCTGCTCGCGCGCCAGCGCTTTAAGCAGACCGGGACCGGCCTGTAGCCCCGAGGCGCCAGCCGCGATCAGTAGCAAGATGATAGCCGCCTGGAAAAGGGCGAACAGAGAGCCGTTAACGCTCGCCCGCGCTACCTCCGCGGTCAGGGTGCTCTCACCGACCGGTAGCCCGACGCCGAGCCTTACGGCGAGAGCGGTGAAACCCAGGGTCAAAGTACCCACGATCACGAGCGTCGCGAAGAGAGCGAGCCGGCCGAAGCGCTTTCGGCCTTCGTCTCCGAGTTGGCCGAGCTGGGCAATCGCTGTCGACGGTGCTTCGACCCCGGTCGCGAGCGCCATCGCCACCGGAAAGGCCAATAGTATGGCCAGGAACGCAGGGTGACTGCTCTCGCCGCTCGCCTCTGCCGTCGACGCGGCTGGCTCGGCTGTCACGCCGCCGATTAGTATCACGGCGCTCATTATTATGAAGACCATCGCCATGAGGCTAAAAAGGACGCGGGCGGAGTGTCCGAACCAGCTTATGGCGCCGACCACGATCAGCAGCCCGAGGGCTAGGACGACCTGGAAGGGAGCCAGGTCCGGCAGGTAGGCGACGATGTTTGACGCGCCGGACGACACGCTGATCGCGATCGTCAGCGCGAAGTCGACGATGAGAGCTCCGATCGGCAAGAACGCCCAGGACTCGCCGAAGGCCCGCCCGGTCGCTGCGGGCGCTCCGCCACCCTCCGGGAAGCGGGAGACGAGCTGACGGTAATTCACGACGATCACGGCGATTACCAGCACCACAAGGCCCATCGTGGGCAGGATAAGCCGGAGATCGCCGTTAAGCTCCCCGAGTGCAGCCTCGATCGCGTAGGCCACCGAAGATATCGGATCTGCCATGATCGCCAGCGCGAACGCGAACAGCAGCACGGGTCGGCTCCGAAAAACCGCCAGAAAACGTGAAGATTCCTGTTGCGGTCCTCGTCCCTTATCGGACATCAAATACCCCCCGGTCAGAGACCCTGAAACCGGAAGCGGCGAGAGGGGAGGCGAGGCTCTTATAGAGGACAGTATCTCCCTCAACCACGTGCTCGCCTCCTCTCTCGCCTCTCCGCTTCATGCCCGCGCAGCAGTATAGTGTTCAACCCTACGCGAGCCACAGCATGCGGTTAGCGGCATCGCTGACTGCAAACTCTGCTTCACGCCTGAGAGATGTTTGGTTAGGCTCTGAAGTACGCGTACGCTGCGAGCAGCACGAGCACTAGTAGAACGAACCCTCCCAGGATAAAGAAGAAGCTCTTATCGAGACCTTGTTGCGGAGTCTCTTGCCGAGAGCTTCTCTGCCGCCGCCGATCTCTCCTGCTGCTAGGCCTCTGGTTTTGGAAGCTCACTAATATCGACTCATCAAGAGGACTCGTTTAGA
>CADCVD010000008.1 GCA_902806055.1 uncultured Rubrobacteraceae bacterium
ATCCCGGCGCCGACTGGGAAGAGGTAGAGAGCAGGCTCCTGGCGCTCCGTGGAATCGGGCCCTGGACCTCGTCCTACATCGCCATGCGTGCCCTCGGTGATCCCGACGCGTTCCTCCCCACGGACCTCGGGGTACGGCGTGCGATCTCTGAACTCGGCCGGGCGAGCGACCGGGCCGGCGTCGCCGCTCTCGCCGAGCGGTGGCGTCCCTGGCGCTCCTACGCCACCCAGCACCTGTGGGCGAGCCTCGGCTCCGGCCCGGTGACCAGGAAGCAAGCAAACAAGAGAGAGGTGGCAACGTGAAAGCATACGTGGAGACCGTCGAGTCCCCAGCAGGTCCGCTCGCGTTCGCGGTAGACGAACGGGGAGCCCTGATCCTGCTCAAGTTTTCAGAGGGCGAGTACGAGCGTACTATCGAGCAGGACCTCGAAAGCGAAGGCTTCGAGGTAGGGCGAGACTGGGGCCGGACGGCCCGGGCGCGCGAGGAGCTGTTGGAGTACCGCGCCGGAGAACGCCGGACCTTCGACCTGCCGCTCGCCTTCGTTGGTTCCGAGTGGCAGCAGGCCGTGTGGCGGGCGCTGACGCGTATCCCCTTCGGCGAGACCCGTAGCTACGCCGAGGTCGCGGCGATGGCCGGGCGTAAAGGAGCAGCCCGGGCCGTAGGCCGGGCAAACTCTACCAACCGGCTAGCGCTGGTCGTTCCCTGCCACCGCGTCATCGGCGCGGATGGGTCGCTAACCGGGTTCGCCGGGGGCGTCCACCTCAAGACCCGGCTACTGGATCACGAGACCCGGGTGCTCGCAGGCGTGGTTAAACAATGAGCCTGAGGAGGCGCACCCAGTGTTAGCGCTGCAAGCTCGCTCTCGATGATGAAGGCTTCGCCTTTATCTGCAGCTATGAATGCACTTTCTGCGCTGTCGGGATGGATCAGTCTGTCCCCAACTGCGGCGGTGAGTTGGTGGTGCGTCTCGAACGCCGACCAGAAAGGCCGTAGGCGCAGGGCGAAGACCCGGCCAACCTCGGTAGAAAATTTATAGGAGCGATGCGACCGTGAAACCGAAGGACCTTGTGGCCCTAATCCTGCTGGGGGCGATCTGGGGTAGCTCGTTTCTGTTTATTCGCGTCGCTGTTCCGGCTTTCGGTCCCTTGTTACTCGTAGAGCTTCGGGTGGGGCTCGCCGCCCTGGCGCTGGCGCCCTTCGCCGTGGCTCTAGGCCGCGTGCCGGAGGTCCGGTCGCACTGGAGGCAGTTCTTCGTCGTGGGGATGCTCAACGCGGCGATCCCCTTCTCGCTCATAGCCTTCGCGGAGATCGAGATCACAGCCTCCCTCGCGGCGATACTCAACTCTACGACCGTGCTGTTCTCGGCGCTGGTTGCGGCGGTGTGGACCGGGGATCCCTTGACCGGCAGGAAGATCTTCGGGGTGGCCCTCGGGATCCTGGGCGTGGCCGTGCTCGTGGGCCTCGACCCGTTGCCCCTGAATGGTCCCGTCCTGCTGGCGGTCGGGGCGTCGCTCGCCGCGTCCCTCTTCTACGCGATATCCGGCACCTACATAAAAAAGACCTTCCTGGGGATCAGGCCACTGACCCTGGCGGTCGGCCAGCAGACCGGCGGGGCTTTGTGGCTCTTGCTCCCTGCCGCCGCCACCCTGCCCGGCGAGGCACCTCCCCTGCCGGCCACGCTCTCCGCGTTTGGGCTGGCCATACTTTGCACGGCGGTGGCCTACCTGCTCTACTTCACCCTCATCGCCAACGTCGGACCGACCAGCACGCTCACCGTCACCTTCCTCGCGCCGGGCTTCGGGGTACTCTTCGGCGTCTTGCTCCTCGGCGAGCCCTTCGACTTGGGAACACTCGCGGGCCTGGCGATCATCCTTCTTAGCGTTGCGCTCGTCACCGGTATCGGTCTCGACAAAGTGAAGGAGAGACGAGATGACGGAGACGAGATGGGATAGGGTTCCCTGGGAGTCCCCTCGAAGGTTGCCCGCACGGTTCTGGCGACGGGTAGCGGTACTGTGGAGTTTCGCGCCCGTACCGTTCTTCAAGGCTTTCGGTGGTGAGGTGGAAGAGAGGGGGTTAGCGGGGGTAGAGGATCATCTGCGTGCAGCGGAAGAGGGCTAGCTTCTTGCCGGACTCCTCGTCGGCAACGGTCGCGTCCCACACCTGCGTCGCCCGTCCTCCGTGAACGAGGGTTGCCTCGCAATCGATGACCCCAGCGCGCTTGGTACCGAGGAAGTTGCTCTTCAATTCGACCGTAGTGAAGCCTTCGGCTCCTTCGGGCAGGTTGACGAAGCAGCCGTAGCCGCAGGAGGTGTCGGCGAGCGCGATGATCGTGGCGGCGTGCAAGTAGCCGTTCGGGGCGAGCAGTTCGTCCCGGAGTTCGAGACGGCTCGCGAGCCGCCCTTTCTCTGCCTCCAGCACCTCGATGCCGACGAGGCCCGGCAGCGTCCCGTTCCCGCGTTCGTTTAACTCCTCGATTAGCGACATCCCGGAGACCTCCCACACGTATACACAAGCGCCCGCTAAGTATCTCAAAGATATAATTGAAGGCCGCCACTATCAAGACTCATTCGACTGTCAGACGAGACAGAAGACTCCTAACTACCAGAGATCGAGCAGAGGATGCCTAGCTCAAACACAAGGTGTGCCTACGCCTCCAGGTTTTGCGCCTCTCTCATCGGGGCTCCAACATGCAAGCCATCGCCTCATACACCGGCCACCACAGAGGAGTTGGAGAGGCTGAAAAAAGAGGCCACGGAGGGCCGGGGTTGGTGTTGAAATACCTTGATCAGAGCGGCTTCTCGCTGTGCCTGGCGCCGACATCGAGCTCGACGAGGAAAGGACAGCCTATATCAGCACCGGGTACCAACTCGCGCTGGGGGATCTCGGGGGCGCGTCAACCTCATTGAGACTCTGTGCGTGGAGGTTAGAGCGTCAGCGGCTAGAGAGAGAACGTGATGATCAGCGGGCTGTGTCGCGGTGGGGAGGAGGTGATGGGCTACCTTCACGCTCTCTGGGGAGGAGGCCGAAAAGGCGGCAGAGAAGGAGGAGGAGGTTATGGACAAGGCGCGTCGTTTCACACGGCTGGGGTACCGAAGGAGAAGGGGCCTGTTTGGGAAGCGAAAGGTCTGGGACTCTACTACTTGCCGAGCTACTGTGCGCACCTTAAGCTCATAGAGGGAGTGTGGCGCAGGCTCAAGGGTTTCTTGTTGCCCCGGCGCTTCTACGACTCGGTGGCTGAGTTG
>CADCVD010000009.1 GCA_902806055.1 uncultured Rubrobacteraceae bacterium
CGTGCTCTCCGCACGGGCCGCCACACCGTAAAGATTATGTAACCGGCCCTTTACCGTAGCGTTACCGGACTTTACGGGGCCTTAACCAAGCCGTTGGATACTGTAGCCGAAGGAAAGCACACAAAGGGGACGCAACCGCGCTTCTCGAACCGGCTCCGGTCGAAGACCGCTTGCGAGAGCATCGCAGGCCTGCGCGCCCCTACAGTAAGGAGGAGAACGCTTGATGGATCGCGAAGAGCGCAACACTGGCCTTAGGAATCTCGAGAAAGGCTACGAGGTTCGCGACCCCGAAGGAGAGAAGATCGGTAAGGTCGACGACCTCTTCGTCGACGAGCAGGACGTACCGGAGTACATCGGGGTGAAGATGGGCCTTCTCGGACTCTCGGGGACTACCCTAATCCCGGCGGAGATAACCACGCTCGACGATGAACGCGAGATCGTCTCGGTCTCGGCACAGAAGGAGAAGGTCAAGGATGGCCCATCCTTCGACGGTGACCAGGAGGTAACCCCCGAGTTCGAACGTGAGGTCCGCGAGTATTACGGACTAGAGTCAGAAGAAGGGATCGAGAGGGCACCATACGGGCCATACGCCGCCGAGGCTGAATCGGAGGAAGACGAGTTGAGGAATGAGGACGAGCTAAGGGTGCAGCGCTCGGAAGAGGAGCTTCGGGCCGGTACCCGCGAGCGTGAGGCCGGAAACGTCAACGTGCGCAAGCGAGTGAAGACCGACCGCGAGCAGGTGCGAGTGCCCAAGAAGCGCGAGGAGGTCAACGTCGAGCGGGTGCCGGTCAACGAGGAGGGCACTGGGGCCGAGATCGGTGAGGACGAGGTGAGCGTGCCGGTAGTAGAGGAGGAGCTCGTCGTCGAGAAGCGGCCCGTGGTTAAGGAGGAGATTCGGCTGCGCAAGGACGTAGTGGAGGATGAGGAGGTCGTCGAGGAGGACGTCCGCAAGGAAGAGATAGACGTAGACGACGAGACGGAGTACCGCCGCGACGCGTAGCGTTCGTTCCTGGGGTAGCTTCCGAGAACGGTAGGGCACGAGTGATCGAAGGGGTGGTTCGCCCGCCTCTTCGATCACGTTGGGGGCATAGCAGTCAAGACTACGCCCTATACACAGAATCATGGCCCGAATAGTGCTCCGCGCGTAGATTCGTACAACCGGCGGTGGGAATCGGAAGCCTGAGGCTCCTGGGTTTCTGTGATCCTCTCGGCCGAACAGAACCTGCGGAGCGCAAGCGCTAGGATGAGTCGAGCAACTAAGAGGCGAACTCTGTTGGAGAAACGCTCGGAAATCAGTTACATGAAAATTGCCAGCGACTGGGATCTACTCGATTCCAACGGGGTGGGCCCCTTCGAAACGCGAAGGGTATACCGGTTGCCCGATGGGTCGGAGTACCTCTGGGAGTCCCGGCGCAATCGCAAAGGCCGCGGCACGAAGGACGCTTCGAGGTAAACGGCGAGCTCCGCGACTTCTACTCAGGAATCCCGAGAGAAGAGCCCCTGGCTCGAGTTTTGGGCTCTTCACCGGATCTCGTGGTGGGTCGCCGTCCTGTTCTTCGCCGGCTCAGCGTTGTTCATCCTTGGCGCGGTGGCGGCCTTGCTCTCCGAGATTTTTCGTGGGAGCATCATTGTAAGCGCCTTCTACTTCGCTGGCGCGCTCATCTTCACTACCGGCGTCTACGTGCAGCTTCTGGAGACGATCAACCAGAAGAGTTACATAAGTACCAACCCGCGAAACGAACCGACCAAGAGATTTGCTTAGTTCGCCTGGCAACCGGGGCGACTGAGCTTCTTGGAGGCATTGGTGCTCTTGGTCGGCTCCGTCCTCTTCAACATCGAGACCACCCTCACGCTGACCGAAGGCTGGGTTGGGTCGAGATAACCTATCTCATCGGGTTAACGAGCCTCGCCGGCTCGATGCTCTTCGTGGCGGGAACCTACATGCAGCTCGTTGAAGTCTGTCACAAGTACCTGTGTTGGAAGCCGCACGAGATCTCGTGGCGGGTAGCGTCACTGAGCTTCCTCGGCTGTGTGGGGTACCTGGTTGGCTCTGCGATCGGGCTCGACGTCTCCGGCCTGTTCTCTGCCTCCGAGCCGTTGATCGTCAAGCTCTCCTTTCTTCAGGAGTCGGTCTTCTTCGCGGTCCTCCGCTACCTAATGCTGCCGGAGATGTTCTCCGAATGACCGGTCGGGCGAGAAGGAGTTTTCGGCCGCTGAGCCTCTGGGCGAATATCCGGGTATGGTTAGTAGATGGACGTGCGAACGGGAGGCCAGGCTCTTATGGTATGGATACGAACGTGCGTCCCGCAGGGAGGGCGGCGTGGTCAAGAATCGCGAGGAGACAGAGGATAAGGTGAGGACGTATAACCCCAGGAGATCCCGTAGTAGCGGGCTCGATCTCGGGGCGGACGAGGATCGCGACGCGTGAGGCGGTTGCAGATCATCGGGCGAGCCGGCACCTTGCGAACGCCTCGGGGGACCGGGTGAGGCGGCGCGCGGCGAAGGCCGTCGTAAAGCTGCGGTTCGTCCTCGTTCCGCTGTGGATCGTGGGCGCGGTGCTCGCGTTTGTCTACCTGCCGTCTATAGGGGAGGCAGGGTCGAGCGGGGTCGACGGACTGCTGCTCCCAAACGACGCTCCGGCGGTGCAGGCGGAGGAGCTCTCGAAGCAGAATTTCCAGTATCCGCTTATCGCCCGCACGCTCGTCGTGCGCCACGACGAGAGCGGCCTGCCGCCTCGGGCACTGCTGGAGGCGGCACAGATGGCGCAGGCCGTCCGGGAAGGCCAGCTTACGGACCTCCCCGGCCTCGCGGCCGTGGCACCGGTTCCCAACGTGGTCTTCGAGCCGGAGGCTCAACCGACCACGGTCCTCTACTACCTGTACTTCCGGCCCGGGGTCTACCCCGAAGAGGCTCAAGACCTCGCTCAACGCTTCGCAGATCAGCACGTCGCACCGCAGGCCGAGGAGGAGACGTTCGTCGGCGTGACGGGTACCCAGCAAGCGACCACTGTCCGCGAGCACATCATCCGCGACAGCCTCCCCCTCGTGACGATGGCTACGGCCTTGCTCGTCGTGCTCGCAGTTGGTCTGCATTTTCGCTCGCCGATCGCGCCGGTGGTAAACCTGCTGACGGTTGGCATCGCCTTTATCGTCACGTCGCACGTCCTCGGCTGGCTCGGCCAGACGTTCGGCCTCGCGGTCCCGCGCGAGGTCGAGCCGGTCGTCGTCGTCCTCCTGTTCGGCGTCGTCACCGACTACTCGATCTTCTTCCTCTCGCGCTTCCGCGACCGCCTTCGGGAGGGGTGTTCGGGAGAGGACGCTGCAGAGCGAGGGACGGCCGACGTCATCGGCATCGTCTTCGTCGCCGGTCTCGTAGTCGTGCTCGCCACCAGCTCGCTGATCGTCGCCAAGCTCTCGTTCTTCCAGCTGTTCGGCCCTGCGATGGCGGTAGCCGTCCTCATCGGCATGCTCGTGACGGTGACGTTCGTGCCCGGCGCTTTGGCCATCGGCCGACGCTTCGTCCTCTGGCCCCGGGCCCGTTCGGGCCGCGCGCAAGGGCCCGAGGAAGGCGCGGCCGAGGAAGAGGACGATCACTCGAGCGACCGCTCGTTGAGCGCCCGCGTGGCGCGGCTCTCGGCTCGCCGGCCCCTTCTGACGGCCACAGCCTGTGTCCTGCTCCTCGGGGCGGCGGCGACCGGGCTCTTCCGGTACGAGCTGGCTAACCCCATCATCCAGGGCCTGCCTGCAGACACGGGCCCGCAGCGCGCCTACGCCGCCGCCACCGAGGGCTTCCTCGCCGCCGGGGTCGTAGCACCCACGGTTGCGGTCGTGCGCGGGCCGGACCTCGCGGGGCAACCCGAGCGCCTTGAGGAGCTCGAGCGCCTACTCGCCGCTCAGCCCGGCGTCGCGACCGTTCTCGGGCCGGGTGACCTCGAGGGATTGGACGAGAACGCCTTCGTCACCGAGAGCGGCGACTTGGCACGCTTCCTCGTTATCCTGGAGGAGGATCCGCTCGACGGACGGGCGGTCGACACGCTGCTGCGCCTCGAGGACAACGTTCCCGGCCTGCTACAAGGGGCCGAGCTAGAAAACGCGGAGCTTATGTTCGGCGGAGACACCGCGATCTCCGCTGGCCTCGTCGAGGGCACGGTCCGGGATCTCGGCCGGGTGGCGCCGGTCGCGGTGCTGGCGACCTTCCTCACCCTCGCATTGTTCCTGCGCTCGCTCGTCGCCCCTATCTACCTGGTCGCGGCGAGCGTGCTCGCCCTCTTCGCCGCCCTCGGCCTCAGCGCTTACCTCTACGAGCCGCTCTTTGGCCCGAACGCGGTGTCGTTCTTCGTGCCGTTCGCCGTCTCGATCCTCTTGCTCGCGCTCGGTTCCGACTACAACGTTTTCCTCGCCGGTCGCGTGTGGGATGAGGCACAGCGGCGCCCGCTACGGGAGGCTGTTGAGGTGGCGAGCACGCGAGCCGCGCGGCCCATCGCTACGGCCGGCTTGATCCTCGCCGGCTCGTTCGGGCTGCTCGCGCTCGTGCCGCTGACGACGTTCCGCGCGGTCGCCCTGACGATGGGCCTTGGGCTGCTCTTGGACGCGTTCCTCGTGCGGCAGCTCCTCGTCCCGGCCCTCATAGTTCTCGTCGGCCGCATCAGCGGATGGCCTGGCCGTTGGCTGGGCAAGCGGTCAGAGTGACGGGTCGACCGCCGGGGCCCCTCCGCACCGACAGCGGCGAGGCAGCGGCTCAACCGCGCCGCCGCGTGAGGTAGCGTATGACGAACTGGATAATTTTTGCGAGGGAACCGGATGTCAAGGAGGGCGAACCGCCGGGGACAGTAGCGCCGCCCCTGTGGCCGTTGATCGTCGCACTGCCGGCCTTCACCGGCGGGCTGTGGGCATGTTTGGTGACCTGATGCCTAGCGTGGCATGATACTCGCCTCTTGCGGCGCTGAAGAAGGAGACAGTGTAGAGCAGGAAGGTGACGTTTAGAAGAAGAGGCAATGGAGACGCGGGCGAAGAAGAGACGGTTCCGATCCCGGAGATCCGGTACGGGATAGTGTGGGAAGTTCAAGATAAAGAAGAGAGGTGGCCCGCCATGACTGCGAAGCGAGGGAGCGGCGACAACAACGGTGTCTCAACAGGACGGTTGGGCTCGCTATGGGAGAGCCTGATCTCGAGCTTCTGGTTTATACCCGCCGTGATCACCACAGGCGCGGTGGTCCTGTTCTTCGTTACGCAGTACCTGGACCAGCTCATACAGACGAACCTGGCCTATCTCCCCATAGTCTTCGCCGGCGGTGCGCAAGCTGCCCGGTCCGTGCTCTCGGCTATCGCCGGAAGTCTCATAACTGTTGTAGCAACCGTCTTCTCACTCACCGTCGTCACCCTGCAGCTTGCCTCCTCCAGCTACACGCCCAGGATCATGCGCAGCTTCACGTCAGACCACGGGGTACAGGTGGTGCTGGGGGCTTACGTGGCAACCTTCTTGTACTCTTTGCTGGTCTTGAGGGTCATCCGCACCCCTGAGAGCGAGGGCGCGTCGTTTAACCCGGTGATCTCGGTGACCGTAGCGGTGGTGCTGGCCGTTTTATGCGTGGCGCTCCTGATCTACTTTATCGCTCACATAGTAAACCTCATCCAGGCCTCGACCATCGTGGGGAGAGCCCACGACGATGTGATAAAGGCCGTGGCCGGGCTCGACGACCTGGAAGACGCGCCTGCAGAGCCTCGAGCCCTGGAGGGGCGCCCGGAGCTCGGGAGCGTGCTCGCCGGCAAGCCGCTCGTGGTGCGGGCTAAGGAGAGCGGCTACGTACAGTACCTGAACGTCGAGGCCGTGGTCGACGCCGTGAACGACGGGAGTGGGGCATTCGAAGAGGATCGTACTACGGTCGTAGAGATCCCGTTCGGCCCGGGGCTCTTCGTCGCCGCCGGGCTACCGATCGTCCGGGTCTGGCCCGCGCGCGAGTTGGGCTCGGAAGAAGAGGAAAAGGTGTATGAGGCTTTCTACTTCGGTAAGGATCGCTCCTTTCGGCAGGACTTTGCCTTGGGCCTTCGCCAGCTCTCGGACATAGCCCTCAAAGGGCTTTCGCCGGGTGTCAACGACCCGACGACCGCGATGCAGGCGATGGACCGGATGGAGGCGATATTTATAGCTTTGGGCTCGAAGGCACTCCCCCAACGCACCCGGCACGAGGAGAGGGGGAACGGAGAAGAGGTGCTCGTCAAGGTCGGGTACTATGGATTTGACAACGTCGTTGGGCTGGCCTTCGATCAGATACGTCGCGCCGCCTTCACCAGCGGGCAGGTCGCCGTCCTCGAAAGATTATTGGAGGTTATCGAGCGGGCTTTGGCGGCCAACGACATCCCAGAGCGCCAGAAGGCTCTTTGGGAGAGGGCGTCGGCCGTGGGAAGGCTTGCCCCAAGCCAAGTCTCCGCGTCCCTAGATGCTGTCGCGCTGGCCTGCCGCACCGTCGAGGTCGGAGCCTCACTACTCAAGACCGAACTCGGCGCAGCGGTGGGCTCGGATCTGGAAAGCCTCGCCGACCTGTCTGAGGCTCTCCAGGACGGTGAACGAGTCCGGGAAGCCGTAGATGCAGCTTGGAGAAGACACGGCTGATCTATCACTATTGCCTTCGGAACGAGGTTTTTGCCTCAGTCTGGAGAGGACCGGCGTTACCTTAGCAGTTTCCTCGTCGAGCAGCGGGTTTGCAAAGGGCGCGACTACTGTGCGTTACACTTCTTGCCCTCCGGGTAATTCTCCGAGAATACTGCATGACCTGCTTGCGGCCTGAGCTGTTGGGGCTGGTGGGCGGGATCTTACTCTTACCGGCCGTCGCGGAGGCGGTACTGGCGGACGGTCTTGACGGTGTCTACGCTTCGTCGCAGGCTTCGAGGGATCGTGTGCGAGGAGCCCCCGCGGGCCGAGCAGCCCGAGATCGAGTTAGAGTCGGGCGACTAACGGCTCAGATCCTACCTCAATTGAGCAGCTACCCACGGTTCGAGGTAAGCCCTTACCGCCCTTCGGGCAGAAACAAGGGTCTCGACGCTAGGAGCCGTCGGATTGCCTGTTGTTCGACCTGCTACTTCCCTCCGCGACTGCCGCTACGCTTCCGCGCTCACCTCGTCTCCGAAAAGCAACACGTCCGTCGAGAAGAAGAGGTACAGGAGCAGATACGGCGACCGTGCCAATGGTGCCGCGGGTAGCGCTACAGTCCGTGAAGTTCTTCTCGTAGAACGACGCGCAGAGTTAAGGCGGCTAGCCAGACGATCGTAACCTTTACTACGGTACCCACCAGGGCATCCGCGAGCATGTGGAAGGGAAACAAAAGGAGCACGAAAAAGTAAGCCAGCTGCCCCGCTAGCGACACGTAGTCGTTCTCAAGGACTTGGCGCATTTCCCGTTTGAGTGCGCTACGGCTCAAGATAGTCTTCAGGTCCGAAAAAACTCACTTAACTTCGTACGGGCCCCGTTCGCTGCTCTTCGGCTCTTATACTAGGCCTTTTCTCCGAATAGCCTCTGAACCTTCAGGTGTCGCTAAGCTTTCTTCGCGCCCCCTTCATCATCCTCCTCCTTTTCCTGGTCACCCTCCAGGCGCCGAAACCACAGTTCGCGTACCAGAACCCCGGCCACCACAGCCAGCGGGATCGCAAGAAACGCGCCCAGCAGCCCGAACACCGTCCCCATTAAGGTCACGACCGCTATCGCCACCGCCGGGTGCACGTCCACGGCCCGCCGCATAACCAGAGGCGTTACGATGTTGGTCTCGATCTGCTGAATGAGTATGTAGGCCACTACAACATACATACCGTCTAGCGGGTCCCCCAAAAAGAGCCCCAGCAGCGCCGGCGGTACGGCCGAGAGGATAGGTCCAACGTACGGCACGAACTCCAGCAGTCCGCTGAAGATCCCCAAGATCACCGCGCCAGGGATGCCTATAAGCCAGAGGGCGATGGTCGAGAGTACTCTGATGATCAACATGGATATGAGCTGACCCTTAAACTAGCTCAAAAGGTTGTCGCGGCCCTTCGAGAGCACCTCCCGAACCCGGCCCCGGCGATCTGGGGGTAAGAGCCTGATTATCCAGTTCACCATGGGGCCCGGGCTCGCCGCCAAGTAGATCCCCAAGAAGATCGCCGCCACTATCCCCGCAACGGTGAATACAAGGGTGCTAAACAGGCCCATGATTCCTCCCGCCGCCTGGGGGAGGATGCCGGTAAACGAGAAGCTTTAGGAAAGGTCGAGGCTCAGCCCGAACCTGCTCGCGACTTGCTCGACGCAGTTTATGAGCTGATCGATCGCGCCGGGCAGTGTGAAGGATAGCTGTTGGCCCTGTTAGCTCAGATCAGGAAGGAACAAGTACCCCCCTAGGAACAAGAAGGCCAGGACGCCGAAGAAGATCAACGGGGAGGAGATGAACCTCGAGATCTTGTGCCGGTGCAGAGCCTCGACCGGCCCCGACAGTATCACGGCCAAAAGCACGCCCAGCAAGATCAGGAGAACGACCGTCATAACTCCAGCCAGGAAGCGCCAGGCCAGGAATATTGCGAAGAGGATTATCCCGGCCCACAGAAGGGTCCGCAGGAGGCGATGCTGGGTCAGGGGCCTTGCAGCCCCGGAGCTCGCTTACCTTTCGATCTCTATCATCTAAGCCCTTTTTACCACCGGCGTACACTTCTTAGAGAGGTCCTACGGGCCGTGTAAGGGTCCCTTAACCAAGCCCTTACAAAGGCCTCGCAGAGAAGCAACGCGCCGATTGCCGAAACCGGATAGGCTACCCTGAGCCGACCAACCCCGCAGGGAGCCGACTTTAGACGTTTGAAGGAGATCTGCGACTCTTTCTCTAACAGGATGGAGATATCTCGTGTAGGACATAACGCGCTCCTTCACACCCTTCGTCGCGGGTGCTCGGCGCCGACAGCACAACCGTCCGGAGCACGAAAAGAGAGAACGAGGTGCAGGAGCAAAGGAGGCGAGGTGGAGAGTGGGAGGCAAGACGACCCGGCGCCTTTCCTGTTTGCCTGAATATCTTTCAGCGCGATTTTCCTCGGCTTCGGTCGACACCTTGTAAGCGTTAGCAGAACGTAGCAGTTCATCTCTCCCCGGTCTCTCCATATGAAGTTAAGGGTCGCTAACGCCTGCTAAGGGCGGCTAAGTTACTTCCGCCCGTGATCGAGCCCCGCATAGGTCTCAGGATCCGGCCCAAGGTTATGCTCGCCCAGGTACGGCTCGGGTACATACTCTTCGATCTCCGGAAACTTAGAGCAGTTGCAGCCATTACGAAAAAGGGCGGAGATGAAGAGATTGCTCTTGATTCCGTACCCTACGTGCCGGTGACGGGAGACGAAATCCCCGCGTCCGTTGTAGGTAGCAAAAGCGGTATCCACCCATGCTTGGGGTGCACGTTCGAAGACAGCGTAGAGGAAATCCCTGTACGCGTGGGAGCATGGCAGATGGGTTTGCCCCTCCAACGTCAGACCCCTCCATGATAGCTGCGCAAAGCGCCTGCAACCCGGAGCCTCAGCATCCTGGAGGCCGAACTGTACCTTCCAGCTTCGATTTTCGCTCCCCTGTATGGGATCGGGTTCTTTCTTAAAGGATAGGTTCCCTTTGTACGCGTAGTTGGCGACATCTAGCGCCGCTCGCAAGTCGTGCTCTTCGACCCCTCTGATCATCATATCTCAGCGCCTCCGATCTACACATTGCGGTGCCCGGTTTTAGCCAGAGCGACAGCCTTGCTAAGCCGCTTCTCGGCCTCTCTCATTCTCACTCACGTTTATAAGGCAGTTGCGTTGCCTCTGTTAGTTGTTAGCAAAGGCTCGGTTAAGGCCTGACCGGTCGGGGAAAGCTATGGTAGAGGATCAGCCTCACCCTACTAACACTGCAGAACGCTCGAAGGTGCGGGGCTGGCTTCACACTTCCTTCGCCGAGCGCTAATGGAGCTTTATGCAATACTAATAGCACCGGGTAACGATAGATCCTCGCGCCGGTCCTCTTGGTGGCGTAGGTAGTTCGGAAGAGGTAAGGATAATTAAGAACCTTAAGCTAAAGATGTTTGCCGCGTTGGTTCTGCGAGCGATGGCCCAGGAGCAGGACGAAAAAGGAACCGAGCGAGTCTCCCCGCGAGATCAGGGCGTGGCGAGGCGGTTGGGCCTACAACCCGACTCCCCCGCCCTGGCGGCCGCCGAGCGCTATCTGGTGCTCGAAGGCTACATCAGGCCCTCTTCCTCCGAATGCAAGGATGGCCCGTTCATCATTACGGAGTTTGGTTGGAAGGATCTAGGATACCAGCCCTCGGCAGGGGGAATGCGCAGGAGGCCCTGGTGGAAGAGGATGCTTGGGGTCTAGGGGGAAGCTCAGCGACGCAGCTGGTAGCGTAGATTCTTCGGCGGAGAGAGCTCTGCATCTTCGGTCCTTATTATGTGGGGCGCCCTGGCAGCCATGGCGGGCAGGATAGCATAGATAGTTTATGCCCTTCTGGGTCTCGCCGGGGCGAACCAGGAGGTGAGCGATCCCCTGGATATCTTTACTATCATCGCGTGGCTCCTACAGGTGGTGAGGCTGGTAGGGTTCCACACCCTGCAGAAAGAAAACTGTGGACGTATCGGACGGGCGGGCTTCCATACGTTCGTAGTGGGCCTCCAGCTCAATCCTTGGGCTTGTTGCTCGTCTTGGCAAGAAGCTAGAGGCTCGCGGGCCTGTGGTTTATATGGCAACGCGTAAACGCTCGCGCGTGATTGATTAGATTCTGAGCCAGCCAGTGATGGCACCACCATACTGCTGCGTAGGCTAGCTAGTAGCTTGGAAGTCCCGTGGCGCCGACGCTCCTCGTCCGATCGGGTTTCGGGGAGGAGCGTGGTTCTGCGTGCCTGATCATCTTGCGGCCTCCTCTCCGTCCTCGACTTTATTCTTTGGTGAGGATGCGGCGTTGCCGGTCACGTCGCCGTAAGCATCGATCAGCTCTCGCAGGCCCTCTATACGCAAGGGCGGAAGGCCGACGATGTTAGTGGTTGCGGAGGCGATGGTGATGCTCTCCTCCGAGTAGCGGCGCAACACCTCCTCAGAGGCTGCGCTCTTTACCGAGCGAGCCGAGCGTACGGGTATCACGAACCTGGCGGAGATCTCGATCCAGTTGTCCGTGAGACGCACGAAGACCTGTGGGCTCATCTCGCTCTTTCGGACCAGGTAACGTCGGGCCATCTCCGCCAAAGCCTCCGCGCTCGCCTCCCTGAAAGGGCGCGTGGCTTTCTCCACCTCTTCCAGGAGGATGATGCGTCCCTTCTCCCAGTCCGTGGTGTAGGCGAGGGGGATGCTGATCTCCTCCCAGATGTATTCGAAGTCCTTGGAGTAGTTGTAGATGGGCTCCTCGAAAAAGGCCTGGTTGGAGATGGTGACGATGCGCCCGGTGTACTGGCGGGCGCGCACCCAGATGTCCGAGTCCTCCTTGCTCCCGGGGCTGCCGATCTCCATGATCGTGGTCCGCAAAGGCGAGACGTCTATAACATCCCCCCGAACCCCGCCCATCATCACCCGATCCCCCGTCCTAAAAACCTTGCCGACGAGAATGCCGATCCACGCCGCAAACGAGCCCAGGACGTTCTGCAAGGCGAAAGCCACGCCCGCCGTGAGAGCCCCCACCACGAACCCGGCCTGGCGGCCAAACTCGGCCCATACCACGACGATCGAAAGAAGCGCGAGTGCCCAGATGGTGTACGTCACCACCTTACGCAGCCGATACACGGTGTAGCGATCGTCACGCCCCGCCTCGGAGAGACCACCCCCGCCGTCCGCACCTGCCGTTCCGAACCGGCGCCGGAGGGCCCGCACCGCGACGCGACGCAGAACCAGCGCCCCGATCAAGACGAGGACCGTCACAACAACCCGAACGCCGATCGGCCCGGAGAGGTCCCCTAAGCCCCCCAACAACTCGCTCAGAATGTCGTTCTGTAACAAAGTGCTTTCTCCTTTGCGCTAGCCCGTCTCCCCCATGCGAACTTACCCGAAAACGTGTCGCCCCGCAGGACACGCGCCCTCGACGAGCGTCACCCTTATCACACAGCCCGTATCCGCCCCACCACCTTTCCTACTCTTTGGTATGGATCAGAGGTGTCCTTCTTCGAAGGCTCGTGCTACTAGACCCAGCTCGCGAGCGACAGATCGCCGACGGCCAACTTCTCCCGTAATAGCTCGCTATCGAGACGCCTGCATCCTTTGATCGACCCTCGGCTAGAGGGGTGACTTGAGGTCGGCTTCACGAAACTGGCGGGCCACGACCACGTCGGTCGAGGAGTGCAGCAAGATCGACGCGGCGACGACCACGGCTATGAGGTGGAACATCTCGTCGGAGCGCGCGACACCGGACTCCAATACGATCAGCCCGTACACGACCGAAGCGAAGCCCTTGGGCCCGAACCAGGCCGCAGCCGTCCACTCCCGCCAGCCTATGCGGGTGCCCAAAAAAGACACCGCGAGGGCTGCGGGGCGGGCGACTAAGAGGGCGAGCAGGGCGAAAGCGTAGCCGCCCAGGCCGATCTCGCCGAGGAACGTCAGCGAAATGAGAGCCCCGAAGACAAGGATGGCGGCCAGCTTCAGGAGCTCGGTCAGAAGCTCGCCAAACTGATGGAAGGCGTCCTTGAATCGTGGGCTCACGCTGATCACGACGATCCCCGCGGAGAAGGCGGCGAGGAACAGGTTAGCGTGCGTTACGTAGGCCAAAGCGAGCACCAACAACCCAATGGCGAAGGCGTACAAGGGCTCGTACCTGGGGGCGAGGTCGAACAGGCGATTGTGCTCCAGGCGCAAAGCGCACCAGGGCACGACCGCCCCGATGGCTATACCGAGCGCCAGCTCCCCGATAAGGGCGCCGACCTCGACCTCCGCGCCCCCGGACGCGCCCGAGGGTGCGATCGCGAGTAGCATCAAGACCACGGGCAAGACCAGGCCGTCGTTGATACCGCTCTCGACGTTCAAGAGGTTCCTCAGCCTCGCCGGGACCTCCTCGCGGCCCACTAGGGCCGAGGCGAAGACCGGGTCGGTGGGGCTCAGAACCGCGCCGACGAGGAAGGAGGCGATCCAGGGCAGCCCAGCCACGAAGTGCGCGAAGAGCCCGGTCACTAGCAGCGTCAGCGGGAGGCCGAAGATTAAGGCGCGCCCGGGCAGGCGCCACGCCCGGGCGAGGTCTCGCGCCCCGAGGCGCATCCCGTCGGTGAAGAGCACGGCGAACAGGGCGAGCTCGGCGAGGCGACTCACGAGGGGATCTTCGGGGCTAAGCGTCAGGAAATCGCCCACTCCACCGGCAAAGAATCCCGCCAGCAGGAAAAGCACCGCCGTGGAGAGGATGGTGCGCTCGGCAAGCCCCGAGAGGAGCACCGCCACCAAGAGGGCTCCGGCGAACACGAGGACGACGCTCATGCCCGAGTACTACGCCCTGCCAAGCCGTTCATGCTGGTCGGCTCGAGTACAGTGCCGTCTTTGTCGAGCCTGCCATCTTCGGTTACAGCGCTCCTCTTGATTGTCATACGAGTCGGCCAAGCCTCGCTCGGCCCGCAGTTCCAAGGCCTGTGTCGGCCTCTGGAGGTTCTTCTCTGACGTAGCGGGCCTTTCCTCTTCTTTTCTTGGCCGATCTCAAGGGCTCGCGGCTTCGGGCAAACCGTCCCCGTGCACGACGAGGACCGGGCAGCGGGCGCTGCGTACGACGTAATCGGAGACGCTTCCTAAGGCACCGCGCCGCATCGTGGCGGTGACGGCGCGTCTCACCGGGCGAGGTCTTCCGCTTCCGATGACCAGCAGATCCGCCCCCAGCTCTTTACTCAGAGCGACTACTTCGTGGGCTGGCCGTCCCATCCTCAGGTAGGCTTGTGTAATAGCGCCACCGGCACTTCGCACCCGCTCGACCTGTTGTTCGAGCAGCCTCTCGGCCCGCTTTACGAAGTGTTCGTAGGGTACGGATGGTAGAGGAGCAGATCCCGTAGCCGACGCACCGGATGTGGGAGCTGTAGAAACCTGTCCGACGTGGGCGACGTGTAGCTCCGCCCCGGTCTTGCTCGACAGGGCGACCGCTACATGAGCGGCCCGAATCGAATCGTCGGTGCCGTCTGTGGCCAGCAGGATCTTAGTCGGGTACTCGATCATCTCTTGCCTCTCCCTTCCCTCTAGACGGCGCCCGTAGTCTCTTCTTTGATCGCCGTCAGAGGCGTCGCTATGCTCTCCAACGACCTCTGCTCGGCCCGCACGCCCAGCACCAACTCCACAACGGCCGCTCCGATCATGACGCCCGCGGCGATGAGGTACCCGATAAGAAGCCTCCCGGCGTCGCCCGTCCCGATTAGCTGCCCAAAGATGATGGGGCCCGTGATTCCCCCTAGAGCGGTGCCTATAGCGTAGAAGAGCGCTATAGCCATCGCCCGGATCTCCATCGGGAAGACCTCGCTCACCGTCAGGTAGGCGGCGCTCGCAGCGGCCGAGGCGAAGAAAAAGATGACCGTCCACGCGATGGTCTGCGTGATGGCGCTCAAGACCCCTTCGGCGAACAGGAAGCCTGTTAAGGCCATAAGCACCCCTGCGGTTATGTAGCATCCCGAAATCATCTGCACCCGGCCCACCCGGTCAAAGAGGGGCCCGAGCAGCCATGGCCCGAGCACGTTGCCGATCGCGAAGGGGAAGATGTAGTACCCGATCTGGCCCGAGGGAACGCCGTAGAAGTCGCTCAGGATTAGCGAGTAGGTGAAGAAGATGGCGTTGTACATAAATGCCTGCGAGCCCATGAGAGCTAACCCCAAAACGGTGCGCTTCGGGTACATCTGGAACATGGCCCGCAGAATGAGGCCGAAGCCTATGCTCCCCCGCTGCTCGATGGTGATCGGGTCTTCCTGCAGCGGCGGAAGCTCCTCTAGGTTCTTGTACTCTTTTACATCCTCCTCTATCTTCCCCACTATCCGCTCTGCCTCGTCGTTTCGTCCGTGGGTGGCGAGCCATCGTGGGCTCTCGGGAAGATAGCGCCGGATCAACAGAAGCCCTATACCGAGTATTCCTCCGAGGCCGAAGGCGATCCTCCAGCCCCAAAACTGGCCGATGATGTCCGGGTTGAGCAGCACGATGGAGAGCGCGGAGCCCGCCATAGTCCCGACCCAGTAGCTGCCGCTGATAAAGAGGGCAACCTGGCCCCGAATTCGGGCCGGTACGAGCTCGTCTACCGCCGAGTAGATCGCGGAGTATTCGCCGCCGATGCCCGCTCCGGTAAAGAAGCGGCATATAGCGAAGAACCAGAAGTTAAACGAGAATGCGGTGGCCACGGTGGCGACGAGGTAAACGACAAGCGTTATAAGGAAGAGTTTCTTGCGCCCGAACATGTCGGTTAGGTAGGAGAAAAACAGCGCGCCCAAGCAGGCCCCGGCGATGTAGATGGCGGCGGCGTACCCGATCTGGGCAGATGTCAGACCCAGGCCCGAGACCGGATCTGTGAGTACGGACGCTACGATGCCGACTATCGTAACCTCGAGCCCATCCAAGATCCAGGTGATGCCTAAAGCCGCGATCACCAGCACGTGCCAGCGGCTGAACGGTAGCCGGTCCATTCTGGGAGGAACGTAACTCTCGACCGTGTTTGCGCCTGCGCCCCCGTTACTCACCCCGTGCCTCCTTTTCTTTGTTCCGAGTATCTAAACTCGAAGCTGTAGCGGTGTGCCTCAGTGTTGACCCCGTAACCCTATGCCCGTTCAAGCCGGCCGCATGGACGGTTTTGGGCTGGTTTTCGCGCTGCGATTGCAGGTGGCCGATCAGCCAGTATGAAAAGTGCTCTAGTATTTGCTTACCCGTCCGACTCCGCTTACGTCCTGGTTAACTGTCGGATCCCCTATGTATTTCACGGACCCGCTACCGCTAACTTCCGCATTCAACTCGTCGCTCACGTTTACGGTAGCCGATCCTGCTCCCGCAACATCGATCTTCGCGTCTTTGCTCTCCAAATCCTTTGCGTGATAGGCCCCAGTACCTGAGATATCTACCTCCTGGCTATCAGCCTTGCCGCTTACCTTTACATCTCCTGCCCCACTTATGGCTACTGTTAGCTTGTCCGTGCTGATACCCTCCGCTTCGATATCGCCCGATCCCGACACCTTCAGAGCATTCAGGTCTTTGACGGTCAGTGTGTAGTTGATCTGTTGGGTTGTCTGGATGCTGGTATTAGGGTCGGGACCGAGTATCAGACGGTTGTCAACGACCTCTGTTCTGATCTTTGGCAGGACACCTTCTTCTGCCTCTACGGTCAGCGATTCGCTGTCTGCCTGCTGGATAGAGAGGTTACCGATCCCTTGCAGCTCGACCTCGTCGAAACCGCTTACGTCCCTTGACTCGCTCGTAACGTCGCTAGAGCCTTGAGCGGTTGCCCCCGTAGAGGAGGAGACAACCTCTGAAGAGGATGAACTCACCTGTGTAGTCGATCCCGATGAAGAGGTAACGGAGGAGATACTTCCGTTGTCGTAGGTGAGGTTCAAGGTACCTCCGCTGAAGCGCTGTACAGAGTGGACGTTCTCGCCGACGGTGAGTTCGACCTGCACATCCCCCGCTGAACTAACTTCACAGTTGAGCGGCTTCCCCTCAAGATCATAGGTAAAGGTTGCGGGCACCTGTCCGTTGATCTCCTCAGGCTCTCCCTCCCCGACGGTGCAGGAGCCGGAGAACTCGGTCCCAGAGGTACCTGTCACCTCCAGCTGGGCTTGATCTCCCTCACCATACACGCCCGCCGCCACGTTCCCGGCATAACCGGCTGCGAAAGCGAACGAGAGCAGGACGCCGGTGAGCAAGAGCGCTGTGTTAGTTCTCAAAGCTCCTCCTCTTCTATAGCGGTAATCATCGCAGTTGACTCACCTTTGCTATGTCGAGGTTCGAGGACCAATGAGGGCGTCGGGACTACTGGCAGTACTGGACAGGAGAAGGGCCGAGGAGCGAATGTCACTACACACCCCCGCAGATACAGCGCCCTAAGCTAGGAAAC
>CADCVD010000010.1 GCA_902806055.1 uncultured Rubrobacteraceae bacterium
CCACCAAGCTCGACTCTCAGGAGTTCCAGCAGGCGGTAGACAGCCAGAGCTTCGTCACGGGCGTCCCCGAGGGCGAAACCGGCGCGCTTACGGTCAAGGATGAAGATCAGACCGTCACTGGCCAGATCCAGGAGTCCGGCGAGGACCCCTACAAATTCGAGTTCTCTTACCCCAGGGAATACGACATAGCCGCCGTATTCAATGAGGCGGGCATACCGTTTGATACCGACCCGCAGAATACAGGGTTCTGGCTTACGATACTCAGCACGCTCGCGCCGCTCTTTATAATCCTATTGCTCTTCTTCTTCCTGATGAGCAGCATGCAGGGAAGCGGCAACCGGGTGATGAGCTTCGGCAAGAGCCGCGCCAAGCGTATGAGCAAGGACTCACCGAAGGTAACGTTCGCAGACGTAGCAGGGGCCAACGAGGCTGTTCAGGAACTCACGGAGATCAAGGAGTTCCTGGAGTCTCCGCAGAAGTTCCAGAAGCTCGGCGCGCGCATCCCCAAGGGTGCTCTGCTCGTCGGACCTCCCGGAACCGGCAAGACGCTCCTGGCGCGGGCGGTAGCCGGCGAGGCCGGGGTGCCGTTCTTCAGTATCTCGGGCTCGGACTTCGTGGAGATGTTCGTCGGCGTTGGCGCGAGCCGCGTGCGGGATCTCTTCGAGCAGGCCAAGCAGAACTCCCCGTGCATAATCTTCATGGACGAGATCGACGCGGTCGGCAGGCAGCGTGGAGCCGGCCTTGGCGGCGGCCACGACGAGCGCGAGCAGACCTTGAACCAGCTCCTCGTAGAGATGGATGGCTTCGATGCGAAGAGCGGGATCATCATGCTCGCCGCCACCAACCGCCCGGACATCCTCGACCCGGCCCTCCTGAGGCCCGGCCGTTTCGACCGCCAGATCGTCGTGGACCGCCCCGACTTCCCCGGGCGCGAGAAGATCCTGCGCGTTCACAGCCGGGGCAAGCCGCTCGGCCCGGACGTGGACATACCGACCCTGGCCCGCTCGACGCCCGGCTTCACCGGCGCCGACCTTGCGAACCTCGTCAACGAGGCGGCTCTTCTGGCTGCGCGTCACGACAAGGAGCAGGTGGATCAGGCCGAGATGGAGGAGGCCATAGACCGGGTCATAGCCGGTCCCGAGAGGAAGACCAGGCTCATCTCCGACAAGGAGAAGGAGATCACCGCCTACCACGAGGGCGGTCACGCTATAGTAGGAGCGTTGTTGGCCGAGGCCGACCCGGTCCATAAGATCACCATCATCCCGCGTGGTCAGGCTCTGGGTATTACGATGAGCCTTCCTACAGAAGACAGGTTCATGATGAGCCGCGGGCAGCTAATGGCGCAGCTCTCGATGATGCTCGGCGGCCGGGCCGCGGAGCGCGTGATCTTTGATGAGATCACCACCGGCGCCTCGAACGACCTCGAACGGGTCACCCAGACGGCCCGGCAGATGGTCACCAGGTACGGCATGAGCGAGAAGCTAGGGCCGATGGCGCTCGGGCACTCCAACGGGCAGGTCTTCATGGGTCGCGACTTCAACGCCCAGCCTGACTACTCTGATGAGATCGCTTTTCAGATCGACAAGGAGATTCGGCGCATCGTCGACGAGTCTTACGATGCCGCCGAGGACCTCCTCGTGCGCAACCGGGCGCTTTTGGACAAGCTGGCGAAGGATCTTATCGAGTACGAGACTGTGGACTCGAAGCACCTCGCCCGCCTCGTCGACGAGTACGCCGTTGACAGGGTCTCCGCCGAGAGCGCGCTCCCGAATCCCGACGGCGGCCATCCCCGGGGCGTCGACTACCAGGACTAGATGGCTGGCGGGCCAACGGCCCGGAGGACCACGAGGGCCGGACGCCTGAACTTTGGCTCCGGCCCCGTCCTCATGGGCATACTCAACGTCACCCCTGACTCCTTCTCCGACGGCGGAGAGTTCTTCGGGCTTGATGCGTCGGTCGCTCAAGCCTCCAAGATGCTCGACGAAGGCGCCCGGATAATAGACGTCGGCGGGGAATCGACCCGCCCGGGGGCGGATCCTGTAAGCCCGGAGGAAGAACTGAACCGGGTGGTCCCGGTGATCGAGAGAATCGTAGAAGCTCATCCCGAAACCGTCGTCTCCGTGGACACTTACAGGGCCTCGACCGCCGAGGCTGCCCTCGACGCGGGTGCCAGCATCATCAACGACGTCAGGGCCCTCAGCGACCCGAGGATGGCGGAGGTGACGGCTGAGAGGGGAGTGCCAGTAGTATTAATTCACATGCTCGGAGAGCCGAAGAGCATGCAGAAGAACCCGCGTTACGAAGACGTGGTTCGCGAGGTCCGGGACTATCTTGCGGGTAGGGCGGAGCGAGCGATCACAGCGGGGGTCCCGGAGGAGAACATAATCCTCGACCCTGGTATTGGCTTTGGCAAGACACTGGAGCACAACCTCAAGCTCCTCGATCGGCTCGATGTTATAGTGAGCCTGGGTTTCCCGGTGCTGATCGGCCTCTCGCGCAAGAGCTTCCTCGGAAAGGTCGCCGGGTCCGACGACGCCAAGGCCCGCCTCTTCGCCACGCTGGCATCCAACGTCATGGCCTTTGAGCGCGGCGCGACTATCTTCCGGGTTCACGACGTCCGGCCCAACAGGGAAGCCCTCGAGACGGCTGCGGCTGTCCGTCGAGGTTAGCGCGTTCCTTCAGGTCTCCGACAGGTCCGTATCGCGCTCGAAGGTTGTTGAGGGGAGATCTCGTCGATGTTTGAATCTTTCACCGAACAGGCGCGCGAAGCTGTCGCAATGGCCCAGGAAGAAGGCCAGATCTTCCATCACGGTTACATCGGTACGGGGCACCTACTCCTGGGCGTATTGCATGAGGGCGAGGTCCGCAGGGCACAAGCCCTGAGCTCGCTCGGCGTGGCTATCGAAAAGGTGCGTAAGCAGATCGAGAGCATCGTCGGACCCGGCGAGTAGGAGACGGGTAGCGAGATGCCGTTCGCTCCCTGCTCGCATAGGGCGCTGGAGTTTGCATTGAGAGAGGCGCATCGGCTCGGCCGCGAGTGCGTCGCCACCGAACATGTTCTGCTCGGGATCGTTGATGGTTCGGATAGCGTCGCCGTACGCGTGCTATCGAACTTCGGGATCAGCCCTGAAGAGATTCGCTGCGAGACTGTCGAGAGGGCCGCGGCCGGAGGATGGAGGAGAGAATGACCATTGATCCACGTCGAGTGCCAGAGCATGCGCGCACCTTACAAGCCCAGATGGTCCGGGCGCGGGTGGACGGGCTGCTGGTCCATGCGTGTTGCGGCGTCACGGATGAGGAGCGCGCTGTGCCCCAAGCTCTGCGGGTGGATCTGGAGTATGCGTACCGTGCCGGAGAAGGCGACGAGATCGACCAGACCGTGGACTACGGAGCCGTCCTTCGGGAGGTAGCCGAGCTGTTGGAGCGAGAGGAGTTCAAGCTCCTCGAAACAGGCGTTCGGAGGGTAGGAAATTACCTTCTAAGCGATTATCCTGGAATTCGGGAGGTCATCGTGCGCGTCACCAAGCTCAACGTGCCCGTGGCCCAGACGGTCTCGGGCGTCTCGATCGAAGCGACCTTCAGTCGGTGACCCGTGCTTTCATGGGTCTGGGTAGCAACCTCGGGGACCGGATAGGGTACCTGCGGGACGCAGCGGCGGCTTTGGCACGCTGGCCTTTGGCGGAGGTGCGCGGTGTCTCGAAGGTCTACGAGACGGCTCCGGTAGAAGTTGCGGGAGAGCAGCCGGAGTATCTGAACTGCGTCGTGGAGATCGAATGTAGCGTGCCGGTGATCGAGCTGATGCGTTTCTGCCAGGGGGTAGAGGCGGCGCTCGGGCGAGGCGGGAAGGGGGATAAGCTGCCGAGGACTGTGGACATAGACGTCTTGCTCTTCGGAGGGGAGGTCTTAGAAAGGCCGGACCTCGTGGTGCCGCATCCGGGGGTATCGCGAGCTTTCAACCTCAAGGGGATCGCGGACCTCGCGCCGGACGTATATATTCCGGGGCGCGGCGCGGCGCGGGAGCTTCTGGACGGGGCGGACTTGGGCGGAGTGAGAGAGTTCGGGGAGGAGTTGTAGCTTTGTTGATGGTGGCTGATATCGGGAACACACAGACGGTGCTCGGCGTATTCGACGGCGACCGGCTAAAAGCACGTTGGCGGATGGCTACGGAGGCGCACCGCTCGGCTGATGAGATCGGGGTTAGTTGCGCGGCGCTTCTGGCGCTACGCGGGATGAAGCTTTCGGACGTTAAGGCCATGATCGTGTCGAGCGACGTCCCGCCGCTCGTGCGCTCCTACAAAAACCTTTTCGAGAATCTCTTGAGCGTCCCGTTCTACTCGGTCTCTCCGACGATGACGACGGGCCTCGAGATCCACTATGACGACGTTGGGGCTCTGGGGTCGGACCGGATCGTGAACTCCGTGGCGGCAGTTCGGTATTACGGGGCCCCGGCGATCATCGTGGACTTCGGGACGGCTACAACCGTCGAAGCTATAAGCCGAGACATGGAGTATTTGGGCGGCGCTCTTATGCCGGGCGTCTACATATCCTTGAACGCCCTCGCCTCGCGAACCGCCAAGCTCCCGAGCGTAGACCTAGAAGAGAAGACGTCAAAAGCCATTGCCACCAACACCCCCGACTCCATTCGCAGCGGCTTTATCTACGGTTACGCAGGCGCGGTCGACGCCCTGATCCGGCGCTTCCGGGATGAGCTTGGGGAACCGGAGAACACGCGCGTGATCGCCACGGGCGGACCTGCCCCGGTCATCGTTCCGCACTGCCGGGAGATCCAGAAGCTCGACTCCGACCTGACCCTCAAGGGCCTGTGGGTCTTGTACGAACTGAACGCTCAGTAAAGTCATCTGCCTTCGACCTCTCGGATATCAGCAGCGAGAGCTCTGCGCCCACGATTGGAAACGTGACGAATAGTCCTTTGGGCACGGTACAGTGATCTTAGGGAGAGACCGCCGGCCAGAGGAGCTGACAAGAGTCAGTTGATTTTCTCGTTGACACCTTTGTAACGCTTCCGTATACTCTGCCGGCTTATGACAGACAAGAATCAGGAGCTCGTTACCCGAGAAGGTTTCCAGAAGCTCCAAGAAGAGTTGAATCATCTTACGGAGATCCGGCGAGGGGAGATCGCTGACCGCATCCGGCAGGCGAGGGAGTTCGGCGACATCTCGGAGAACTCCGAGTACGACGACGCCAAGAACGAACAGTACCTGCTGGAACGCCGGATTAGCGAGGTCCAGCGTCGCCTGAGGAACGCGAAGATAGTCGACCCGAGCGGTGTGGATACGGGCGCGGTGGACCTCGGTACCCGTGTGACCTTACGCGTTGTCGGTAAGGACACGGAGCGGACCTTCCAGATCGTCGGGGCTAACGAGTCGGACCCCGGGAGCGGCAAACTCTCCCACGCCTCGCCCGTGGGCCGCGCTGTCCTGAAGCGCCGCGTCGGGGAGAAGGTCACCGTCTCCACCCCCCGGGGCGCTACCGAGTATGAGATTGTCAACGTAGAGGCCGCGAGCTAGAGGAGCGGGCAACCCCTCCTTCGTTCAACGCTCTTTATTAGCCTTTCGTGGAGTCGCGCGTGAGCAGCACCGTTTATCAAATTCCTGCCTGGGCCGAAAGGGTCGCCGCCTCGCTTGGTCCGGGGCCGCACGTGGTGGTAACCGGTATCAGCCCCTCGGGCAACATCCACGTTGGCAACCTGCGCGAGGTTCTGGTTGCGGAGGCGGTCGCGAACGCCCTGAAGGCTCGCGGCGAGAGGGTACGCTTCGTCTTTCACGCGGACACGATAGACCCGCTCAGAAAGATCGCCCCCGGCGTCCCTGAGAGCTTCAAAGAGTACATTGGCCACAGCCTCTCGCGCGTCCCGGACCCGGAGGGCTGCCACGCCTCCTACGCCGATCACTTCCTGGCTCCCTTCGAGGAGGCGCTGCAGAGTATGGAGGTGGACGTCGAAGTTCTTCGTTCACACGAACTCTACGAGAGCGGTTTCTACGCAGGGGTGACAAGGGAGGCTATCGAGTATGCCGGCGAACTGCGGAACATCCTGCAGGAGGTCAGCGGGCGTGAGATGCCCGAGCACTGGTCGCCATACCTGCCGCGTATGGCATCCGGGCGGCTGGGCGGGCGCGTCCTGGAGCACGTGTCGGAGGAGCGGAAGGTCGTCTATGTGGATGAGGACGGCTGGGAGGATGTTTCGGACTATGCCAAGGGTGAGGGGAAGCTTGGTTGGCGGGTAGAGCTCGCGGCGAGATGGAAGGCCCTGGGCGCTACCTTCGAGCCGTTCGGCAAGGACCATACGAGTCGCGGCGGCTCGACCGACACGGCCGACCGGATGGCTAAGGAGGTATTTCAGTATCCGGTTCCCGGGCGCTACGAGTACGAGTGGATCCAGATAAGGGGCAGGGGCGCTATGAGCAGCTCAAAGGGCATCGTCCTTCTGCCGCGGGATATGCTGGAGATCATGCCGCCTGGCGCCTTGAAGCGGATGGTACTCGGCCGCGACCCGGCCCGTGCTCTCGATCTTGACCTCGCCGAGGGTTTCCCCCGTTTCATGGACGAGTATCGGGCCGAGACAGAGGCCTATCCTGTCCCGTTCGCTCATCTTGTTACCGTCGCTCAGACAGTGCCCGGAGATACGCAGAGGGCTACAGAGATGCTCAGCCGGGGCGGCTACAAGGAGGCCGCGAGAGACCCGGAGAAGCTCCGGAGAGAGCTCGCCTACGCTCGCAATTGGGCCGAGAGATGGGCGCCCGAGACGTACCGCTTAGGAGTGCGAGAGGATCTGCCCCCGGAAGCCGCGAGCCTGAACGAGGAGCAGAGAACTTATCTGGGAGCGGTGGCCGAAAAGATCGAGGACGAGATGGACGGATACGCCGTGCAGGACCTGCTCTACGGGACGGCGGTGGGGATGGGGCTCAAGCCGAAGGCAGCCTTCGGGGCGGTGTATACGGTCCTTCTCGGGAAGAAGAGCGGTCCCAAGGCCGGACCGTTCGTTGCCGGGCTCGATGCAGGCTTCGTTCGGGAGCGGTTCGGGGTTGTGTCAGGTGACACGACCGACGGGGGATTAGAGGGGTAGAATCGGTCCGTATTGTAGAAGGATCAACACTATATCTAGCGGTAGGCGGAGGGCGTTGCGCTAAACGCGCACTTATCTGGGTAAAACCTTTGTATACTCTCTGAAGACCGGTATTTAAGAGGAGAAAGTTTATGGTTTTGATCGGTAAGGATGGTGGTCTCGGTAATCCGGTTGTTGCTGAAGGCCGTATACTCGTAGTATTAAGAACCGACGTCAACACTCGAGACGACGTAGAGGACCCTCGGGGTAGAGGAGGCTCCAGCTAATGTTCGAACGGTTCACCGAACGGGCCCGCAAGGTCGTGGTGCTCGCCCAGGAAGAGGCCCGTCACTTCAACCACAACTATATAGGTACCGAACACCTGTTGCTCGGCCTCCTGCGCGAGGACGAGGGTGTAGCTGCCCGCGCTCTGGGCTCGCTGAACGTCACCCTCGATGAGGTGCGCGAGCAGGTCGAGAGTATTGTCGGTTACGGCGAGGAGGGAACGGGCGGCCAGGCGCCGTTCACCCCGCGCTCGAAGAAGGTGCTGGAGCTGGCGCTGCGCGAGGCGCTGCAACTCGGTCACAACTACATCGGTACCGAGCACATCCTGCTCGGCCTGGTGCGCGAGTCCGAGGGTGTGGCCGCGCGCGTGCTGTCGAATCTCGGGGTGGACCCGGACAAGGTCCGGCGCGAGGTCGTCAGGATGCTCGGCGGCGGTCGCTCGCAGCGTGGCCGTAGCGGCAGCGGAGAGGCAGCCGGCGGAGGTCGCGGGGTGGAGGCCAAGCGGCCGAAGACCCGTCAACTCGACCAGTACGGACGCAACCTCACGGCGTTCGCTGACGAGAGCAAGCTCGATCCCGTAATCGGGAGGGCGCAGGAGATAGAGAGGATCATGCAGATCCTCGTCAGGCGTACCAAGAACAACCCCGTCATCATCGGCGAGCCGGGTGTGGGCAAGACGGCGATCGTCGAAGGACTGGCCCAGGAGATCGCCGAGGACCGGGTGCCGGACATCCTGGCCGACAAGGAGGTCTACACGCTCGACCTTGGGGCGCTCGTTGCTGGCTCCAAGTACAGGGGCGAGTTCGAGGAGCGCCTCAAGAAGATCATGAAGGAGATCACCGACCACGGCGACGTGATCCTGTTTATCGACGAGATCCACAACCTCGTCGGCGCGGGCGCGGCCGAGGGCGCGATAGACGCGGCTTCTATTCTGAAGCCGGCACTGGCGCGTGGCGAGCTTCAGGTCATCGGTGCTACAACGATCGACGAGTACCGCAAGTACGTCGAGAAAGACAAGGCGCTTGAGCGCCGGTTCCAGACCATCCAGGTCGGGGAGCCGACGGTCGAGGAGACCGAGCTCATCCTTAAGGGCTTGCGTGACCGCTACGAGCAGCACCACAAGATCGAGATAACCGACGAGGCTCTCAAGGCTGCGTCCGAACTCGGCGACCGCTACATCTCGGACCGGTTCCTGCCGGACAAGGCGATAGACCTCGTGGACGAAGCGGCCTCGAAGATGCGTATAAAGACGATGGCCTCCCCGCCCTACTACAAAGAGATCGACGAAGAGCTCAACGAGGTGCGGCAGCAGAAGGAAGCCGCCATCGATGGACAGGAGTTCGAGAAGGCGGCGCGCTTGAGGGACAACGAGCGCAAGCTCGCCGTGCAGCGCCGCGAGCTAGAGCAGAACTGGCGTGAGGGCGGTAGCGACGGCGGTCACCAGGCCTCCATCGGGGAGAACGAGATCGCCGAGATCGTCTCCATGTGGACGGGCATCCCGGTCAAGAAGATGACCGAGGAGGAGACGGCCAAGCTCTTGAAGATGGAGGACGAGCTGCATGACCGCGTCGTCGGGCAGAACGAGGCCATCAAGGCGGTCTCGCGCTCCATCCGGCGTACGTTCGCCGGGATCAAGGACCCGAACCGCCCGAGCGGCTCGTTCGTCTTCCTTGGCCCCACGGGTGTCGGCAAGACCGAGCTTGCCCGTACGCTCGCCGAGTACCTCTTCGGGGATCAGGACTCCATGATACGTCTCGACATGTCCGAGTACATGGAGCGGCACACGGTCAGCCGGCTTGTCGGTTCTCCCCCGGGCTACGTCGGCTACGATGAGGGCGGCCAGCTCACCGAGCAGGTAAGGCGTCGGCCGTACAGTGTGGTCCTCTTCGACGAGATCGAGAAGGCTCACCCGGACGTCTTCAACATCATGCTCCAGATCCTCGAAGATGGACAGCTCACCGATGCGCAGGGCCGGACCGTGGACTTCAAGAACGTGATCCTCATCATGACCTCCAACGTCGGGGCGCAGCATATCAACAAGACCCAGTCGCTCGGCTTCGGCGGCGGCAACGAGGGCATCTCCTACAAGGAGATGAAGGGCCGGGTCACGAGCGAGCTGCGCAAGATCTTCCGCCCTGAGCTTCTCAACCGGATCGACGAGACCATCGTCTTCCACAAGCTCGAGCGCGAGGATATGCGTCACATCATCGAGATCCAGGTGAAGCGTCTGCGCAAGCAGCTCGAAGAGCGCGGCGTAACCGTCGAGTTCACCACCGAGGCCCTGGACAAGCTCTCGGAGGCCGGCTACGATCCGGCGTTCGGTGCCAGGCCCTTGCGCCGGGTACTGCAGCGCATGATCGAGGATCCGATGAGCGAGATGATCCTGAAGGGCGAGATCCCCGACGGCTCGAAGGTCGTCATCGAGCCAAATGACATCACTTTTGAGGATGTCGCCGAGGATGAGTCCATCGTGGATATCAGGGTCACCCAGCAGCAGGAGGTCGTAAAGGCCGAGTAAGGACGGACCGCAGATTAGTTCTATCGAGCCGGGGTGCGAGAGCGTCCCGGCTTTTTCTTGTTAAGAGACTACGAGCAAAGCACGAGCATAAAATTGACTGAGGAAGACGACCGGCGTCTTACGAGCCAAGAGAGCTACCTTCTATGGGCGGCACTACGCTGGAAGCAGTATCACCGCTGGAGCCAGGAATAGACCCATGATCATCTAAAGGTGTTCCAGTGGCGAGTTGTCGTTAGGCACGAAGAGGCGCGAGCTTTCGTACGGCGCTTAGTACAGCTCGTGCTCGCTGTCGAACCTAGAAACTACGCTGGCGTGCTTAGGTTACTCCTGTTGCTCGCGAACGGCTGCCCTACCACGGTTGTCAGCGCTTTTTGCGATGTTGTTCTCCATCTATCTCGTACAATTGTCGTATGACTACTAAGACTCAATTCGTTTGCTCCAACTGCGGCCACACGGAGCCCAAGTGGCTCGGAAGATGTCCAGACTGCGGGGAGTGGAGCACGTTCGTCGAGGAGATGCGGGAAGATAAGAAGGCGGTCGGTTTTGCGGCGCGGGCGGCGAACGCGAAGGTGCCGGGGCGGGCGGCTGGCGCTACCCTCGCCTTGAACGAGGTGCGGGCGGAGCGTGAGGGCGGCAGGATCGGCACGGGGGTCGGGGAGTTGAACCGGGTGCTGGGGGGCGGCATAGTGCCTGGCTCGCTGGTGCTCGTCGGCGGGGAGCCTGGGGTCGGGAAGAGCACGTTGCTCTTGCAGGTGATGGGACACCTGGGCGAGGGCTGTCTTATGGTCTCGGGCGAGGAGTCTACCCGGCAGGTCGCCCTGAGCGCGCGGAGGCTCGGGGTGGGGGACGCTGGTTTTCGGGTGCTCTCGGAGACGGACGTGGACGTTATAGAGGCGACGATTCTGGAGGAGCGGCCGAAGGTAGTTGTGGTCGACTCGATCCAGACGCTCTACTCGCCGGAGCTAACGGGGGCTCCGGGGGGTGTGGGACAGGTTCGGGAGACGGCCGCCCGCCTGATGCGGCTCGCGAAGGCGGAGGGGATAGCGGTCTTTTTGGTGGGGCACGTGACGAAGGATGGCTCCATAGCGGGGCCGCGCGTGCTGGAGCACATGGTGGATACGGTTCTGCAGTTCGAGGGGGATAGGTACCAGTCCTTCCGGGTGCTGCGGGCGCTCAAGAACCGCTTCGGATCTACGAACGAGGTCGGGGTCTTCGAGATGACAGGGACGGGAATGGTCGAGGTCGAGGACCCTTCGGCGTTCTTTCTCTCCACGCGGGAGGGAGGGACGCCGCCAGGTGTGGTGACGGTGTGTCTCCTGGAGGGGACGAGGCCGATGCTGGTAGAGATAGAGAGCCTAGTCGTGCCGAGCCCGCTCGCGGTGCCGAGGAGGGTTGCCAACGGGATCGAGGTTGGGAGGGTGAACATGTTGTGCGCGGTCCTCTCCCGCCGGGCGGGGCTCGTGCTCGGGGATCAGGACGTGTACGTGAACGTGACCGGCGGCGTGCGGGTCGAGGAGCCGGCTGCCGATCTTGGAGTGGCTCTGGCGATAGCCTCCGCGTTGCGGGACAGATCGGTTGAGTCAGGGGCGGCGGTATTCGGAGAGGTGGGGCTCACGGGGGACGTTAGGTTCGTCTCCGGGGGGCCCAGGCGCGTCGCCGAATTACTAAAGCTCGGTTTCAAGCGTATAATTACCCCAGAAGGCGCGTCCGAGGGTCCGCGGAGCGCCGGGCGGAACGGACGGGCCGAGAAGGCGGAGGTTGCGGTGGTAGAGGTGAGAACTCTAGAGGAGGCCGTAGGGGCGGCGCTAAGTTGAGCCCCAGGCGGGACGCCCCGGCGGCGTTGGCCGGTGCGTTTGCGCTCGTGGCTCCAGGAACTGAGTTGCGCGAGGCGATAGACAACATCATCTGGGCTCGCAACGGCGCCCTGATCGTGGTCGCCAACCCGCGCAAGCTGGAGATGATGAATTTGATCTCCGGGGGTATGAAGATTGAGGTGGAGTTCACCCCGATGCGCCTCTATGAGCTAGCCAAGATGGACGGTGCTCTTATCGTCTCGCCGGACGTCTCCTACATACACTACGCCAACGTCCAGCTGAACCCTGACCCCACGCTCCCCTCCGAGGAGACGGGAATGCGCCACATGACCGGCCACCGAACCGCTCAGCAGACCGGGGATCTCGTCGTGATACTGTCGGAGCGGCGCGGGATCGTGAGCCTGTATCGGGGGCCGTACGGTCCACACGTTCTTGAGGACATAGGGGTCGTGCTTTCGAAGGCTGATTCGGCGTTGGCAACCCTGGAGAAGTTTACCCGGCGTTTGCGCGAAGAGGCGCGCACGCTCACGGTGCATGAGTATGACGGTGTCGTGACCTTAAGAGAGGTGGTCGGCGCGGTCGCTACCTTCGAGTACACCGTGCGGATAGCGGCGGAGATAGAGAACTACGTCAGAGAGCTCGGGCGCGAGGGGCGGCTCGTGGAGATGCAGCTCGAACAGGCCTTCCACAACGTCCCGGAGCAGTACGAGGCTATCGTTCGGGACTACGCGGCCGAGGGGGTGAGCTACAAGGAGATCCGGGCTCGCCTGAACGAGCTCTCTAGCGAGGAGGTCTCCGAACCGGTGCTTATAGCCCAGATCCTGGGCTACGGTTCCGTGGGTTCTTTGGAGGAGTTTTTCTTGAAACCACGAGGCTACAGACAACTGGTACGCGTCCCGCGCCTACCGAACAGGGTCGCCGAGAAGCTCATAGAGGAGTTCGGCTCCCTGCAGGATCTGCTCGACGCGACCGAAGAGGATCTTGATGACGTGGAGGGCGTGGGCCAGGCTCGGGCGAGGGCCATCAGGCGCAATCTCAGACGGCAGCGCAGCTTGGAGAGTTCTGGAGAGGTGTTGTAAGGTGAACGAGACTAACGGCAACGTTGACGGAGACGACGTTCGTACGACGTTCGTCGAAGGGGATATGGTGGTCTACCCAAACCACGGCGCGGGATGCATCTCCGGGGTGGAGGAGAAGACCATCCTCGGCGAGGTGAGACGCTACTACGTCGTGTATTTGCCGGACACGGAGCTCACGGTTAGCATCCCCGCCGACGGCGACACGGACCTGCGGGCTTGTGCTGGCGAGGAGCAGGTCGCGGAGGCGTTGAAGGTGCTCGCCGGCGAGACGACGGACATGCCCTCCAACTGGAACCACCGCCTCAAGCACAACCGCGAGAAGATAAAGAGCGGCGAGATAGAACAAGTCGCCGAGGT
Organism: uncultured Rubrobacteraceae bacterium; assembly: GCA_902806055.1. GTDB lineage: Bacteria > Actinomycetota > Rubrobacteria > Rubrobacterales > Rubrobacteraceae > Rubrobacter_F. The sequence goes on from CADCVD010000010.1 coordinate 13,117, forward strand.
GGTAAGGAACCTCTCCGTCCACAACGCAGAGAACAGCCTCTCGACCGGGGAACGCAACATGCTGATGAAGGCGCGCCAGATCCTTGCCTCCGAGATAGCTCTCGCCAGGAGCATCGGGGTCGCGGAGGCCGAGAAGATGGTAAGCGAGGCCTTGAAGGATGGGGCGGGATAACCCCTCCTTCGCCTAGGAGATCCTTCGCGGTCCCCGCCGTAGCGCTCGTGCTCGCAGGCGGGACCGGGAGCCGAATGGGACGGCCCAAGCAATTCCTCGACCTGCTCGGATGTCCCGTACTCTCCTATACCCTGCGCGCCTTCGAGGAGGCCTCGGAGGTGGCCCGTGTCTACGTAGTCGGCGACCGCGACAGGGTGGAGGGGTTGGTCCGAGAGTACGGCATAAGCAAGTACGCTGGCTGCGCGCAGCCCGGAGAGAGCCGCTCGCTCTCTACCCGCAACGGGCTCGCGTTGCTCGAGGAGGATCCTTTGACTATCGTCCTGGTGCACGACGGAGCCCGCTGTCTTCTCACCCCGGATCTCATCCGGCGCGTGGTAACGTCTATCAGTGAACCCGGCGTCGATGGGGTGGTCCCCGCGCTCCCCGTCTCGGATACCATCAAGGTAGCCGAGGACGGCACCGTTACGGAGACCCTCGATAGAGCGAGACTTCACGCCGTGCAGACCCCGCAGGCTTTTCGCTTCGGCGCGTTTCGCAATCTGCACGCCGGCCCCGCGGAGCGGTTGCGCGCTGCGACCGACGACGCCTCCCTCGTCGAGAGAGCCGGGGGAAGTGTGCTCCTGGTAGAGGGCGAGAGGACCAACATAAAGCTCACCACACCCGAGGACTTGGTGCTCGCGGAGGCTATCCTCAACGCTCGCGCTGGTATGAGGTTGGGGGCGCCGAGCTGAGCTTTCGGGTGGGGTTGGGCTTTGACGTCCACGCCTTCGCAGAGGATGCTGGGCGCAAACTCATCCTCGGGGGCGTCGAGATACCCTTCGAGAAGGGTCTCCTCGGCCACTCTGACGCCGACGTCCTCGCACATGCCGTCACCGACGCTCTTCTCGGGGCCGCTGGTCTCGAAGACATCGGCCACTACTTCCCCGACACCGACGAGCAGTTCAAGGACGCCGACTCTATAGAGCTCCTGCGCCGGGTTCGGGCGGTCGTCGGCGAGTCCTGGCAGGTAGCGAACGTGGACGCGGTCGTGATCTGCGAGCGACCGAAGATCAGGGACCACCGCGACGAGATGAAGAGGACCCTGGCCGGCGCTCTAGGCGTCAAGCCGTCGCGCGTTGGGGTGCGCGGCACGACCTCCGAACGCCTCGGCTTCACCGGACGTGGTGAGGGCATAGCCGCTCAGGCCGTTTGTTTGCTGGAGAGCTCGCAGGATAGTGAACGGTAGACAGGTCCGGGCGCGCTTCGCGCCGAGTCCCACGGGGATGCTTCATCTCGGCGGCGCCCGCACCGCCCTCTTCAACTACCTTTTTACCCGTCACTACGGCGGCAAGCTTATCTTACGCGTCGAGGACACGGACCTGGCGCGCAGCTCGGAGGAGTTCGAGCGCGCCCAGCTAGAAGACCTCGAGTGGCTCGGCCTCTCCTTCGACGAGGGACCCTACCGGCAGAGCGAGCGAGGAGATCTCTACGAGGAGGCGGCAGGGCGGCTCTCGGAGGCGGGGCTCGCATATGAGGCTGTCGACGAGGCTGGCCGCAGAGCACTGTACTTCCGACCGCCGGAGAGAAGCGGAGCTTTCAGGGACGCGTTGCGAGGTGAGATCCGCTTCTCGAACGTCGAGGACTTCGTGATCCGCAAGTCTGACGGAAGCCTGGCCTACAACTTCGCGGCGGTCGTGGACGACGCGGACATGAGCATAAGCCACGTCATCCGGGGCGAGGAGCACCTGCCGAATACAGCCCGCCAGGCACTCCTCTATCGGGCCTTGGGAGAGAGCGAGCCGGAGTTCGTACATCTCGGTCTGATCCTCGGCCCCGACGGCAGGAAGCTCAGCAAGCGGCACGGCGCCCGGAGCGTCGCGGAGTACAGGAGCGAGGGATACCTGCCCGAGGCGCTCCTGGGCTACCTCGCGCTACTGGGCTGGTCGCACCCCGAGGGTAGAGAGGAGTTCTCGGGGCTCGACGAGCTCGCACGCGAGTGGGACTCGGATCGCCTCGGCGCAAGCCCCGCCACCTTTGACGCAGGCCGTCTTCTCTTCGTGAATGCTCGTGTTATTCGGGCGCTGCCGGTGGAAGAGCTGCGCCGGCGATCGGTGCCGTTCCTGGGAGAGTCGTTGCCAGAAGGGCGGGAGATGCTCGCGATTGAGGCGATCCGGGAGGAGATGCGGGTGCTCGCGGATGCGCCGCGCTTGCTGGCCGGCATTCTGGATTCGGTAGACCCGTCTGGCTTCGTCCGCGAGCTGCCAGAGTCGAGCGTAACGATTTACACGCACGTCGAGAAGGCTATGGAGGGCCGGAGGTTGGAGGGCCTGGAGGAGTTCAGGATGTTCGTCCGGGAGCTGCGAGCCTGGGCAAAGGAGGAAGGCATCAAGACGCGCGACCTGTTGCATCCTCTGCGGCTCGCGCTCACGGGACGGGACCGGGGGCCGGAGATGGCGTACCTCTTCGCGGTGCTCGGGGCGGAAGAGGCAAGGACCCGGATAGAACGGGCGCGAGAGGCTAGACTAGGGGCATGAGCTTACTAGTACGGGATTCTTTGAGCGGTAGAGAGGTCGAGGTTGGGGAGACTGGGAGGGTCGGACTCTATGTCTGCGGCCCGACGGTCTACAACCACATTCACATCGGCAACGCACGCGCGCCGCTGTTCTGGGACGTGGTAGTACGGTATCTGAGGAGCCGAGGCTACGACGTCACCTTCGTCCAGAACATCACGGACATCGAAGACAAGATAATCAATAAGGCAAACGAGGAGGGCGTCCCGTGGGAGGAGATCGTGCGCCGCTACACGGATTCCTTCCACGAGCGCCTTGAGATGCTCGGAGTCAACCTACCGGATGTCGAGCCCTACGCCACCGAGCACATCCTCGAGATGATCTCGCTCATACGAGAGCTAATCGAGAAGGGCCACGCCTACGCCCCGGGCAACGGCGACGTCTACTACGACGTCGCGAGCTACCCTTCATACGGGGCCCTGAGTAAACAACGCCCCGAGGAGATGCGCGAGACGGAGAAGGGCGCCACGGGCCACAAGAAGAGTTCTTTAGACTTCGCGTTGTGGAAGGCCTCCAAGCCCGGCGAACCCTCCTGGGAGAGCCCGTGGGGAGCGGGTCGCCCCGGCTGGCACATCGAGTGCTCGGCGATGGTCGAGAAGCACCTCCCCGAAGGGGCGGATATTCATGGCGGCGGCGACGACCTGCGTTTTCCGCACCACGAGAACGAGCTCGCCCAGAGTGCCGGCGCCCACCCGCAACACACCTTCGTCCGCGCCTGGGCTCACCACGGGATGGTCACCCTCGCCAGCGGCAAGATGGCGAAGTCTCTCGGCAACATCCTAGATGTGGAGCGGGCGGTGGGGTTGCACGGGCGCAACGCCTTACGGATGTGGATCTTGCAGAGTCACTACTCGCAGCCCATAGACTACTCCGAGGAGATACTGGAGGAGAAGAAGCGTGCCTTCGAGAAACTTCTGCGTCTCTACCGCCGCCTCTCCGACTCCGATCGCTCTTCGGAGTTATCCGAGAACCTCGCTGCCGACCTGCGTGAGCGGTTCGACAAGGCGATGCGGGATGACCTGAACACTCCAGAGGTTATCGCAGCGCTCTTTGAAGCCGCGAGTAGGGCGGGGCAAGAGATCTACGCCCGCCCCGAGGCCGTCCACGAGTTCGCCGCGTTCAGA
>CADCVD010000011.1 GCA_902806055.1 uncultured Rubrobacteraceae bacterium
GACGACCTTAACAGATACCTCGGAGTCAGTAGCAGATGCGTCGTCTTCGGAAGCGCGCTCAAGAAGCGAAGAAAATTTACCGTCTCCGGATGTCGATCTCAAAGCTCAGGCAGAGAATAGAGAGGCCTCAACCGAACTGTCCGGATTGATCACGTAGAAAAAGCCCCCAACTTAAGTGCCGAGAGCGACACAGAGGCCGCGAGGCGCCCCGTGCGAGAAAGAGAAGCTAGCAGCAACTCCAGTCAGGCTGGCGAGGAAAGTACAACGGTTTAGCCTACCTCCGCTTCCGCCGATGAGCCTGTGTTGCCGCCCCCGCCAGAGGTACCTTCGATCTTAGACGAGCTGCCTCCTCCAGAGGTGCCAACCAGGATTCCGCCGCTTCCGGAAACGCTAGTCGAATCTCCCCCGAGAATTCACCGCCGAAGAAAAGGTAAACCGGAGCAATAGATAAATGCGGAGACTATCGCTCGCAGGCGTTGGTCTCACTGTACACAGAAGAAGGGGAGCGGAACCTTTTGGCTCCATTCCCCTTCTTTGTCGCTAGCCTTGTCTTCAGGCGCCGGAGCGTTCCTCAAGCCAGGACTCGACCTTCGGCCAGAGGCCCTTCTTGGCGCCGCGGCCGGTCATGAGGCCGACATGGCCGGCGTCGACGACGAAGAACTCCTTATCCTCGCTGGAGACGAGATCCATTATGGCCTCGGCCTGAGGCAGGAGGCAGATGTGGTCTTTCTTACCGGCGATCGAGAGGACCGGGACCTTTATGTTTGAGAGGTCAACGCGTTGGCCTCGTAGCCTGATCTCGCCTTTGACCAGCTTGTCCTGCTGATAGAAATCCTTGATCCAGGTTTTGAAAGCCGCTCCTGGGAAGGGAGGACCATCGTTGACCCACTTGTTCATCGCGAGCCAGGTCTCCATCGGTTTGTCCTCGAAGAGACGCTCCCACATGTTGACGTAGGTGCCGATGTAGTTAGTAACCGGCTTTAGCATCCTGTTGCCCGTGTCGATTAGCTCGCCGGGGATGTTCCCAAAGGAGTCAGCGAGAAGATCCGGGTTGAGGTTCTTGCCGCTGGTAAAGAGGCTGTAAGTACCCATCTCGTCCCTCGGAAACTGTACCGGAGTCGTGAGCAAGACCAGGTTTTTGAGATTCTCGGGGAAGAGCGAGGCGTACATCGTGCTCATCGTGCCGCCCATGCAATAACCGAGCAGGGTGAATTCGTCGGCCCCGGAGGTCCTCAAAACCTTCTTGACCGCTCGCGGCAGGTAATCAAGGACGAGGTGCTCGAAGTTGATGTCCTTGTCCTCGTCGCCAGGCACGCCCCAGTCGAGGAGGTAGACGTCGAAGCCCTCCTCAGTGAGGTACTCTATAAAGCTGTTACCCGGGAGAAGGTCCAACACGTAGGGCCTATTAATGAGAGCGTAGACCATGAGGATCGGCACCGGGTGCTTCTTCTCGGCCGAGGGCTGGTAGCGGTACAGGCTGGCCTTGTTCTTGGTCCAGATGACTTCTTTAGGGGTCTGGCCCGTGTCGGCCTGGGCGCCCTCGACGACTACCCTCATGCCTGCGCTGTACTTGTCGAAGAAGTTCTCGGCGCCAGACGGTACTACGTTGGTGTTGCCTCCTGTGCGTTCCGCCATTGTTTAGCTGGCTCCTTTTCTGCTTACGTCGTCTACCTGAGAAGAGTTCTCGAAGGCGGCGATGAGCCGATCTATCTTGTTCTCCACACCGTCGAGCCGCTGCTCGAGACCGCTCACCGAGTCGGCAGTCGCGCCATCCGCGTTCCCGCCTTCGATGCGCCCCAGGGCATCCTCTATCCCGCCTATCCTCTCTTCTACGCCCTCGATCGACTCGGCCGTAGCGGGCTTGGCGTAACCGTCCTCGAAGTCCTCGAAGGCCTCCTCGACCCGGTCGATCTTGTCTTCGAGGGCTACTACGAGCCCGGCTACACGGGAGATATCCGAGCGCACCGGGAGCGAGAGGGCTTTTAGATACTCCTCGGAGTTGCGCCGGTAAACCTTGTAGAAGCTAGCGTAGCTCTGCAAGAACTGGCTGGAGACCTCCAGAAAGTCCTCGCGCTCGATGATGTCGCCGATGAAGTCGGAGAGCGGCCCGCTCGTCGCGTTGTACCAGCGCGTGGCGAACTGCAACGGGTCGGTCGGATATCCCTCGGCGCTGAGCAGGTTGTTCCGGATCTGGTCGAGCGTGGAGATCCAGCGGGGCGTAAGCTCTACGGCCTCCTGCCCAAGCTTCGCCATCTTCTCCCAGGAGTACTGCATCGCCTCGAACCACTGCTTCCACTGGTTCTGCACCTCGGCTGCCTGACCGGCCGCCGCGTCAGCACCCGTTTTGTTGGTCGCCGCCGGGTTCGCCCACGCGGCCGGGTTTAGCATGGCCATCAGATTGTTGCCTACCGAAGACGCCGGGTCGTTGCTGGCGCCGCCGTTGCTCGACGGCAACCCCATTGAGCCGAGCATCCGTTGCTGCATGGTCTCCAGCCCGTTAAACCACTGGCGGTAGATACCATACGGGTCCAGGCGGTTAGCCTGACCGCTCTGTACGATGCCCGACCACATCTTTGTGCTCGTCTCGTACCACTGCTTCCAGAGCTCCATAGGGTCCATCATAGACCCGGCTCGTCCCTCTTTCGTCACCTGTACGATCTCCTCTCCATATGCTAATCGCCGCCGTTCGCTTAATTCATCAGCTTGTACGTGTAATTATAGCAGTGAGTGCATGGTTTTTTGCTGTCTGCACATATCACCCACATGCATATACCCATCGGGCGGATGAGAGGCTCCTGAGTTGACCGTAAAGAGGTCAGGGAACTCGGGTGGACAGGTTGGAAAGCCAGGGCGGTAGCTTTCGAGACTATCAACACTGCTAGAAGCACGAATCCTACCAACACCCGCGGTGGCGGATGTTATCCCGTTCGGGCGAACGAGGTGAAGCGGGGCGGTTGTCGGGAGCGTCACGTGCGGGGCGTTATACGTTTTGGTCTGGATCACGTTGGGCGAGTGCTACCAGGGAGCCCGCGACTAGGATGATCGCCGAGAGGCCGAGACCCGTTTCGAGGCCCCCGAAACTGTCGGAGACGGCGCCAGAGGCGAGCGGTCCCACGCATTGCCCGGTGGCGAAGAGGATGGTGAAGGCGGCGATTCCGGCGGGCCAGGCACGAGTGGGAAGCGAGCGCCGGGCGAGCGCGGTTGTTGCCGTTACGACCGCGAGGAAAGAACCCCCGAAAAGGACGGCGGAGGCGAGCGCTATCAAGTAACTATCTGAGACGAGCGGTAAGATAGCGCCCGCCGCGACGACTGCGGTCACCGTGGCGAGCGCCCGTCCGCCGCGAAAACCCTCGATCAACGGCCCCCACAACGGTGCCGAGACCATCGCCGCGGCCCCGAGCAGCGCCCAAAAGATCGAGACTTCGAACGCTCCCGCTCCGCGGTCTCTAAGGAAGGCCACCACGAACGTCATATAAGCGATATAGCCTGCCCCGAACAGGAAATAGGCGGCGAGCGCCGGTGCTAGCGACCATACCGTAAAGCTCTCGTTCTCGTCTTGCGCCTCCTCTCCAGTCGCCGTAGCCGTCTCCGGCAACCCGCGTGCGGCCAGCCCCGCCACGACGAGCGCGAGCAGAGAGATGACCCCGATGCCGACCCACCCGACCCTCCAAGCTGCGGGCTCGACCGGTCCGAGCTCCAGCAGCGCAGGTACCGCCAAACCCGAGACGAGGATGCCTGCCCCGCCGCCTCCGTAGTACAGACCGAGCACCACGGTCGACGAAGGCTCTCCCGGGCGCCCGGAGGTCGCGTGGGCGGCGAGCACGCCGCCCGAGATAAAGGCTACCGCCCCGCCTACGCCGGCGGCTATGCGCAAGAGTACGTGCGCGGCATAGGCGGTCGGCAGTCCCGAAGCGAGAAGCGCCAGCGCCGCCGCCAGCAGCGCCAGGACGAAGGATCTCCGAACTCCGACCCGTTTGATTATGGGGGCGGCGAGCAGCGCGCCAGCCAGGTACCCGGCGGCGTTCGCCGTGTTTATCCCGCCCGCTAGAGCGTAGGACCACCCAAGGTCGTCCCGCATCGCTGGGAGCAAGAGCGCGTAAGCGAAGCGCACCAACCCCAGCGTGACCGCCGGCCCCAGCGAGAGCGCCAGCGAGATCCAAACTATCCGCGCCGACCGCGCCTTTCGCTCTTCGGCCTCGCCCGAGTCTTTGGCCGGTCCTCGGTTCACTGTGAGCGTCATCTCCTCTTGCTTTCGCCAGTCCCGCCTCCGGGTTCACGAAGTAGGGTACAAGAGCGAGCCGGGCCGCACCGCTGGTCCGGGTTGCCGCGGGTATGGGGCGTGGGTATATTGCCGGAGACACAGCGCGGGGAAGGGGACCCCGCCGGGGAGAGGAGAGATATGGCTGCTAACGGAAACGAGACTATCTTCACGATGGAGGCGACGCCTCTGAAGTATGGGCCCGGCTCCTCCGAGGAGGTCGGCTGGGAGATCAAACGCATGGGGGTGAGCCGGGTGATGCTCGTCTCGGACCCGGGCATCGTCAAGGCGAACATCGCGCCCCATATACAGGAGTTGATCGAGGCCGAGGGAATAGAGGTCGAGGTCTGGGATCGCTCAAGGGTCGAGCCGACGGCGGACTCCTTCCAGGAGGCGGCGGACTTCGCAAAGGAGGGGAATTTCGACGGGTTCGTGGCGGTCGGCGGCGGGTCGAGCATCGACACGGCGAAGGTCTCGGATCTCATCGCTACGCACGGCGGTGAGATCATGGAGTACGTCAACCCGCCGGTCGGAGGCGGCAAGAAGCCGCCCTCGTCCCTGAAGCCGCTGCTCGCCGTGCCCACTACCGCCGGGACGGGCGCCGAGGCGACGACCGTTGCGATCCTGGACATCCCGGACCAGAAGGTGAAGACAGGGATCTCGCACGCCTACATGCGCCCGCATCGCGGCGTCGTGGACCCGCTGCTCACCATGAGCATGCCCAGCGAGGTTACCTCCTCGTGCGGCCTGGACGTGGTCTGCCACGCCGCTGAGTCTTACCTGTCGAAGCCTTACGACGAGCGGCCAAAGGCGGACAGCCCGGATGAGAGGCCGCCGTACCAGGGGGCGAACCCGATAGCGGACATGTGGAGCGCGAAGGCACTTGAGTACGGCGGCAAGTACCTCCGGCGCGCCGTAAAGGACGGTCAGGACGTCGAGGCTCGGGGGGCGATGATGCTCGGCGCGTCCCTGGCAGGTATCGGGTTCGGCTCCGCGGGCGTTCATATCCCGCATGCCTGCGCCTACCCGATAGCCGGCCTGAAGCATGAGTACCAGCCGCCCGGCTATCCGCTGGACCATCCGCTCGTGCCGCACGGCTGGTCGGTGATCGTCACGGCCCCGGCCTCGTTCCGGTTTACCTACCACGCCCAGCCCGAGCGACACCGTTACGTCGCCGAGCTACTCTCAGGCCAGAAGATAGAGAAGGCCGACGAGAACACGCTGCCGGAGATCATTATCCAGCTTATGAAAGACGTAGGGGCCCCCAAGGGCGTCCGAGAGCTCGGCTACGACGAGGGTGAGATCGACCAGTTAGTAGACGGGGCTATGAAGCAGCAGCGGCTTCTAGTGGGGGCGCCGAAGGAGGTAACGGAGGAAGACCTCGCGAACATCCTGCGCGAGTCGATGGAGAACTGGTAAAGGGGGGATATAGAGATGGCGCAAGACTTGAGGCTGTACATGATGGAATGCGGGAGCCTGAAGACGCAGGTGCAGTACATAAAGATGAACCAGGGGCTCGGGGATCCGTACGAGATCCCGGTTCCGTATTTCCTGATCATGCACCCAAGGGGCAACGTCCTCTACGATGGAGGTAACGCGCTGGAGGTCGCCCAGGACGCGCGCGCCCACTGGGGAGCCGTTACGGACGCCTACGAGCCGGTGATGAGCGAGGATGACTTCGTGGTGAACAGGCTGCAGGCGATGGATATTGACCCGGCCTCGGTGCGCTACGTCGTGCAGTCGCACCTGCACCTCGATCACTCGGGGGCGATAGGACACTTCCCGAACGCCGAGTACCTGGTGCAGCGGCGCGAGCTCGAGTACGCCTACACTCCAGACTGGTTCCAGAAGCCAGCTTACATCCGGCAGGACTTCGATCGGGACGTAGACTGGCTCTTCTTGGACGGCGAGAACGACGACGGCTACGATCTCTTCGGGGACGGCATGATAAAGACGCTGTTCACGCCGGGGCACGCGCCGGGACACACCTCGCTCATCGTCAACCTGGAGGAGTCCGGGCCGATGATGCTCACCGCCGACGCCGCCTACACGAGGGATCACTACAACAACGCGGCGCTACCCGGCTTAATCCACTCGGCCGCCGACTGCGCGAGCTCGGTTCAGAAGATCCGTCGGGCTGTCGACGCCCTGGGCGCCACGGTTGTAACCGGGCACGACCCTGACGAATGGCCGAACTTCAAGCAGGCGCCGGAGTTTTATAGTTAGCTAGATAACCTGCCGGTCAGAGAAGCGGACCGGCGTAGAATCACCGCGTTCGGATGTATCGTTTACCCGGGTAAACGATACATCCGAACGGGTCATCTAGAAACCCGCGAAGCTTTAGACTACAATGGGATACTGAGATTCACGGTAGGAACTCGGCCGCTAAGGGTTCATGATGCTTGCAGGAAACGCTGGAGGGTGGAATGGTATTTTCTAATATGCCGACGTGGGCGTTCTCCTGGCCCTGACCTGGTTCTGAAACTGTTTTCGTCGCTTACGAAGTTTGCGGGTGACGCAGTAGAAGCATGTTTACGTATTGTGGGCTCGCATCAAGGATGCTCGTCTGCCCTTGAATATCTACTTGTATTGGAGAACCTGGCCTATGAACAACGGTGATACCCTGCACGAGAAGTCCGGCAAGGCGAACTTTGATCTGATCTACGATCTGGAAGACCCCAGGGAGTACTTCAACGTCCTGAGAGAGTTCGACTACTGTATTCCCCGGCACGGTCAACGCCTCTTCTCCTCGCTCATTGAAGCGCGGCGCCAAGAGGCTGAAGAGAGACCCTTGCGTATCGTGGACATCTGCTGCTCTTATGGGGTCAACGCCGCCCTCCTCAAATACGAGACGACCCTCGATGACCTCTATGACCGCTACGGCTCAGAGAACCTCGCCACTTTATCGAGCGAGGAGCTAGCAGAGGCCGACGCCGCGTTCTACGGAGAGCGCCGGCGGGAGGAGGCACCCGAGGTTGTCGGGTTGGACGTAGCCGGCAACGCGGTCTCCTACGGGATCCACTCTGGCATCCTAGACGCAGGCTTCGCCGAAAACCTTGAAGGTAAAGAGCCATCGGATGCGCTCTGTCAGGCTGTCTCTGAGGTGGATCTCCTCTCCGTGACAGGCGGCGTAGGTTATATCTCCGAGCTTACCTTCCAGCATCTGCTCGACTGCGTTTCGGGGGATCGGATGCCTTGGGTAGCCGTCTTCGCGCTCCGCTGGGTATCTTATGAGGAGATCTCCGAAGCCCTTTCTGCTTACGGTCTCGTCACCGAGAAGCTCGAAGGCCACACCTTTACCCAGAGGCGCTTCATCGACAGCGAGGAGCGTGAGTACGTCCTGGAGGAGCTCTCCAGGATGGGCGTAGAGACCACCGGTAAGGAGGACGAAGGCTGGTACCACGCCAACTTCTATCTCTCCCGCCCCGCTGCGGAGGCGAAGGTCCCGGTGGAGAAGTTGCTCGGTCTTTAGCAGTCGACTTTCAGCTGTTACTGGTGGGTTGTGGAGGACGGAAACGACTTGTGAAACGGGCCGAATTGACCGACACGATGGGCGTTTCTAGCAACACAGCATCTTCAGACAGCGCAGTAGTTAGCCCTACCATGCACGAACGTAGCAGTAACCTCATTATTAAAGACAGGAGATAGTGAATGCAGCGAAGCACCGGCAGGTTTGAGGCCGTCGAGCGTAAAATCGTCTCAGGCCGCTGCGTCGTGCTCGACGGCGCGACGGGGACGGAGCTCCCTCAGGGGAGCGCCGTCAACGGCTTGGCGGGCGAACGGCTGTGGGGCGCGGATGCGCTGGCGAGCAGCCCGGACTCGGTGCTCTCGGTGCATCGTCGCTATGCGGAGGCCGGCTGCGATATTATCTCGACGGATACCTGGGGGCTGCCCAACGCGCTGCATGACAGTTCCAAGCTCTGGGAGACCGCGGGCCCCGTTCACTGGATGGATCTCGCGCGACGCGGGATCGGGGTCGCGCGCCGCGCGGCGGCCGATGCGGGACGCGCCGACGATTGTGCCGTCGCGTTCAGCCTGAGCGGCGAGATCGACACTTCGGAGGGCCAGGAGACGATCCGCCTCCTGGACCGCATGTTCGAGGATGAGTCTCCCGACCTCATACTCGTCGAGACGCTCTCGCTCGTGCGGCCTTCGACCTATGAGACGGTCGAGCGGCTGCTGGAGACGGGGTTGCCGATCTGGCTGAGCTTCCGCCGATGCCGCCACGGTTTGTGCGGGGTCTTCGGCGAGCATTGGGGCGGCCCGGAGGGTGACTCTTTCGGACGGGCCGCCCGCCGCTTCGAAGAGATGGGGGTCGGGGCGTTGCTTATAAACTGTATCCCGCCGGATCATGTGAACGGAATGCTGCCCTGGCTTAGGGACTTTACCGACCTTCCGCTCGGCGTCTACCCCAACCTCGGGTATCTTTCGCAATCTGGATGGTTGTCCGACGCTGGCGTAGGCGGTCCCGAATACGCGGAGATGGCTCTGCGGTGGCGGGAGGAGGGTGCGCAGATCGTTGGCGGCTGCTGCGGCGTCGGCCCCGAGCACATCGAGGCCGCCCGGGACGTGCTCGCCGATACCGACGTTGGAGATGATCGCCCGTCGGAGGATCCGCTGGAGCTTGATAACGCCTTGATGCTGGAGACACGGGTCTCCCAGCCGGTGTCCCCCTGGACCGACGAGCAAGGACGCAGTCTCTTCCCGCTTGAGTTCCCCGACATTGTCTGTGAGCCGGGGGTGTTCGTGCCCACCCAGGGCAGCTTTTTCATGTGGCGCCACCTCTTCAAGGAGGGCATTGGCGCCGACCAGCGCTGCCTAGACGTCGGTTGCGGCACCGGTCTTCTGACGGTTCAGCTAGCTTTCAACGGGGCCAAGCATGTACACGCGATCGACCTCGAGGAGCTCGCCGTCGCCAACGCGCGTGCGAGCGCTCTTCGCAACGGGGTCGCTGATCGGGTGACGGCAGAGAGCGTCGACCTCTACCCGTGGGTCCCCGAGGAGCGCTACGAGGTGATCGTGGCGAGCCTCTACCAGATGCCGGTGGACCCGTTCGAGCAGGGAGTAACTCACCGCCCGCGCGACTACTGGGGGCGTAGCCTGCTCGACCACCTTATCCGGAAGCTGCCAGAGGTCTTAGCCTCAGAGGGCGTCGCCTACCTCCTACAGCTGTCGATCCTCGGTCAGGAACGGACTGCGGAGCTCCTCGAAGAGCAAGACTTAAAGGGGCGCGTCGTCGACTTCGGGTTCTTCCCGTTCACCGAGCCGTTTCGCGAGCAGCGGGAGCAGATCCTGCGCGTGGAGAACTTCTCCGACGCCTATCACCTTAAATTAGCCGACGAGGACGTGATGGTAGCTTACCTGCTCGAGATCACGCATAAAGAACCTACGCATGGTAGAGAGGCCGCCGCGAGCAGATAAGCATTGAGCGTCGTTCTCGGCGCGGCATCAGCCAAAGAGCTTGGTATAGACAGCCTCGCGTCACGGCGCGAGGCTGTCTATACCGGGCGGGAGTTGTGATTGCCCCTGCTACCGGCAAAGAGGGCAAGCTCTACAAAAGCTGATATTCGTCAGCTACTAGCCGACAACGGTTTTATGCCGTCGCGAAACGGCCTACAGTACTCTTGGGGCGAACGTCACCGAGATACTCGGCAAAGATGCGGTAGTAGGCGACCTCCTCACGGGTACGCAGGGGGGGCTCGACCTCCTGGCTCTCGCGTTCGAACTCCTCTTCGGTGACGCTCTCCTCCATCTTCTCTTTCAAGACCGTAACTGCGCCGGAGCCGTCGCCGAACTGAGCCTTCTTGCGCCAGAGGAAGTCGTCGGGGAGCCAGCCGTCGAAGGCCTGGCGGAGGAGGCGCTTCTCGGGCTGGTCCTCGCCGGCGAGCTTCCAGCCGGCCGGGAGGGAGAGACCCAACTCGATCATGCCCAGCTCCAGGAACGGGACCCGGGCTTCGAGTCCGTGAGCCATAGTTACCCGATCTCCGCGCTGGAGGTTCAGGTTGTGCAGACCCTCGATGGTGCGGACCAACTCTTCGTGCAGGTCCTCTTCCGTCTTGAAGTCTTCGAGGTACTCGTAGCCCGCGAAGATCTCGTCCGCGCCCTCGCCGGTCAAGACGACCTTGACGTGCCTCGCGGCGAACTCCGCGAGTATATAGTTGGGCACAGCGCTCCTCACGAGCGACGGGTCGAAGTTTTCGATGACCCGCACGACCTCCGGCAAGACCTCCAAGGCTTCCTCTGCCGTGTAGATCTTCTCGTAGTGCTCGGTGTCGAGGTGCTCGGCTACGGCCCGAGCCGCCAGAAGGTCTGGAGAGTCTTCGAGCCCCACCGCGAAGGTCTTGAGCCTCTCGCCGCGCCTCTCATACCAGCGGGCGGCGATGGCGGCTATGAGGCTCGAGTCGAGGCCGCCGGAGAGAAAGACGCCGACCGGCACGTCCCCCATCATCTGGCCCTCGACGGTCTCTATGAGCTGGTCCCGGACTCTCGTGAGGATCTTCGCGGGTATCTCGGCGCCGGGCTCGGAGGGCCCGTCGAACTTTTCAAGCTTCTCCGGGTCGCGTGGGACGGCCGCCGCGAAGCGCACGAGCCCGCTCTCGGGGGTCCAGTAATGACCGGGGGGGAAGAGCTCGGCAAACGGCAGCCACTCCTCCTCGTAGGCTCCGAGCTCGGAGGCGAACCGGATCTGGCCATCCCGACAGGCCCAGTAGAGGGGTTTGATCCCTACAGGGTCGCGGGCGGCGACGAAGCGCCCGTCTTCCCCGGCTATGATGAAGGCGTACATGCCGTGTAGCTCCGAGAAGGCGTCCGGACCCTTCTCGTTGTAAAGGTGCAGAGCTACCTCGTTGTCCGAGCGGGTGCGGAACGGAACGTCCGGGAGAGCCTCGCGCAGCTCTTCGTGGTTGTAGATCTCACCGTTACCTACCATGTAAAGATCGCCGGACTCAGTTACGAGCGGCTGCTTGCCGCCTTCTACGTCCACAATAGAGAGCCGACGATGCCCGAGCCAGTTACCGGCGATCTCGACGTCTCCTTCACCATCCGGCCCCCGGTGGGTAAGACGCTCCAACATGCGCTCTGCAATGTCGGGCTCGATGCCCCCATAGCTACCGGCGATTCCACACATCTAGTCTCGTTCTCCTCTCGGGTATCCGGGCCGCTGAAGCCGCCCCTATAAAACGATCCGAGCGGCCAAAGATTGTCTCTCCGCTCGTGTTGCTTATGCAACTCACGAAGCATATATTGCCTGTAGAGGGCTTCTTTGTCAATCGTACGGGCGGACAATTGAGCGTAGCCGTGTGCGCTGGATCTTTCTCCCGGAGGCCGATTCTAAGTGATCGATCAAAGGGATAAAATACGGCAGAAGTCTTGAGATGGATGTTTCAAGAAGTCACAGGACATAGGTTTACGAGGGTTGGTAGACAGCGAAGCGGAGGAGAGGAGTGAGCATGGCGCAGGTAATACACGGCGAGTTCGGGCTCGGCGTCGAGTCGGTTGTACCAACGGCCCCTGTGCCCGCGCTCCGCAAGCCTTCGGCCGCGGCTCTCAACCTGAGCCCGAGGCCGGGAGACCTGGCGGGAAACCTCCTCCTTGCGGAGCGGGCTATAAGAGAGGCCAAGCGAGCGTACCCGGATCTCGGGTGGGTTGTCTTGCCGGAGCTCTTTACCTGCGGGTATTCGGACCTCGAGTCTGTTCACCGTTACGCTGAGGATGCCGAGATCGGCGAGAGCGCCCGTTTCTTCGTCTCGCTAGCCCGTGAGACCGGAACGCACATAGCGTATGGCTTCCCTGAGCGTTTACCGGGTACCTTGGGCGCCGCGGGCGTCAGTGACAGTGCGAACCTCGTGGGACCGGAGGGCGTGATGCTCACGTATCGTAAGCGGCACCTGGTGCGGACTCTGCAGGAGCATCACATCTTCGTTCCTGGGACGGAACTACCGGTCGTGGAGGCTGGCGGTATGCGGGTGGCGCTCTTGATCTGTTGGGATCTTGGGTTTCCGGAGGTCGCGCGGGAGGCTACGCTCGTGGGGGCGGACCTGATCCTAGCTCCCGCCGGATGGAGAGAGCCATGGGGGGCGCAGTACGATCTCTCGTGCGCCGCACGTGCTCTGGACAACGCCGTCTACCTGGCGAGCGCCAACCAGATCGGCGTCTACCCTGAGGCGCGCTTCCATACTCCCGGCCACGTCTACGGCCCAGACGGTTTGCGTGTCTCCACGGAAGAAGGCGAGCGGAGCGCCGGACAGGTAGACTTAGCTTTCCCCATGCAATGGAGGGTAGTCTACGGCAGTACCTACCTCGACGAAGCAGCCCCTCTAGAGGTCTGCTCCTAAAGCCCGGGCTCACCGGAGGCGCTGCTAAACGGAACATAGGGACCTCGATGCTCCTACTCGGGCTTCTCCTGCTTCACTAGCAGAGCTGAGAATAAATCAAGCGTAGCCTACGGAATGCAATTTTATTGAACACACGCATTCCTGTATACTTGACCCTGCAAGAGGGAAGCTTTTGAGCCATCTTTAAGGTTGAAGCGTGCAAGAAGAGGAGCTAGTAGCATAGATATATATAAACAGAGAGTCGGGTAGGGCATGTCGTTCCTTAGATACCTGGCTAGTCGGTGGGATAGCATACTCGGGCTGACTATCGCGCACGCCCAGGTCGTGCTCATCTCGTTGCTCATAGCGACAGCAATCGGGGTGACCGTCGGGGTGCTGGTTTATCGTAGGGAGCGGGTCGCGGAGGGGGTGCTGGCCGTAACGAGCACCTTCTTGACCATCCCGTCCTTCGCGCTGTTCGGGCTTCTGGTTCCCATACTAGGGCTTGGCTGGTACCCGACGATCCTAGCGCTGGTGATGTACGCGCTGCTGCCGATAGTGCGCAATACCGTAGTAGGCCTGCGCAGTGTTGACCCGGCCATAGCAGAGAGCGCGCAGGGGATGGGTATGAGCAGGGGTGAACGGCTCTGGCGGATAGAGTTGCCGCTCGCGTGGCCGGTGATCCTGACCGGCATGCGGGTCTCGGCGCTCATCATCGTGGGGATTGCTGCGGTCGCCGCCTACGTGAACGGTCCGGGGCTGGGCAGCGAAATCTTCAGCGGCATCTCCCGAATCGGTAGCGCCGTGGCCCTCAACCAGGTACTCAGCGCCGTGCTCGGCATCGTAGTGTTGGCTGTGCTCTTCGACGGGTTCTTCGCGGTCGTAGGCAAACTAACTACATCGAGAGGTTTAGGATGAACGAGAACGGTTCCGCGAACGGCTCCACGCCGGAGACCATGATACGGCTGGAGAACCTGACGAAGGTCTTCCCGGGACAGGAGCAAGCCGCGGTTGACGACCTATCGATGGAGATTCCTAAGGGCGAGATAGTCGTGTTCGTCGGCCCCTCGGGGTGCGGCAAGACCACGACCATGAAGATGATCAACCGGGTCATCGAGCCGAGTTCCGGCAGGATCTTTTTGGAGGGTGAGGACGTAACGAAGGTCAACGCCGACAAGCTGCGGCGCCGCATGGGGTACGTTATCCAGCAGATCGGGCTCTTTCCGCACCTGACCATCGCCGATAACATCGCAACGGTCCCGAAGATGCTCGGCTGGGACAAGAAACGTATCTCAGAGAGGACGGACGAGCTCCTCGAGACGGTCGGCATGGACGTGTCGTACCGTGATCGCTACCCGAAGGAGCTCTCCGGCGGCCAGCGCCAGCGCGTGGGCGTCGCCCGGGCGATGGCCGCCGACCCGCCGGTCTTGCTCATGGACGAGCCCTTCGGGGCGATAGACCCGATCACGCGCGACAGGCTCCAGAACGAGTTTTTGAGGCTCCAACAGGAGATCAAGAAGACCATCATCTTCGTCACCCACGACATAGACGAGGCGATAAAGATGGGCGATCGTATCGCCATTCTGCGTACGCAGTCCAGGATCGCCCAGTACGATACTCCGGAGCGCATCCTGACCGACCCGGCCGACGAGTTCGTCGAGGACTTTATCGGCTCCGGGGCGTCCATAAAGCGTCTTAGTCTCAGCCGGGTCCGGGACATAAAGACGGCAGACTGGCCGGTCGCTACGTTCTCCGAGGGCCGCGACGCGGTGCATCAGCTTCTAGGAGACTCGGGCAAGGATCACGTCCTTCTGCTCGACAACCGTCGCCGGCCGAAGCGCTGGGTGAGTAGAGACGATCTCGCGCACGGGGGCAGCCTCGAAGAGGCTGGCTGGCCGGCGGTGGCCATTGTGGAGAAGGAGTCTAGCCTGTACAACGTGCTCGACACCATGATCACCTCCTACAAGGGCTCCGCCATCGTTGTGAACGACGAGGGCCGCTACGAGGGCATAGTCGACTTCGAGGCGGTGCTGGAGGCGATCAACACCATGCGCCCCACGGAACAAGAGCAGCCGGTGAGCCCCGAGGTCTCCGGTGGCGCGACCGGACAGGGGAGCTGATCCCGTATGGCGGCCACCACGACTAAGGGGAGGGGCGGCCTACCCCGCTGGACGGGCTACCTGATAAAGCCCGTCCTTCTCGGGCTGGCGTGTCTGGCGCTGTACCTGTGGGTCGGGACCCTGGAGCTAGACAGTATCGAGCAGCGATCTCTGAACAGGGAGAATATCACCCAGCGTTTCATCGAGCATCTCAGGCTTACGGGTATCGCCGCTATAGTGGTCGTCGCGCTGGCCGTCTCCGCTGGGGTGCTGCTTACCCGACCGTTCGCCCGGCGGGTGTCGCCCTACCTGGTCAACGTGGCCAACATCGGCCAGGGCGTTCCTTCTATCGGTGTGCTCGCCCTGCTGGCCATATTCTATGGTCTGGGCTTCTACCCGGCCCTGGCGGCGCTCGTCGCCTACGCGTTCTTGCCGGTGTTGAGGAACACGATGGTGGGTTTGAGGCAGGTGGACAGCTCCGTGATCGAGTCCGCTCGCGGGATGGGGATGACGAAGACCGCGGTGTTGTTCCGCATCGAGCTGCCGCTCGCCATCCCCATCATGCTCGCCGGCATTCGGACCGCACTGGTCATCACCGTCGGCACAGCCGCGCTGGCGACCTTTATCGGCGCCGGGGGCCTGGGCGACCTGATCCAGGTCGGCATCGCCTTGAACCGCGTTCCGGTGCTTATCACCGGTGCCGTCCTGACCTCCGTCCTGGCCCTGCTCATAGACTGGGTGGCAGGCGTTGCCGAGGATGTCTTGCGACCCAAGGGCTTGTAGACGACCCGTCGAAACTTTTACGACCAACCCGGAAAGAGGAGGTAGATGTTGTCGAAACCAGTGAACTTACTGCGTGTGTTGGGGCTCGTCGTCGTGGTGGCGATGCTCGCCGTGGGCTGCGGTGGTGGTGGTGGCGGTGGGGGCGGCGGTCAGGGTAGTATCGCTCAGAACTACGACCTCTCCGGCTCTGAGTTTACCGTCGGATCCAAGGAGTTCACCGAGCAACTCATCCTCGGCAACATGACCCTGATGGCCCTCGAGGATGCCGGGGCGACGGTCAACGACCAGATTGGTCTGGCCGGTTCCGACGCCGCCCGTACTGCACTCACCTCCGGCGAGATCGACATGTACTGGGAGTATCTGGGTACGGGCTGGGTCAACTACCTGGGCGAGACCGGCAACATCCCTGACCCGGCTTACGAGACCGTCTCCGAGCGCGACCAGGAAGAGAACAATGTTCACTGGCTCGAGCCCGCGCCGTTCGAGAATACCTACGCTATAGCCACGAGCCAGGACATTGCCGACGAGTACGGTCTCCAGAACCTCTCGGACCTCGGGCCGTTTATCGAGAACAATCCTGATCTGGCCGGGTTATGCGTGGGCAGCGAGTTCGCGAACCGTGACGACGGGCTTCCGGGCCTGCAAGAGACCTACGGGTACGAGTTCCCCGATGTCCAGCAGATCCAGGACGGCCTCGTCTACGATCAGGTCGCCAACGGCGAGGGGTGCAACTTCGGTTCGGTCTTTACTACTGATGGGCGTGTGCCTAACCTGGACCTCGTGATCCTGGAGGATGACGAGAATCACTTCCCCGCGTACAACGGTTCGCTGACCACGCGCCAGGAGGTTTTCGAGGAGAACGAGCAGCTCGCGGAGATGTTCGCGCCTATCTCCGAGCTGCTCACTACCGAGCAGATGCAGCAGATGAGCCTGCAGGTCGACGTGGACGGGCTGCCGCCCGAGGACGTCGCCGAGACTTTCCTGCGCGACAACGGCTTTATCGGTTAGGACGTTAACCGCGAGGCGGGAGCGTTACGCTCCCGCCTCGCAGCGTGAACTATATGTTCGCTGCCCGGGGTCACAAACACGGTAAACTTACCCCTAGTTTGTCTCATCAGGAACAGAGGGGAGTTTGCGTAACGTGCTAGATCTGGATACCTCTCCGACCCGGAAGCTCCGCGCCGCCCTCGACGGCAGGCTCGACGGGTACCTGCGCACCGACCCGGCCGCGCGCGCCCTCTGGTCCACGGATGCATCCATATATCTCAGGAGGCCGGTCGCCGTCGCCGTCGTCCGCTCCGAGGAAGACATTCGCAGGGTCATCGACGCGGCCCGCACGGTAGGGCTATCCGTCACCCCGCGCGGCACGGGAACGTCCCTGGCCGGACAGGCTACCGCTACCGGTATCACCCTCGATACTACTTTGATGCAGGAGATCTCC
>CADCVD010000012.1 GCA_902806055.1 uncultured Rubrobacteraceae bacterium
ACGCCGGGCCTCCTGCCCCGCCCGCGTCGGCGCTCGCCGGCAGCAGGAGCCGGTATGCCATGGCCGCCGCAGTGGCCGACAGGGCGGCGGCACCGGCGAGATGGGGGAGCACACCGATCCCCAAAGATGCCACGAGGCCGCCGCTCGCCGCGCCCGCGAGCCCGCCGAAGCTGAACGCGGCGTGGAAGGAGGACATGATCGGACGCGCGTACCTCTTCTCGACCACGACGGCCTGAGCGTTCATCGAGACGTCCAGGGCCCCGGCGAAAGCGCCGGCCGCCACGTTAGCCAGCACTAGGAGCGGCAGGTTGGGGGCGAGGGCGAGCGGTAGGAGCACCAGGGCGACCAGAAGCGACGTCACGCCCACTACGGGACGGCTGCCCAGCCGGGCCACCAGCCACCCGGCGAGCGGGGTGGAGATCAAAAGGCCGACCGCGGCCCCGAGGAGCGCGATCCCCAACGGCCCCTCGCTCAAGGCCAGCTTCTCCTGTACCGCCGGTATCCGCACGACCCAGCTCGCGAACCCGAAGCCGTTGAGGAAGAAGACCGCCGCGGCCGCAAACCGGGCCGCTCGCAACCTACGCGCGGCCTCGCCCCGTCGCACCTGAGTAATAGATCTCTCGCCTCGCGCCATCGGCCCCGGTGCTCAGCCCGGCAGCCGCACGACTACGCCCTCGCCGGGCCGTAGCGCAAGCCGCTTCGGGTCTACGCCTCCCTCCCGATCCATGAGGGTAGAGCAGAGCAACTCGCCCTCCGTGCCCGCTTCAGAGAGGTCCACCTCTTCGGGCGACGAACCGAAGTTGAGAGCCACGAGCACCCTCTCTCCCTCGTACTCGCGCAGGTAGGCGAACACGGGCTCGGTCCTCGTATCGAGCGAGCGGTACGAACCTGTAGCCAGAGACCTTAGCTCGTGCCGCAGTTCGGTCAGGCGTTCGAACAGGGCTAGTTGGGAGCGGTAGGTATTCCGCTGGGCCTCCACGTTGTTCTCTGCGTAGTCTCTGGGGACGGGGAGCCAGGGGGTGCCCGTCGAGAAGCCGGCGTTGGGGCTCGCATCCCATTGCATCGGGGTGCGCTCGGGGTCGCGGCCGTGGCCGGGGGCGCTCTTGCCGACGGGATCTACTATGAGGTGTGGTGGTATCTCTACGTCGTGCATTCCGATCTCATCCCCGTAGTAGCACGTCGGCGTGCCCCGCAGGGTGAGAAGCAGCATCTGCGCCAACCTGGACCGGGACGGCCCGACCCGGCTCGCTATCCTCGGGTTGTCGTGGTTACCGAGGACCCAGTTCGGCCACGCCCCCTCGGGGAGCGCCGCCTCGTACTGCTCGACTAGCCGGCGGACTGCATCGGCCTCCCACTCTTCGAGCAGGACGAGACCGAAGTTAAACGGCAGGTGGATACCGTTTAGATCTTCCCCGTAGTAGGCCATGAGGCGGTCGAGGGGCAGGTAGATCTCCCCGATGAGGACCCGCTCGTCGTACTCGTCCGCCACGGCTCGCATCTCCCGCACCAGCTCCCGCATCTCCGGTCGGTCCTCGTTATAGAGCCTCTGCTGGCGCTGATGGGGCGGGTATCCTGTACGCCACTCGGGGGTTGGGGGGTTGTCGCGGAAGGCCTCGTCCTTTATGAGGAGCGAGAGCACATCGACCCTGAACCCGTCCACGCCCCTCTCGAACCAGAAGCGCATAACGTCGAGCATCGCCCCCCGTGTCTCCGGGTTGCGCCAGTTCAGGTCCGGCTGCTTCTCGTGGAACAGGTGCAGGTAGTACTGTCCCGGCGCCTCGTCCCACTCCCAGGCCGGACCTCCGAAGAGGCTCTCCCAGTTGTTCGGCGGTCCCCCGTCCCGGGCGGCGTCGCGCCAAACGTACCAGCCGCGCTTCGGGCCGTCGCGGGAGGACCGGGACGCTACGAACCAGGGATGCTCGTCGGAAGAGTGGTTCGGGACGAAGTCGAGGACGACCTTCAGGCCGAGCCGGTGCGCCTCGCCGACCAGCGCGTCGAAGTCCTCCAGCGTCCCGAAGAGGGGGTGTACGTCCGTGTAATCGGAGACGTCGTAGCCGAAGTCGGCCATGGGAGAGGGATAGATGGGGGAGAGCCACACGGCATCCACCCCGATCTCCCGCAGGTATCCTAGCCTCCCGGTTACGCCTCTAAGGTCTCCAACCCCGTCACCGTCCGAGTCCGCGAAGCTGCGCGGGTAGATCTGGTAGAAGACGCAGTGTTGCCACCAGAGGTGGGTATCCGTGATGCTACCTCTCCCTTCGCGGTTCCAGCGCCTAGAACTCTATCTCCCTGCCCACGCCTTGCTCCCGCGCCCGGTCGTAGACGAGGCGGGCGGCGGCCATGTCTTCGAGGGCGAGACCCTGGCTGGCGAAGAGGGTTATCTCCTCGGGACTCCGGCGGCCGGGAACTTGCCCGGCGACGATCTGGCCTAGCTCCCGGACTGCCTCCGGCATTACAACGCCCGTCTCGACGGCCTGGAGGAGGTTGCCGGCCTCGAGGCCCAGCTCCTCGCGGGAGTCGATGGTGACGAGGCTCGCGCGTTTGACGACGTCCCGGTCGATCTCTCGCTTGAACAGGAAGTTCGAGCCAGCGGCGTTAACGTGCGCGCCGGGCTTGAGCCACTCTCCATGAAGGACGGGCTCCTTCGAGGAGGTCACCGTGACGACTATGTCCTGGGCGGCGGGCTCCTCAGGGAAGTGGGTCGTCTCTATCTCCTGCCCGATCTTCTCGCCCATCTTCTCGGCGAACGCCTTGCGCGAATCCTCGGTGCGGGTGTAGACGACGATACGGTCGAGCCTCTTCACCGCTGCGATCGCCTCCAGCTGGCTCTCCGCCTGCCAGCCCGCCCCGTAGATGCCTAGAGAGCTCGCGTCCTCGCGGGCGAGGTGCCTGGTAGCGACGCCGCTAGCCGCGCCCGTGCGGAGCTGGCCGAGCTTGTCGGACTGGATGATCGAGAGAAGCTCGCCCGACTCCGGGTCGAAGAGCATCGTGTAGAAGCGGGCGCCGCCGCGGGCGACGGTGTAGGCTTTGAGCCCGAGAGCCCCGATCTCCGGCGCCCCGGCGAACATGACGTTCAGGCCGCTCGTCGGGAGGGCGACGCGGCGGCGGACGCGGTTCGTGGCGCGGCCCTCGGCGTGCTGGCGGAGTATCTCCT
>CADCVD010000013.1 GCA_902806055.1 uncultured Rubrobacteraceae bacterium
TACCCCTGGCCTCTGCCGGCTCGGTGACGGTGTCAGGGTCATCTAAAACAGTCTGATAGAGCGGAGCCGAGAGTTCTATCGACTCCGCAGCGAGGATCGCGCCATAGACTGCGTGTGGGACACTCTTTTCTGGATCAGGAGCTTCCTCACGTAGCCGTCGTGATCCCAGTGAAACCCGACCACATCCCGATAGCCTTGCGGCAACTCTTGGCCAAGAGATCTAACAAACCTCGCAAAGAGCCGAAGCCCTTGCCAGCTACGGGCGCAGCATATGTCCAGTGCATAGTGGTGGGTAAATCCAGACAGCGGGACACGAGATCAGCCTCACCGCTACCATCTCCTTCTCGACGGCCACCTTGACGGCGCCACACGACCGACCCGGATACTCCGTCCCCGCCCCAAGAAGCCCGAACGGAATTCGCGCGGTAGCGCTCACGCTCCTCTTCACCACGTCCTTCGGTTAACCGGAGACTACCCCGTCTCCAGCTACCTGCTGTTCCTCGTCCCGGTCTACGCCGGAGAGGTCGCGCCGATAGGTTTCAGTGGCGAGGTAGACTGCTACGATGGTCACGATGGCCATGCCGATCATATACAGAGCTACCGCTGTGTACCCGTAGCGACTGAGAAGCGCCACCCCTATAAACGGGGCCAGTCCGCCAGCGAAGACAGAGGCCAGTTGGTAGCCTAGCGAGGCTCCTGAGTAGCGCACCCTCGTATCGAAGAGCTCTGAGAAGAAGGCACCCATCGGTCCATACATCGCGCCGAGGGAGGCGACCGCAATGGTCAGGGCCAGCCAGATCACAACCGCGTTCCCGGTGTTGACCATCCAGAAGAGCGGGAATGAGAAGAGCCCCAAGAAGATCGCGCCACCCAGGTACACCGGCCTCCGGCCTACCCTGTCCGAGAGCGCCCCGAAGAAGCCTATCGCCACGATCTGCACGCACGCGGCGATGAGAACGCCGGTAAGCATAGTGCTACTCTCGACCCCGACCGTCTGCGTGCCGTAGGTGAGCATGAAGGTGATAGCGATGTAGAAGCCACCGTTGAGGAGAAAGAAAGCTCCCATCGTGATCAGGATACTCCTCCAGTAATTCTGCAAGACGTCCACGATGGGCAGGTTGGAGACCTCACCGGACTCTCTCGCCTGCTCGAAGGCGGGCGTCTCGAAGATCTTGAGCCGTATAAAGAGCCCGACCGCTACGAGGACGATGCTGATGAGGAATGGCGCACGCCAGCCCCAGGCGAGGAACTGCTCCTCGGGTAGCATCTGGAAGATAGAGAAGACGGCCGTCGCTAGCACAAGCCCCGCCGGGATGCCCATGCCAGGCCAGGCGCCGTAGAAGCCGCGCCTTCCGGGGGGCGCGTACTCTACGGCCATGAGGGTTGCGCCACCCCACTCACCGCCGACGGCGAAGCCCTGCAAAAAGCGCAGCGCGACGAGTAGGAGCGGGGCCCAGACCCCAATCGACGCGTAGGTCGGCAGGAGTCCGATCGCAAACGTCGCGAGGCCCATGACGATCAAAGTCATCACCAGCATAGACTTGCGCCCGATCTTGTCCCCAAAGTGGCCGCAGAAGATGCCGCCCAACGGCCGGGCGGCGAAGCCTACCGCGTAGGTTCCGAAGGCGAGCAGTGTACCAGCCAGCGGCTCCGAGCCTGGGAAGAAGAGCTGGTTGAAGATCAGGGCCGCCGCCGTCCCATAGATAAAGAAGTCATACCACTCGATAGTCGTCCCCACGAGGCTCGCCGTGACGACTTGTCGTACCGAGGTTCGCTCCCCAGTGTGTTCTCCGCCCAATGCTTCCACAGCATCTCTCCTTCCTGCCGGCGTACGCCGTTACCTGTTGCCACAGTAGCCCCTAAAAGTTCAAGCCTTGCCCCTCCCCCCCCGCGGCCCGGCTCGCGAGCCGCATAACCTCGTCCACGGTCCCGGAGTTCTCCAGCCCCCGCAGGGTCTCTCCGAGCTCCGTGACAATATTCTCGGGCAGCGCGCGCCCCGCGTTGTTCTGGAACTTGATCTCGAGCTCCTCGTCGGAGAGCGGGTTTTCGGGCCCGCCGCGGTTGTGGAGAATTTTCGCCTCCCGCTCCTCGCCATCCTTCAGGCGGACGCGCAGGACCGCCGGGAACTGGTTTGGAAAGACGCGCTCGCATTCCTCGTCGGCTACGCAACGTACGCGCGAGGCGAGGTCGAGCTTCAGCGGGTCTTCGACGCTCTCGTCGGTGAAGTCGTCCAGGGAGACGCCGAGACCACCACCTCCAACGAGTGCCGTTGCAACGGTGAATGGACCGCTGAACTGGGCTGCGTAGCCGGTCTTCGGGCGTGCCTTCTCCCCCTCGGGCTGGGCAATGGTGCGTAGCACGGGCGACGCGACTCCGAGCTTCATCTCCTCAATCTCCCCGGGTTTCAGACCCTCCTCCCGGAGCTTCATAGCGGCGTCCATTCCGGCATGGGTAAAGTGGTTCGCGGGGTAGGGCTTGAAGAAGACTCTGGGAAGCTCCCAGTCCTTCCCGAGGTCTCGTGTGATGGCCTCCGCGTCGGCTTCGTCGTCGAGATATGCCTGCAAGAAACCGAACCTGCCCTCAAAGACGGTGGGTGGCCCCGTGAGGCCGTGGAGGGCCATCTCGGCGGCGACGACCCCAGCGTGGGCTGCCCAACCGCAGTGTACGCGCTTGACCGTGCCCCCGGTGCGATTTGCCTCTATGATGCCCGCGCCCATGCTCGCCGAGATCGCGACGGCGTGTCCGATGCCCTCCTCGTCGAGCCCGTGAAGCATTGCCGCCGCAAGCGCCGCACCTAATGTGCCAGCGATGGAGGTGGCGTGTAGGCCTTTCTCGAAGAAGATCGAGTTCCCGAGCTTCCGATCGTACCCGGCCATCCCGACCCGGACGGTCAACTCGTCCCCAGCGGCGACGGCGGCGAGGAGGTTTCTGCCGGAAGCCCCCGAGGCTTCAGCGACGGCGAGTGCAGCCGGGACGACCGCCGCGCTGGGGTGCAGGACCGACGGGAGGTGGGTATCGTCGTAGTCGAGCGCATGCGCCAGGGTACCGTTCAGGAGGGCAGCGCTCGCCGTCGGGAACCTGCCACTTCGTCCGATAGCGCTCGCTTGCTCCTTGCCGCCCCAGCCGTCGATCACCTCGCCTACTACCCGGGCAGGTTCCATCCCGCTCGCCGCGAGCGCTATACCGATTATGTCTGTTACCCGGCGCCGTGCATCTTGAAGTAGGCGCTCTTCAACCTCGCCCGCTCGTACCCCGGCGGCAAACTGGGAGACCTGCTGCAACACGGTCGGCTCGGGCGTCACCGTTGCACCACCGCCAGCGGACGCACCGGTGAGCCGGTGCCACCAACAATACTCAGCGGCGTGAGGACGAACACGAACTCGTAGATGCCGGCCGCCGCGAGCCCCGAGAGATTCATCACCTCGATAATGTGTATCCCGTACTCCACCAGGAGCAGACGGTGAACGGGTAGCAGCGCGTGCCCAATTTCAGGCTTTATCTGCTCGTAGGCGATAGTCTCCGCGCCTGTTGCTCGAACCCCCCTCTCGGCGAGCCAGCGCCCCCCCTCCTCGGTTGGACCCGGCACCCCTGTCTTGTGGCCCAAGAAAGCCTCTGCGTCATCGAAGTTGCGGGACCAGCCGGAGCGTATGAGGGCGGCGTCTCCAGGACGAACCTCTAGGCCGGCCTTTTGCTCCGCGGCATCTAGGTCATCCTCGGTGATACCGTACCCGCCGGGGAGCGTGTCAGTTTCGTGGAGACCCGCGATGTCAAGGAGCATGCCTCGGCATACTATAGGCTCCATCGTGTCTATGCCGTGCTGCTTAAACCAGCCTCCGCGCTGTGCTTCCTCGGCGGGGATGCCGCCGTGAAGCTTGCCCTCGTATGAGACGTGAGCGAGAGCGTCTACGTGAGTACCGGTGTGGCCACCAGTGACTAATATTTCGTTTGCGGCTGAGCTTCCGTCATTACGTACCATATCGCCGTGACGGCGCATTAGCGACATACGAAAGGGAGGATGGTTGGGTGAGTGAGGTGTCTCTGTCGAGAGTGGCTGCGCTAAGTCGTAGACTTCAACCCCGTTCTCCAAGGCTTCTAGCAGCTTGCTCACGATACCCCCTCCTGATCGCGACGAGCAAGCGCGAGCGTGAGGCGCGCCGAACCGACCACGGCTTCGTCCACAAACCTACCATCTTCCAAGGCGAAGGCGCCGGTGCCGGCGCCAGCGGACTCCTCCAACCGGGTGAGGAGGTCCTTCGCTTCGGCAACCTCCTCATCCGTAGGCGTAAAGACCTCATTTATCACCTCGATCTGTGCCGGATGGATCGCGGAGCGCCCTACAAACCACATGTTCTTGCCTTCCTCAGTGGAGTGGCGCAGACCTTCCGTGTTGCGCACGTTCGTGTAGACGCTCTGCACCGGGCTTGGGAGACCAGCGCCCCTCGTAGCGGCCACTAGCCGCGAGCGAGCGTAGAGCAGCCCCGTATCGCCGCGGACGCCAAGGTCCGCCGCTAGATCCGTCTCCCCGAGACTCATACCTACTACCTTTCTGTGGGTGCGTGCGATCTCAAAGGCGAGCTCCAGCCCCAGCGCCGACTCGATAAGGCACTGAATGCCGGCCTCGCACCCGAGGGTTTCGAGCCGCTCTGCCAGGCGGCGCACAACCTCGGGCGATTCAGTTTTCGGAAGCCGGAGCCCAGCGAAATGTAGCCCCGCGACGGCTTCTACGTCCTCCTCGGCGAGTACCGAGCCGGGGGCGTTGATCCGGACAAAGACCGGCTTTTTGTGCTTGGAGCGAAGCACCTCGGCGACCGTTTTGCGGGCCTCCTCCTTGCGGCTCGGGGCGACAGAGTCTTCGAGGTCGAGGATTACGGCGTCGGCTTCGGAGGCGAGCGCTTTCTCGATCCGCCGTAGGTCGCTGCCGGGTACGTAGAGGTAGCTCCGGACGGTTGAAGTGGGGATCTTCACACCACGCCCTTCTCAGCCAGCTCCTTCAGCCGCTTCTCGTCTACCCCCAGCTCCTCGTAGACCTCCTCGTTGTGTTCGCCCAAACGAGGGCCGGACCAATTGACCTCACCAGGCGTCTCCGAGAGCCTGAAGAGCACGTTTTGCATCTTTATGGGGCCGAGCTCGGGGTCGTCCACGGTGATGATGGAATCTAGCGCCTGATATTGGGGATCCCGCATGATGTCTTCGATGTTGTAGATGGGAGTGATGGCAGCATTCGCCTCCTCGAAGGCCTGGACGACCTCGTCGGTGGTCCGCTCGGAGATCCAGCTTCCCACCGCTTCGTCCAGCTCGTCGGCATGCTTGGCCCGCTCGGACCCCTTCTGAAACCACGGCTCTTCGATGAACTCCGGACGCCCGACGAGGCGCATCACCCGCTCAGCGATGTTCTGGGCGCTCGTAGAGATAGCGACCCACCTGCCGTCCTTAGTTTGGTAGGTGTTTCGCGGCGCGTTATTGCTGGAACGGTTGCCGGTCCTCTCTGGTATCACTCCGAGTTGGTCGTAGGCTATAGGCTGCGGACCAAGGATGGTGAAGATCGGCTCGATGATCGCCAGGTCTACCACCTGCCCTTTACCTGTGGCGTCCCGGGTGCGCAACGCCATAAGGATGGCACAGGCCGTCGCGAGGGCGGCGATCCCGTCGGCGAGGCCGAACGGCGGGAGCGTCGGCGGCCCGTCGGGCTGACCGGTGACGTGCGCGAAGCCGCTCATGGACTCCGCGATGGTGCCGAAGCCAGCACGGTTACTGTACGGACCGAACTGTCCGAAGCCAGTGACACGAGCGAGCACGAGGCCGGGGTTCTCCTCCGAGAGCTCCTCATAACTTAGGCCCCACCTTTCCAACGTGCCGGGCCTGAAGTTCTCGATCACGACATCTGCTTGACGGGCTAGCTTCTTGAAGAGCTCGGCACCCTCCGGCTTGCTCATGCTCAGCGTCACGCACCTCTTGTTCCGGCCGAGCATCTTCCACCACAGCCCGACCCCGTCCTTGGCGTACCCGTGCGAACGCGACGGGTCACCTTTAGGATGCTCGACCTTTATCACCTCAGCCCCGAAGTCGCCAAGGACGGTTGCGGCCAGCGGGCCAGCGAAGAGCGTCGCCGCGTCTATGACCTTTATCCCTTCAAGCGCCTTCTTGCGGTCAGCCAACTGCTGCCCCCTTCTCTCCCTGTCACTTCTCCTTATCTTCCCAACCTAGCTTGCGCGACAGCTCGCGCGCGGAGGATCGCACAAGGGGGTAAAGCCGACGGACCGTCTCCTCCCCAAATCGGCCTACCGGCCCGCACACACTGATGGATCCGATCGCGTGCCCGTCCGCTGCGAGCAGCGGGGCAGCGACAGAGGCGGCGCCTGGCTGCCGCTCGCCGAAGGATGCGGCTACTCCTTCTCGCACGTTGCGGGCGAGCTCGGCCTCTAGTTCCGCACGGTCTACGATCGTCCTTGGCGTCAGCGCCCTGAGCGAACCTTCGAGGATCTGCCGTCGCAGATCTGGCGTAGAGAAAGCCAAAATCGAACGGCTCGACGCCCCCGCGTGCAGTGGGAAAGGGCGCCCGATCTCCACGGTCATTTTTATCTCCTGATGACTGGGGACCTGGTCCAAGTAAACTCGGGACACTCCCACGAGCTCCGAAACCGTTGCCGTCTCGCCTGTCTCGTACTGCAGCCGCCGCAGTATGGGTAGGGCGTTCTCTCGCAGACCGAGATCACGTAGGGCACGCGCACCTAGCGTGGCCGCCGCCGGTCCGAGACGGTAGTTGCCGCTCTCGCCCTCCACTGCGAGCAAACGACGCGAGACGAGGGAGCGGAGTATGCGGTGAACCACAGCCTTGCTCAAGCTTAGACGCCGCGCCACCTCGCTAACCCCCAACGCCCCCTCGGTACCCGCAAAGGTCAGCAGCACGTCCGCCACGCGGTCTGCCGAAGTCGTGCCCGATTTCGACCTTCTATCCTCATTTGTTCCTCTAGGCGAAACGATAAACACTCCACCCCATTCTCTCCGATGGCCACATCTTGCCCGAAGGGTTCTGTCCGCGCAAGTTCATTGACTCATACCACGAGATTGTGCTACTTTTCTCAATTGCCAAGAGGCGGCTGTTCCGCTTAGAGGAACAAATAACTTCCGCTTCTTTTGTTGAGGCGCACGAGGGGAAGGGGTTGAAGATGGGGCGGTTTGACAGCGTGGTGTTGGGCGGGAAGGCTGTCTTACCGGGCCGCGGCGCGGTGCGGGTGGACGTAGGCGTGAAGGACGGCAAAATCTCGGCAGTGGGAGAAGAATTTTCTTCGCAGGATGCAGACGAGGTCGTAGACGCCGCGGGCAAGCTCGTCTTGCCAGGGGCGGTGGACGCCCACTTTCACCTGGGCATCTACCGTGATATTACTGAGGATACGAAGAGCGAGACTATCTCTTCTCTGGCCGGCGGCGTGACGAGCGTAATCAGCTACTTCAGGACCGGGAGCCACTACCTGGAGAAGAGCGGGCCATACGCGGAGATCTTCCCTGAGGTACTCGGGGCTACTAACGGCCACTCCTACGTTGACTACGGATACCATCTAGCGCCGATGATGCGCGAACATGTGCGCGAGATCGAGCGGCTGGTGAATGAGGAGGGTGTAGCCTCCTTCAAGTATTACATGTTCTACAAGGGCCTTGACCTCGCCGGCGCCTCAAGCGACGCCAAGAGCTATACCTTATCTGAAGAGTATGACCTCGGTCACCTCTTCGAGATAATGGAGGCGGTGGCGAAGACTCAGGCGGAGCGTGCTAGGGACGGCTCGCGCATCTCTCTATCCATCCACTGCGAGCAGCCCGAACTGATCCGCGTTTTCAGTGAGCGCGTCAAAGAGGAGGGTGTGCTCACAGGTCTCGAGGCTTACAGCGCCTCACGCCCAACCCTCACCGAGCATCTCGCCGTTGCAGAGGTCGGCGTCCTCGCCGGCCACACTAGATGCCCTATAAACTTCCTCCACCTCTCTAGCGAGGAGGCGCTCTTGGCAGCGCTTGAGGTCAAGCGCCAACACCCTATGCTCGACGCGAGGCTGGAGACGACGCTCCACCACCTGGCGCTAACCTACGAGACCTACAACGACCAGCGCGGCAAGGTGAACCCGCCGATACGGGCGCAGAGCGACGTGGAGGCGCTCTGGCGGGGGGTCGTTCGTGGAGAAATAGACTGGGTATGCTCCGACCATGCCTGCTGCTCGGAAGAGCATAAGGAAGGAGACCTCTGGAATGCCCTACCGGGCTTCGGCGGCACAGCACTAGTCTACCCATTCATGCTTACTGAGGGCCGCAGGCGCGGCCTCTCCTTCGAGCGGATAGTAGACCTAGTCGCCACCAACCCCGCCAAGGCGTACGGTCTCGCCCCGCGTAAGGGTGCGATCTCGGTTGGAGCCGACGCGGACCTTGTGGTCGTAGACATGAACGCGGCTCACGAGGTGACGACCGAGCGGCTCCTCTCCGCCCAGGATCATACGCCGTTCGAGGGAATGGAGCTCACAGGCTGGCCGATACGTACCCTACTGCGCGGCCGGACCGCCTTTGCGGACGGAGAGCCTGTCGGAGACCCACAGGGCGCCTACCTGAAGCGTCCGCTACCCGCAGGGCAATTCATCACAGCCCCTTAAGGAGTCGTGATGGCAGAAGGCAGTAGTAAATCGTCTGACTTGTCTGGCAACCCCGTCGTGGTCGTAGGCGCCGGGGCGTGCGGGATGATCGCGGCGCTCGCGGCCGCAGGGTGTGGAGCGGGAGTGCTAGTACTAGAGAAGGGTGAGAAGACCGCCGGCAACACCGTGCGTTCGACCGGCCTTATACCCGCCGCAGGCACCCGCTTTCAGCGTGAAGCTGGGATCCTTGAAGATACCCCTGAACTCATGGCTGAAGACATCCTCAAGAAGAATCGTTATGAGAGCGACCCAACTCTAACCCGCCTGCTCTGCGAGGAGTCTGCTTCCCTCGTTGAGTGGCTCGTCGACGAAGCGGGATGCGAGATGGTTTGCTATACAGACTTCCTCTATCCGGGACAGAGCCGCTTCCGGATGCATGGGCCTAAGACGAGTTACGGCAAGGAGCTCCTCGCCCAGCTCGAACGGTCCCTGATGGAGAACCCAAGGATAGAACTGTCAAAGAGCACGCCAGTGACTGGCCTCGTATGGGATGGAACGCGCGTGTCTGGCGTTTCGACGACGGACGGTGCGGTTGAGGCCCGGGCCGTGATCCTGGCACTCAACGGCTTTGGAGGCAACAAGGAGATGGTCGAGGAGTATCTCGGCCGTGGCGCAGCGGAGGCGCTTTACTTCGGCTCGCCGAACAACACTGGCGAGGGCATCAGGTGGGGTATGGCGTTGGGCGCGGCGACAGAGCACATGCGTTCGTACCAGGGTCACGCCTCGGTCGCGGTGCCGGACGGCCCGCTCGTGACCTGGGGCGTAGTCGTGAATGGCGCGATCTTGGTTAACCGCTTTGGCCGCCGCTTCGGCTGCGAAACTGTTGGCTACTCCGAGTACGCTGGCGCAGTTCTGTCACAGCCACAGGGGGAGGCGTGGGAGATATTCGATAAGGAGGTCTACGAGGCCTCGCGCGGCACACGCTTCGAGGAGGTCATAGAGGCCGGCAAGGTTGTAGGTTCCGAGACTTTGGACGGTCTGGCTCAGACCTTCGGATTACCCGAGGATGCTCTCATGGAATCCGTCGATAGTGTTAACCGCGCGGCCCGGGGTGATGAAGTCGACCCCTTTGGGCGCGATAATTTCGCACATGGTCCGCTCAAACCACCGTTTTACGGTATCCACGTATGCGGCGCCCTGTTCCATACTCAGGGCGGCCTCAGGGTAGATACGGAGGCTCGGGTGGTTCGTCCGGACGGTACCGCGATTCCCGGGCTGTACGCGGGCGGCGGCACGGCGGTGGGAATCAGCGGCAGAGGATACAAGGGGTATTCCAGTGGCAACGGCCTCCTAGCGGCCACCGCTTTGGGAAAGATAGCAGGCGAGGCGGCGGGCGAGGAAAGCGCCGATAGAGTCGTTGCTTAGTCTTCCACGCACCGGTGGTCGTGAAATAACCGTGGACACAGCAGAGCAGATTTTTCACCCATCTTCCTAGAAGGGACTTTTCGCAAGTGGGCGATGCTGGGTTCGAACCAGCGACCCCCTCCTTGTAAGTTAGGTCAAGGCTTTCCGGTTAGATACTTTCCTGTCGGGAAACGCCGCATAAACAAGCAGTTTTTGACGTTTCTTGCGCCGTTGCTTTCCTGCTCCGTACGGGTGTGTCCGTCTCAGGTTGCAGCATGGTTGCAGCAGCTAACCCTTCTCATGGCCACTCCTTTTCACCTACGCTGTCTGGATTGGGTAGCGCAATGCTGGATAGGTAGTTCTTACCCGTGCCCCTGCCTGCCTCCCAGCGGTAACACTATTCCACCTGTTGAGATCATCCATAGACAAAACCGCTCGAACAGCTTTGCTAGCCAGGCGGTCCTCAAGGCCAGAAGCCAGAGCGACACCGTCACCAGCATGGCGTCACGTTCGAGGTCGCCCACTCTCAGCAGACCGAAGTAAGGGTGAACCAAGCACAACCGCATTAGCATGCCCTACCAGATCGCCGTCACGACGAGCACTAGGAAAAGCCCATCTTGAACGAAACTTGATCCTGGCTTGACACCAGTTGAGGCCGCTGCCTTAAGGTGGCAGCCGAGGTCACAGCTTCCTCGTAGCCAGGTTTGGGTTGGCCCGGTTAGGAAACCCGTAGAGGGAGGAGTGCACCCTGCGAAGCGGCCACAGAGCCCGCGGCAGGTCCAACCTCTTCTCGCAGCATAGCCGAAGGCACCGTCTCTGGCCCTCTCTTCAAGCCCGATGCCTAACTAACCCAGCAGCATGAGCTGAGCCCTGGACCAATGCTCACGAGCGGATATTGAGGACGTAGATATAAGTACAGGAGTATAATCAATGTGAAAGTTCTAGCATGGGACGGCAAGCGAAACTACCTCCTCACGATCAACCCAGGGAACGCCCAAGGTGCAGGCATCGAGTGTCAGGGGAGATACGATGACGGCTTTACGTATCGCGGTCGCGCAGCTACCGAATCGGGTCGGTGACCTGGAAGGTAACGCTAAGCGGATCGCCAGGGCGATGGCGTGGGCTGAGCAGGAAGAGCAGGCCGACGTGCTCGTGCTGCCCGAGCTTGTGCTGACCGGCTACCCGCTAGCTGACTTGGTCCTTCACCGGGAGTTTGTCGAAGACGCGGAGGAGGCGTTGGACTGGCTCGCCAGGCAGTCGGGACGGATGACAACGATCCTCAGCACGATCGACCGGGTGCCGCCGCAGCGCTCCTGGGACACCCGCGAGCGCGACGTGTCTATCGCAGCGAAACTATTGTGCGACGGGGAGGTGCGAGGCTGCTACCATAAAGTTCTCCTGCCCGTCTACGATCTCTTCGACGAAGCGCGCAACTTCGCACCGGGGTCCCGGCCGAACCTAGTGTGGCGAATCGGCGGCGTCGTGGCGGGGGTTTCGATCTGCGAGGATATGTGGTCTCCTGATGGACCGCCTGAGGCGCAGTCGGCGGCAGGCGCGCAGATCCTGCTAGTGCCTAACGCCTCGCCGTTCCACCGGGGTAAAGCCCGCAGTCGGCTGGACTTAACCCGCAAGGTCGCGATCCGTAACGGCGTGCCGGTGGTCTACGTCAACTTCGTCGGCGGCCAGGACGACGTAGTCTTCGACGGGGGATCGATCATAGTCGACGGCGAGGGCACGCTTCTCGCTCGTGGCGCGGAGTTCGCCGAGGAGTGGTTCGCCGTCGACGTACCGGTCGCCGAACCCCGCGTGATCAATGGCCGTCTGAGCATCGTGCACACCCGCCCCACGGTACGCCGTGACCCGCCCGGTGCTTGGAAACCTCGACCGCCACTCGACGACCTTGAGGCCGTGTGGAACGCGCTAGTGATGGGGGTGCGCGACTATACCGAGCGCAACGGGTTCAAAGGCGTCGCTCTCGGGCTCTCGGGCGGCATCGATAGCGCCGTCGCCGCTATGGTCGCCGCAGACGCACTCGGACCGGAGGGCGTGCTGGCAGTAGCCATGCCCGCTCCCGAGACCCCGGACGAAGCGCGTGCCGACGCCGAGGATCTCGCGCGCAACCTCGGCGTCCCTTTCGATACCCTCCCCGTCGACATGCCCACCACTGAAGCCGACGTGCCCGATGAGGCAGAACCCTTGACCAAAGAGGATGCCGCCGTCCGTCGGGAGCGCCGCTACGCACGCGCCCGTGCGGTCGCGCTCAGCGACATATTCGACGAACGCGGCTACCTCGTGCTCGCCACTAGCAACAAGACCCACATCTCCGTGGGGGCCGCGAACCTGCTCGGGGACCTCGTCGGCGGATTCGCGCCTCTCAAGGATTGTCCGAAGACCATGCTGTACGACCTTGGCCGCTACCGTAACAGCATCGCCGAGGTGTGCCCGCCACGCATACTCGACATGCAAAGCAGTTCGCAAGCCACTCTCCCCGAAGGCTTGCCATCCTACGAAGTGCTCGACGAGATCGTCGAGCGCTACGTCGAGCACTCAGCCAGTCTCAAAGACCTCATTGACACCGGCTTCGACCCGGTCATGGTCACCGACGTGATGCGCCATATCGATGAAGCTGAGAGGATCCGTCGCTACACACCTCCGGGGATCAAGATCACTTCCCGCGCGTTCGACCAGGACCGGCGAATGCCGCTGCCAAACAGCTGGCGTACCCATAGCTGAGACTAGCCCAGCCGATCGACGTGCCCCACCCGCTCACGGCCGAAGCGTTGCGTGCCTGAGCGATCAAGCCCTCGTGGTTAGGATGCAAGCGCACATAGGCTGCTCTATAGCGGTTTGCAGTGCAGTTGACCCGTCTGCCCCGTTGGTGTGCTAACCCTTATGAGGAGAGCTTCCCAATTAGGATCTCATGCACCGATATGCTAAGTGGATCAATAGCAGTGCAAACCGCTGTAGGATCATTCGGCCGTCTGCGGTCAGCTGTGCATTACGCCGAAAGGCAGCTTCCACTTCGGGCCGGCGCTCCTCAATGACCGCAGCGCGTGCAGAATCTACAGCGACAATGTGGCCCAGGAACTGGTTCAGGTCCGTGTATTCCTCACGCCGAAGATATTCGTTACGATCGAGTTGCTCCAACGTTCCGTCCTCAAGAACCCCATCTATAGCTTCCCACGCGGCGGTGCGAACATCCGTCTCGTCCTCGACTAGCCGCAGCACAAAGAAAAGCGAGCCTTCGGCAAGAGGCTCGATGATGACTATAAGTCTTGCACGCAAGACGACGCGCTCCGCCTCCAGCAGTGCTCGGCCCATGGCGGGCTTCGGGACATGATGGAGGGAGTTTTCGAAGAATCCGCTTATCGGCAGTTCGGCCCGGCAGCATAGCCTCGTGTATCTGCTAAGAAGAGGAGAGGGCTGACTGTGAAAGCGAGGAAATGTCTACTATCAGAATAGCTAGCCTTTAGGAGCATTATACGGAGATTATATAGCTCTAGTAATTATTAAGCGGTGTTGTAAGACGCCGCTAAGGCCCAAGTAGAAGGCGGGTGAAAAAGCTGCGAGCGTACAATGAGAAGCCTGTAAGGATCTGTAGTCGTAGTAGGCAGCGGCTACTCCGGCAACACCAAACACCACGGTGGCTATAAGGCTCATGTGTCCTCGACGCTCACCAAATGCTCCGGTCCACGGCGATGAGTGCGGCGATGCCGGCAGCCGTCGAACTCGTGGTCTTGACCGGTTCGACATTATTCGGCGATCATGACCATACAACTTTCGCACCAACTGCGCCTTCATCTCGAAGCGGGGCAGCGTGCCTGGCGGCAGCAGCTCGATGTCGCACTCCACGATCAGCTTCTCGCGCAGCAGGCCCTCCAGCTTCGCCCTGAGGGCGTCCAGGTCCGTGGCCTCGGGGCTGTACTCTGCCTGAAAAGCTCATCAAGTTGGCTCGAGCATAAATCGGTCGAAGAACGCCGCCAGCTCCTCGTGCGCGTCCAGCGACAGCACATGGGCGACGTACTGATCCGGGCGCACCACCACCAGACAACCTTTGTCGCGATCGATGCCGCGCATCTCGAAGATATCATTACCCCCTTTAAAATCGGGGCAGAACATCTTCTCGTAATCCACCAGCCCATAGCGCCCCTTGCGCGGCAACAGGTAACCAGGCATCTCCTGAAGTGCCAGCTCACGATGGCCTTGCTGGAAGATAGCGCGCACATCGATCACTGAATCGACATCGGCTCCTTCGGGGGTGTAGCGGCGCACCGGCGATCCGGGCGACTCCTCTAAAAAGTGGCACAGCGCCCGGATGCCGGATGAGGGGCTAGTGGGAGCCTGCCGATCGGCAAAGGCGAACACCCGCCATCGGCCATCGGCCTTCACGGTGTGGCCAAGATGCACCGGCTTGGCATCTGACAAGCGGATCACCAGCGCCGAGTGGAAGCGCTTGCCGATGGTTAGCCCTTCGGCAAGCGCCTGGTAGGCGGGCTTGGCAGTGATCAGCGAATGATAGTACTGCACGGCGGTCCCGGCGGTGAACCGTCCCTGCTTGACGAAGTACCGCTGGAATTCCTTCGGGTCGGCGCGATCGCCGTTGTCACCCCCCTCCATCTTAGGTGGTGCGCTGAACATCTTGGCGAACTCTCGGTCGAAGTCGATCAGCTCCCGGGCCACGGTCCGGCGCTCGGCGGAATAGGTGTGCAGCAGTGCAAGTGTACACTTGCCCTGGATGACCGAGGCTAGCTTCCAGCCCAGGTTGAAGGTGTCTGCCATAGAAACGTTCATGCCCTGGCCGGCCTTGGGGCTGTGGGTGTGGCAGGCGTCTCCGGCGATGAACACATGGGGGAAGCGCTCTCCGACCTCGCCCTCAGGGACATCGTCGAACCTGTCGCACAGGCGCTGGCCGATTACGTACACCGACCACCAGGCGATCTCTTTTACATCAAGGGTATAGGGGTGCAGAATGCGCTGCGCCGCAGCGACTAGGTGCTCGGAAGTGATGTTGCGGCTCGTCACCCGCTCGCCCTCGTTGAGCTTGTCCAGTTCGATATACAAACGAGCCAGATAGCCGCCTTCCCGGGGGATAATCAGCAAGCTGCCCTCGTTGGCGGAGTGGATTACCGCTTTCATACGAATATCCGGAAAGTCGGTGACCGCCAGAACATCCATAACTCCCCAGGCCTGGTTGGCCGAATCGCCATGCATCGAATTGCCTAGAGACTTTCTGACCGTACTGTGCGCCCCGTCGCAGCCCACCACATAGCGCGCTCGCACGGTCTCTATCTCGTCCTCATGGTCCGGGTCGGTCCTCTCGAGCGTCACCGTCACCGGATAGTCGCTACAATCAGCCTTTATCTCTTCAGACGTTGGAGCGTCGATCTTCAGGTCGACCAGACGACGGGAGTAGTTCGGCTCCAGCCGGGTGGGGGACTTTCGCATCACATCTAGGTAGAAGTCGTGGACCCGCGCTTGGTTCAATACTACATGGGGAAACTCGGAGAGGTCATCCTCTGTATCCTGCACGCGTCCGCTGCGCCTAATGTTCCGCCGGTCGGCTTCATCCGGTCTCCAGAACACCGTCTCGTTGATCCAGCAGGCTTCCCTCAGCACGTGCTCGCTGAAGCTGAAGGCCTCGAACATCTCCATCGTGCGGACGGCTACGCCATCCGCCTGGCCAAGCCTAAGGGGACCATTCTTCCGTTCGATAATGCGAGTCTTGATCTCCGGAAAGAGTGACAGCTGCGTCGCCAGGGTCAGTCCAGCCGGCCCGCAGCCGACTATCAGCACATCGACCTCTTCGGGCAGGCTGTCTGAGCTGGCAGGCTCGCCGACGGGCTCGTGAACCCTCGGATCACCGGCGCGAAATCCGTTAAGATGGAATTGCATGGGACGCCTAAGTCAGGTTTTGGAAATTTCTTTGACTGTTCTCTCCTCCCAGGTCAGAGGCTCCTCCTCGATCAACCCACGGCATCCGCTGCCTCCTCCTTGTGCTCCAGCGGACAATCCCTGCCTGTCCGACGCTTCAGACAGCCGGCTCCGGACTCCGAGGCTACCCAGGCGGGCCAAGATTTCCTCCGGGCTAAGCGAAAAGTTAGTTTTCGTGTTCACAGGCTTTTCTTGTGATCGTATGCCTCACACCGAAATTGTCCCCTATCTAGACCAATCTAGACGGACGCTCACCGGAGGTCAAGTCCC
The DNA here is from genome assembly GCA_902806055.1 of uncultured Rubrobacteraceae bacterium. Taxonomy (GTDB): domain Bacteria; phylum Actinomycetota; class Rubrobacteria; order Rubrobacterales; family Rubrobacteraceae; genus Rubrobacter_F. The sequence continues at coordinate 16,215 of CADCVD010000013.1, forward strand.
GAAGTTTCTGTAAATTCCTCCAAGGTCGCTCCTTACCTCACCGTTCCATGAGCGTCACCTTGTCTACGTCGTGCTTCTCTTCGGAGCAGTGTCCTTCAAGCTCTCCCATGCCCAGGTAGCGCCGCCCCTCACGCTCGACACCTACTCTCACATGCTCCCTAGCATGGGCGGCGAGGCCACCAACGCGATGGGCGCGATACTCCTCAACTGACCTATTTTCGCCCCGTTAGGGTCAAAAAGCCTTCGTCAAAGACCGAAGGCTTTTCTGCTCGCTCCGTATTTCGCTTACCTATCAGCTTTTCCTAAGTGAGCGATGCTGGGTTCGAACCAGCGACCCCCTCCTTGTAAGGGAGAAATCTCTTGTGTTTTTCTGCTCGCGGTTGCGTGTGATTGTTGCGAGCATTCGACTTAAGTAAGCCATATTGAGCTAGATCTTGCTCGTGCTTGTTTGCTGATGCTCGCAGACGGTT
>CADCVD010000014.1 GCA_902806055.1 uncultured Rubrobacteraceae bacterium
TCGGCGAGTCAGAGTTTCTTTCGGGGCCCAACGACCCTGAGCTGTACGTGGAGGACTGGGAGCTGAACCTCTCGCGCTATGCGATGGAAGCGCTTCCAAGCGAGATCCCCATGCAGGTCTTTTGTCCGGGCACCGAACCGGCAAAGCCGGAGTCGAAAGGTGATGAAATCGACCCGCGCTGGCAAGGACTCGGCGATCTCTTCGCCTCTGGCTTCTAGCTTTGCAGCCAGTCAATCCGAATATTAACTTAGGGAGGTAACTCATGGCGGTACCGAAGAAGAAGACGTCACAGGCCAGGCGTGACCAGAGACGGGCGCATCATGCCATAAAGGGGCCGAGTCTTGTGTCGTGCCCGAGCTGTGGCGAGCCGCACGTTTCGCATCGGGTCTGCCGCAACTGTGGGTACTACAAGGGACGCACCGTGGTCTCTGTGGAAGTGACTGAGTAGCGGAGACGTCCCGCAGCTCGACGCAGAGCCTCGGTTGTGCGCATAGCGGTTGACGCCCTCGGCGGGGACAACGCGCCGGATGAGATTATAGCCGGGGTTCTGGCAGCCTCCGAGAGGCTACCCGGCGACGAGTTTATTCTCGTTGGGGAAGGCGAAGCGTTGAGGTCGAGGCTGAGAGACAAGCCGGGCAACATCTCGGTGCGTGAGGCCAGCGGCGTTATAGGGATGGGGGAAGATCCCGCCGCATCTCTGCGAGCGCGGCCGAACTCTACCGTGGCAGTCGCGGCGCGGATGGTGAGAGAGGGAGAGGCGGAGGCTCTGTTTTCGGCGGGGAGTACGGGCGCGTCTGTGGCGGCCGCGCTGCTCCTGATCGGACGCCTCAGAGGCTGCCGGAGGCCGGCGATCGCCACGATGCTGCCCTTCGACGCTCCCGTGTTGCTACTGGATGTCGGGGCTACCGTCTCGTGCAGGCCGCAAGACCTTCTGAATTTCGCTATCCTTGGCGGCGTGTTCGCGCGAAAGTATCTCGACATAAGAGACCCGAGGGTCGGCCTGATCAACGTAGGCGAAGAGCCGGGGAAGGGTGACGATACGGTCAAGGAGGCTCACGGTCTCCTAGCTACCTCGGACCGCGTCCGTTTCGTCGGCAACGTCGAGGGTAGAGAGATCAGCCACGGCGTAGCCGATGTGCTCGTAACCGACGGCTTTACCGGGAACGTTATCCTAAAGACCGCCGAGGGGGTCGCCCGGGAGATCCTGAACATGGTCCGCGGCGCGGTGACCGCGTCGGCGGTGACGAAACTCGCCGGCGCTATCCTTCGTCCACAGCTACGCGCCGTGCGCGACCGGGTTGACCCTGAGAACTATGGCGGCTCGTTCCTGCTCGGCGTGCGCGGTCCGGTCGTGATCGGGCACGGCAACTCGCTCGCCCGAGGCGTCGAGAACGCGCTCGTCGGAATCGCCCACTCCGGCTCTAGCCTCTCTGAAGACTCCGAGAGAGAATTGGCTGCTGCTCAGGAACAGCAGAAGGGGGACGCGGTTTGACCGAAGCCGTAGGCAAGATACTGGGCGTCGGTCGCGCCCTGGGCTCGCGGGTAGTAACCAATAAGGACCTTGAGAAGACACTTGAGACCGACGACGCCTGGGTGACCGAGCGGACTGGCATCAAGGAGCGCCGCTTCGTTGCCGAAGGCGAAGACTGCGCCACCCTCGCCGCAGACGCCTCAAAGGCGGCGCTTGCGCACGCGGGCGTCGGGGGTGAGGAGATAGATCTTATACTGTGCGCGACTTCGACCGCGCCCGAATCTATGCCGAGCGTGGCCTGTCTCGTGGGCGATGCGATTGGCGCGCCAGGAGTCGGCGCTTTCGACGTGACCGCGGCGTGCGCCGGCTACTCATACGCGGCCAATGTGGCAGGCTCGATGCTGAAGGGCGGCGCGGCGCGGCGCATGCTTCTCATCGGGGCGGACGCGATGACCAAGATCGTGGACCAGAGCGACCGCTCTACGGCCGTCCTCTTCGCCGACGGCGCCGGCGCGGTCGTCCTCGAAAGAGGCGACGGCGAGTCCGGCTTCGTAGACCACATTCTGGGCGCCGACGGACGGATGGCGCAGCTACTGCGCGCCGGCCACCCCGGCGCCGAAGAGAAGCTCTACCAGAACGGCCGCGAAGTCTTCAAGTTCGCCGTCAGGATCTTCCCGGAGATGGTCGAGAAGCTCCTCGCCCGTAACGGCGTGAACCCCGAAGAAGTCCAGTATGTGATCCCTCATCAAGCCAATGCACGCATAATACAAGCTGCGGTAAGAAAAATGCGGATACCGGAGGAGAGGGTGGTGGTAAACCTGGATCGATACGGGAATACGTCGGCGGGGAGCATACCTATCTCCTATCCTGACATTTACGAGGACTTCGAACCGGGGCGGTATGTGATCACTGTGGGTTTCGGTTCGGGCCTTACGTGGGCGGCGAATTTGTACAGGATCTAGGGAGGGCTCTTGGCGCTGAGGTTGGCTATCGTATTCCCCGGGCAGGGTACCGCGGGCGGCGAAGTCTCCGACTCTGAGGTGCGGGAGGCTGTCGAGGCTCGGGTCGGCGAAGGTGAGGTTCCCTATCAGCTCTCCGTATTCGCGAGTTCCGTAGATACCTTGCACAGGCTAAGGGAGAGCGGTGTCGAGCCGGACGTAGTCGCCGGGCATTCGTTAGGCGAGTACGCGGCGGCCTACGCGACGGGTTCTCTGAGCCTCGAGGACGCGGTCAGGCTCGTGGCGGAGAGAGAGCGGCTGATGAGCGAGGCCTCCACGGAGATGCCAGGCGGTATGATGGCGATCATTGGGGCCGGGACGCATGAGATCTTGGAGGCTCTAAACACGACCGATGGTACCGTTGTCGCGGCCAACTTCAATAGCCCGCGTCAGACGGTGATCTCTGGCGAAGAGGACGCCCTCGAAGTGGTTGCCGGGCGCGTCGGCGGGAAGAAGCGAAAGCTGGACGTGGCGGGTGCGTTTCACTCTCCCCTCATGCAAGGGGCCTCAATACAGATGAACGAGCTTCTCGCGATGGTAGCGCTGGATGATCCCAAGATACCGTTAATAAGCGGTATGGACGGCGCGATACTAGCGAAGGCGGACGACGTTCGGCTCGCGCTTCAGGATCAAATGCTCTCTGCGGTGCGGTGGGTGGCGGTGGTCGAGAGGCTCGCGGCTCTCGGAGTCGAGGAGATTGTCGAGGCCGGAGGAGGAACGCTCATCAGAATGCTGAAAGATTTTCGTGACGTGGAGATAAAGGGGCGTGCGGCGAAAGAGGTTCTCGTATGAAGATGCCGCTCGGTCCTGCGACGATACGCGAGCTTATCCCGCATCGCTACCCGTTCCTGTTGGTAGACAGGATCGAGGAGATAGAGGCCGGGGCACGGGCGGTCGGCGTAAAGAACGTTACGCAGAACGAGCCGTTCTTTGAGGGACACTTCCCGGACTATCCTGTGATGCCGGGCGTGCTCATCGTCGAGGCGATGGCGCAGGTCGGGGCGGTCGCGGTGATGGCGAAGGAGGAGTTTCGAGGCAAACTCGCGCTCTTCGCAGGGATAGACGGCGTCAGGTTTCGTCGGCAGGTGATACCGGGGGACGTGCTGAGGATGGAGGTAGAGCTCTCTCGTCTCAAGGGTAGCGTAGGGCGGGGCAAGGGGGCCGCGACCGTAAACGGCGAGCGTGTGTGCGAGGCGGACCTGATGTTCGCGTTCGCACAGAGGGTGGAGGGGGAGTAATGGAGGGACGGGTAGCTCTGGTAACCGGCGGCGGTCGCGGGATCGGTCGCGCTATCGCCGTCAGGCTCGCCAGAGAAGGAGCGAAGGTCGCTATCTCCTACCGCTCTAACGACGCCGCCGCTCAAGAGACGCGCCAGCTGGTCCAAGAGGCTGGCGCGGAGTGTGAGGCTATAAAGGGGGACGTTGCCGAGGCGGCGGACGTCGAGGCGCTGGTAAAGAGCGTAGGCGAGGCCTTCGGGCCGGTGGAGGTCCTGGTCAACAACGCCGGTACGACGCGGGACAACATCCTCATGCGGATGAAGGATGCGGAGTTCGACGAGGTGCTCGCGACGAACCTGAAGGGTACATACCTGTGTACGCGTGCGGTCCTGCGAGGTATGGTGCGGGCGCGGTGGGGGAGGATCATCAACATCTCTTCGGTGGTGGGGTTGCTCGGCAACGCGGGGCAGGCAAACTACGCTGCGTCCAAGGCCGGTATCATCGGTTTTACCAAAAGCACGGCGCGGGAGGTCGCGAACCGAGGCATCACGGCCAACGTAATCGCGCCGGGGTACGTAGAGACTGAGCTTACCGGAGTATTGCCAGAGGGCGTGAAGGAGCAGATACTCGGTCGAGTTCCGGCGGGCAGGTTCGGTGAGCCGGAGGAGATTGCCGAGACCGTCGTTTTCCTCGCAGGCAACGGCGCAGCGTACATCACCGGGCAGACGATAGCGGTGGACGGCGGGATGGTTATGCAGTAAGGGCGATTTGCGCTACACTACGCGCTATCTCGCGGCGGGAGCGCGTGGAGATGCCCATTGGGAGGTCGTAACACTCGTAAGGAGACGTGATATGGGACGGGACGAGATACTGGAGAAGATCAAGGAGATCACCGCCGACAGGCTCGGGGTGGACGAGGGCGACGTGACGCCGGAGGCCTCCTTCCGGGAGGATTTGGAGGCGGACTCTCTAGACCTCGTGGAGCTCATTATGGAGCTCGAAGAGCAGTTCGGGATGGAGATTCCGGACGAGGAGGCCGAGAAGATCACTACGGTTGATGAAGCCGTGGAGTACGTTTCGGAGCACCAGGCGGCGTGACGGACGCTCCACCAAACGGCAGAGGGCACGCCTTCGTCACGGGCCTGGGGGCGGTTACGCCTCTGGGCACCGGTGCGGAGAACTTTTGGGACGCGGCGCTGCACGGCAAGAGCGGCATCGGCGAGATAACGCTCTTCGATCCTTCGCCCTTCCCGTCGCACATCGCGGGCGAGTGTTGGGGCTTCGACCCGACGGACTTCATGAAGAAGAAGGATGCCCGCCGGATGGACCGTTTTGCCCAACTGGGTGTGGCGGCGGGGCTCCAGGCCGTCGAAGATGCGGGGATCTCCGAGACTATCCAGAACACGCCGGAACGGGTAGCTATCGTACTCGGAACAGGCATCGGGGGACTCTCGACCTGGGAGCGGGAGTACCAGGTTCTACACGAGAAGGGGCCGGGGCGCGTTAGCCCGTTCCTCATCACCATGATGGTACCGAACATGGCCGCGGGCCAACTCGCGATAGCCCTGGGGGCCACAGGTCCGACCCAGTGTCCGGTCCTTGCCTGCGCCACCGGCGGCGAGGCCGTCGCCGAGGGGCTTGAGTTGATCCGCAGGGGTGATGCGGACGTGGTCATTGCCGGGGCCGCCGAGGCCCCTATTACGCCGTTGAGCATGGCCGGCTTCTGCGCGATAAGGGCAATCAGCACGCGTAACGACGAGCCGAAGCGTGCGAGCCGTCCGTTCGACGCGGGTAGGGACGGGTTTGTAATGAGCGAAGGTGCCGGAGCGCTGATCCTCGAGAGCCCGGAGCACGCCGAGCGCCGCGGAGCCGAACCGATAGCGAGGGTCGCCGGTTACGGCCGCTCCACGGACGCCTACCACGTCACCGCCCCGGATATAGAGGGGCGCGGGGTAGAGCGGGCGATGCGGCTCGCGCTTGAAGACGGCGGGCTTTCGGCCGAGGATATCGGCCACGTCAACGCGCACGCGACCTCGACGCCGACCGGAGATGGGCCGGAGACGAAGGCGGTCGCCCGTCTATTACCGCACGCGGCGGTCTCGGGCACGAAGTCGATGACGGGACACTCCTTCGGGGCGGTCGGGGCGATGGAGGGGATCATGTGCGCCCTCGCCCTAAACCGCAAGGTGCTGCCGCCGACGATCAACCTTGAAGAGCTGGCGGAGGACTGCGAGACCCTGGATTACGTACAGGCCGCGAGAGAGGTGTCCGGTTTGAAGGCCGCGCTCTCGAACTCGATGGGCTTCGGCGGACACAACATTGTCGTGGCCTTCGCTGGTGTAGAATAGCCTGGAACGAAGATGCCAATAAGAGACCTCATAAACATACTCCCGGAGCCTCTGAGGCAGCGTGCGCTCACGCATCCGAGCGTAGCGGACCCTTACGATTCGAACGGGCGCCTGGAGTTTCTCGGCGACTCGGTCCTCAACAGCAGGGTGGCAGAACTGGTCTTCCATGGCTACCCGGAGCTGTTAGAGGGAGACCTCACACGCATCCGGGCACATCTGGTCAGAAAGTCCTTCCTTGCGACCGTCGGACAAGGCGAGGCGATCGAGGAGAACATCGATAGCTCGGTGATAAACGACTCGGTTATAGCCGACACGGTCGAGGCGATTATCGGGGCGGCATATCTTATAGACAAAGAGCTCGTCTTCAGGACGATAGATGAGATCTTCAACCCCTCCGAGGTGGATACCGACGAGCTTCGGGACTGGAAGACGCTCTTGCAGGAGACCTTGCAGGCCGAGGGACTGCGCCCGACCTACCGCGTGCAGGCAAAGCACGGACCGCCCCATCGTCCGAGCTTCACTAGCGCCGTGTCTGTCGAAGGCAGAGAGGTAGCCTCCGGCGAGGGGAACTCCATCAAAGAGAGTGAACAAACCGCCGCCCGCGCCGCGCTCGAAATACTGGGCATCCGCCCCGTGGCCCGCTCTACGGTCGAGGTTCACGTAGGCGCATAAGCTGTCTCTGCCACGAAACCTTGGCATCTCTAATTCGTAATAGGCTAAGTCGCGTATAGCATCTGAATGGATTTCTAGGATGCAGGTTTTGGGGATGACGCTACCGCCTTCTCTATAGACCTTCCGCTAAACATCTCGTTTCCTGTTTACAGGCGGCCCAGCCTCTACGTAACTGTATGGATGAGAGGCGTGCCGGAGGCGGCCCGAGATCCAACGCTTACGATCGAGGCGGTAAACGTTTCGAGAGCGCCGGTAGAGGTTACGGTAGTCTATGCCGGTTTTGTGCAGTCGTCTTTACCCGCGGAGGTTGTATTCGGTCGCGGAACTGTAAAGCTTCCTCTTCGCGAGCTTACCGGGACGCGACAGATGCTTTGCGTGTTGCAGGCTGGCGAGACCGCTTCGTGGATAGCGGACTTGATCCAACTCGCTGAGGAGTTGGAAGAGAGACGGCTCACGCTGACGCCGCACTCACGCTTCCTAGACTTCAACAGCATAGACGTCGAGAGATGGACGAGGCGCGGAAGCTTGGCTATCATCGCCCGCAATGCGGTAGCCATGTACAGGCAGAGGAGGCTAGCTGTAATTATCTCGGATGGACGGGCCGGCTTCCACAAGGCGAAGGTCAGGTGGCAATCGCCGTTGCGAGATCGGCTGCGGGACGATGGCTTCCAAACGTTGTAACCGAAGTCGGAATGTTCGAGTACCTGCTCCTAGCGCATCCTCGGGAGCTAGAATATGACTCCTTTGGTGGATCACGCTAACGCTGTTAGTGTCCGAGCAGGCTCGGAGATCGCACACACGGGCCGAGGCTTTCGAAATCTTGGCATCGTACCGGAGGAGCCGCGTCTTTCAGAGGATAACGACCTGTAAACGAACGCTACGCCCGGCTCGTCATCGAGAGGAAGATCCACGGGTCGACATCAAAGCTATCCGGCAGGCCGCAGACTGAGGATAGATTGCAAGTAGTTACGACCTCAAATTGGAGGAACGTACGTAAGAGTCGTATGTGTTGAATAGCGTTTTGCTGCAGTTTTCTCTATGCTCCGAGCAACGAAACCGCGTAGAATGCGTGCTTAATGCTCTCGGCTATCTACATAAAGGGCTTCAAGACATTTGCTCGCCCGGTGAGGATGCCGCTGACCGGGGGGATCACGGCTATCGTCGGGCCGAACGGGTCGGGGAAGAGCAACGTCACCGATGCTGTGCTGTTCGCGCTTGGGGAGGGGAGCCCGAGCCTGTTGCGGGCGGGCTCGATGAGCGAGCTAATCTTCTCGGGGTCGGAGAGGCTTCCGGCGGCAGGAGCGGCGGAGGTTACGCTGGTGCTGGACAACGCTGACGGCGCCATCTCCCTGCCGTATGAGGAGGTATCGCTGGCGCGCAGAGTCTCGCGCGACGGGGAGACGGAGTACAGAATCAACGGCGTCCGCGCTCGCCTGGCCGATGTACGGGCGGCCGCGGGCGAGGCGGGATTGGGGCGGCACAGCATCCTTCGACAGGGGGCCGTGGACGCGATAGTCTCCGGGGGAGCTGCGGCCTGCCGGATCGCCCTCGAGGAGGCTGCAGGACTAGGCGTCTTCAGGAGGCGTCGCGTGGCGGCGGGCCGAAAGCTCGAACGCGCCGCGGCGAAGCTGGAGAGCACCCGTCAACTCGAGACCGAGCTCTCAGACCAGTTGCGAAGAATAGAGGCGGAGGCCGTTGCGGCTCGCGAGTACCGTGATCTCGAGACCCGCTATCGGGAGCTTTGCCTCGCGCACCTGTACAGGGTAGCTACCAGGGGCTTAGACGAAAAAAGCGAGCGCTTGCGAGGTTTCGAAGTGAAAGAGAAGGCTTTGCGGGGCCGGCGAGAGGCTCTGCAAGAGGAGGGGTTGCGGTTAGAGGCCGAGGAGACGAAGTTAGGGCACCGGGTTCGGGAGGCCGAGGAGGCTATACGGGGGCTGGAGAACGAGTCTGAAGGGTTGCGCGTGGAGGCCCTGCGCGCCGAGCGAGCCTCGCTGCGGCTGGAGAGCGTTCGAGGGCGTGGTAAAGATAGGTCGCAGCTGATGCAGGACCTCCGGGCCGAGCTTGAAGAGATTAGATCGAAGGCGCAGAGGCTGGAGGAGACGGTCGAATCGTTGGAGAGAGAGCACGCGCGGAGGAGAGCGACTCTCAAGCAACTGGAGGAGCGTGTGGCGAGAGCGCGCAAGGAGCACGTTGCGGCACCCGGAATGGTGGCAAGACTCTCCGAGGAGCTCGAAGGGTTGCGGGAGAGGCACGAGAGGATGGCAAGGCGCCTGCGGGGGGGCGACTCGTTAAACGACGAAGGCTTGGCTCGTTTGCGAGAGATAGAGGGGGAGCTAGCTTCGCTCGTCCGGGAGCATGCCCGAGCGGCGGCTGTCCACAGCTGGCTAGGGGATCTGCGCGAGGCGGTACGGGAACGTGCGACCGAGGCGGATCGGCGTAGGGGAGCAGTCTCAACGCTCGTCGGGAGAGCGGAGGCCGAGGTTCGAGCGCTGAAGATCACCGGACAACACAGGAACGGGGTCTTGCGTCTCTACGAGGTTTTACGCCCTCTGCCGGGTTATGAGGCTGCGGTCGAGGCAGCTCTAGGCGAGTTAGCCGGTGGCGTGCTGGTCGAAAACATCGTCGAGGGCATTGAGTTTCTCTCGGGAGATTCTGTAGAGCGTGTAACCGTACGTCTGGACGCAGAGGCGCCGTCGAAGAATGGCTCTTCACCGGGAAAACCTCTGCTGGAGTGTGTGCAAATCCTGGATGTCGCCTATAGAGGGGCCATAGAGCGCCTTCTCGGGGGGGCGTACGTAGTGGAGGGGGACGACCGCACGGTGCCCGAAAGCGGCTACGACGTTGCGGTGACGCGCGAAGGTTTGCGCTTTACACGAACGAGCGCAAGCCGGCATGCCCCGGGCGCTCTCCACCGACAGGTCCGACTCGCGGCAGAGGAAGAGCGCCTTGACCTGTTGAAGAACCGAGTCGGGGAGGATCTGTACGACCTGAGAGAGGCTGTGGCTTCGGCTTCGCGGCGGCTAGAAGGGGTGAGTGATATAGCAGAAGCCTTATCCTCTGCCGCGACGAGAACGCCGCGACTCGTTCGGTTGCTCGCTGCCGAGGTCGGGCGACGGCTGAAGAAGATAGAGGCTGCGCGCGCGCAGAGATCCAGAGACGAGAAGGAACGTCGCGACATCGAGGGGAAGATACCAGCCTCTGAAAACGCATTAGGCGAGGCACAGGCAGAGGAGAGACGGGCAGAAAAGAAACTGCGTGTCGCTCTCTCTGAGGCGGAGGCCGCGTACTCGAGCGCCCAGGAATCTGCTGGGGAGCTAGCGCAGGCGCGCACGGATCTCAGTAGCGTCAGAGAGGAACAGGCTAGGGTGTCGCGCGGGTTGGCTATTCTTGAGGGTGCTCAGGAGAGCGCGGAGGCCGAAGCACGCGTAACCAGCATGACGCGTACGGCGGTAGAACAGGCCCGGCGCCTGGACGACGCGGCACGGGAGCGAATCGTACGGTTGCGGGACCTGCGCTTCGGGACTGCCGGGGAGCGGAGCCGGGTTGCGGAGAGGCGAAGCAGCGTAGCAGGGGAGATTGGGTCAGTAACCGGAGACCTGGCAAGGGTGGAGTCAGAGGCGGACGCGCTGCGCGACGAACTCTCCAGAGCTGCGGAGGCGGCTAGAGCCGCGGAGGCGGAGATCTCGGAGGAGTGGGGCGGGACGCTAGAGACCGCCCGGGATGCTGCCGAGAACCTCACTGAGGGGACCGATGCGGAGAGAGGGCGTCTGGCCCGCAGGCTAAAGAGCTTTGGAGACGTGAACCTTCTCGCTATAAGCCAAGAGGGACAGCTTCGTGAGCGTCATGAGTTCGTCTCCGCGCAGCGGGCGGACGCCGAGGCTGCGGCTAAAGACATCGAGCAGATCATAGTCGACGTGGACGGGGAGATAGAGGCGCGTTTCATAGCGACGTTCAAAGGGGTTCGACAGGCTTTCAAGGACATGGTGCCGCGGATGATGGAGGGGGCACAGGGCGAGCTCGAGCTCTCCGAGGAGGGCGTGGAGATCGGGCTGAGGCTAAAGAGCCGCGGATGGAGACCTTTAAGGGTGCTCTCGGGTGGAGAGCGCTCCCTGCTCGCGCTCTCGTTCCTATTCGGGATCTTTCTAGGGAGGGCAAGGAGCGGTCCGAAGACGTTCTGTATGCTCGACGAGGCAGAGGCCGCCCTCGACGACCTCAACCTGTCCCGGTTCCTCGCTGTGATAGACTCCTATAGGGCGGACGGGCAATTCTTGCTGGTAACGCACCAAAAAAGGACGATGGCGACGGCGGACGTGCTCTACGGGGCGACCCAGGACTCTTCCGGTGCCACGGTCCTCGTATCGAAGCATCTAACGGGAGTATAAAGACAGCGCATTATGGGCAGATCATGGCGTAATTTTTTCAGAAGATCCGGGCAGGAGCCAGAGAAACCCGGGGCAGCGACCGACCAGCCGGAGAATGAGACGGAGGCTGCTGAAGAAGGCGCCGGGCCTTCGGTGGCGACTACCCTTGAGACGGCTCCTTCTCCCGTAGCGGAGGATAACGGCGAGGTGGACATACCGGAGAGTCCGGTAACTGATGAGGACGTCCCGCCGGCTGGGGCGCCCGCTACAGCGGAAGAGGTACAGGCCGCGGCGGACGCCGCCACCGAGCAATCGGCAGGTTGGGTCAGGCGTTTGCGTCAGGGTTTGCGTCGAAGCCGCGAGTCGTTCGTTGGACAGTTGAACGCGGCGATGGCCGAGTTCAAGGACGCCGAGGACGAGGAGTTCTGGGAGAGGGTCGAGGAGATCCTCATCACCTCCGACGTAGGGGTGCAGACCACCGCGAAGCTCGTCGCCGAGCTGGAACAGGAAGCGCTGGAGAGGAACATCACGAGCGGCAAGGAGCTTCGGGAGCTGATGATTCAGCACGCGACCCGTATGCTGGACAAGCCGATCGAGATGGACCTCTCTCACAAGCCCACCGTTGTCCTGATGGTCGGGGTGAACGGTACAGGAAAGACGACTAACATCGGGAAGCTCGTCAGCTTCTTGCCGGGTAAGATCATGCTCGCGGCGGGCGATACCTTCCGGGCGGCGGCAATTGAGCAGCTTCAGACCTGGGGTGAGAGGACAGGGGCGAAGGTCATCGCGCGCGAACGAGGCGCGGACTCCGCGTCCGTCGCCCATGAGGCGGTCGAAGAGGCCAAAAGAGACGGCGCGGACGTTTTGCTCATAGATACCGCCGGAAGGTTGCACACGAAGGTCAACCTCATGGCGGAGCTCGACAAGGTGAGGCGGGTTATAGACCGCCAGCTGCCGGGGGCGCCGCATGAGGTGCTGCTTACCGTCGACGCGACCACGGGGCAAAACGGGTTGAGGCAAGCTAAGCTCTTTCAGGACGTCGCAGGTGTCACCGGAATCATTCTGACCAAGCTTGATGGGACGGCGAAGGGTGGTATCGCGCTGGCTATAGCCAGCGAAGTGGGGGTGCCTATAAAGATGATCTCGGTCGGTGAGCAGATAGGCGATCTGCACCCCTTCGAGGCGCGAGAGTTCGCGGAAGCGCTGTTTGGAGATCTGTAGATGTTCGATACGTTAAGCGAGAGGCTCGGATCGGCCCTCGACGGGGTACGCGGCAGCGGCAACCTTACCGAGGACCAGGTGAAGAAGGTGACGCGTGAGATCCGTCTGGCCCTGCTTGAGGCGGACGTAAACTATGCCGTCGTCAAGGAATTCGTGAGCAACGTGCGCGAGCGGGCGACGGGCGCCGAGGTCTCGAAGGCCCTGAGCCCGGGCCAACAGGTCGTGAAGATAGTCAACGAGGAGCTCGCGAACCTCATGGGCGGGCAGGCGAGCAAACTCTCGTTCGCCTCCAGGCCGCCTACTACGGTGATGCTCGCCGGCCTGAACGGTCACGGGAAAACGACGACCGCCGGTAAGCTCGCCCTCTTTGTGAGGAAGCTCGGGAAGCATCCTTATCTGGTGGCTTGCGATACGTATCGGCCGGCGGCGATAGACCAACTTCAGCAGCTCGGTAAAGAACTTAACGTCCCGGTGTATACGGAGGGTACGGAGCCCAAACCCGAGGAGATAGCCGAGCGGGGCGTGAAGGCCGCGCGGGACGGCGGCTACGACTTCGTCATCGTGGATACGGCAGGCCGACAGGTACTGGACCAGGACATGATGGAAGAGATCAAGCGCGTCCGGCAGGGGGTGAAGCCGCATTCGGTCTTGCTGGTGCTGGACGTAGTGACGGGGCAGAACGCGGTCGAGGTGGCACAGTCGTTCCAGGAGTACGCGGACTTCGACGGGATGGTGCTGACAAAACTCGACGGCGACGCCCGCGGAGGGGCTGCTCTCTCGGTTGTCTCGGTGACTGGACGGCCGATCAAGTTCGCCAGCGAGGGCGAGAAGATGAGCGAGTTCGACTACTTCTACCCGGACCGTATGGCGGGGCGCATTTTAGGCATGGGGGACGTGCTCACCCTCATCGAGAAGGCCGAGGGCCAGATGGATCGCCAGGAGGCCGAGTCGCAGAGCAAGAAACTTCTGCAGGGCAAGTTCGACTTCGAGGACTTCCTCAAGCAGATGCAGATGATAAAGAAGATGGGTCCGCTCTCGAGCCTGCTCGGCATGATCCCGGGCCTAAACAAGCAGCTTCAGGGGGCGAACCTGGACGATCTGGACGACAAGGCGCTCTCAAGGGTCGAGGCGATGATAACCTCTATGACGCTTCAGGAGCGTCGGACCCCGAGGTTGTTGCAGAATCCGAGCCGGGCGCGTAGGATAGCGCGCGGTTCCGGCTCGACCCAGCAGGACGTCCAGAAGCTCGTCAAGCAGTTCCAGCAGATGCAGAAGATGATGAAGCAGATGGGCAAGAGCGGGGCGCCGAGGCGGATGCCGCGCATGCCGTTCAACATGAGATAACTGAGAGGTGAGGTAGCAATGGCAGTAAAGATAAGGCTGGCGAGGCACGGCTCCAAGAAGGCTCCCTTCTATAGGATAGTGGTGGCTGACGCGAGGAGCCCACGCGACGGGGCGTTTATAGATCGCGTCGGGACGTACAATCCTCTTACTCAGCCTTCGGAGATCAACGTAGACGTCGAGAAGGCTAAGGAGTGGCTCGGCAAAGGCGCTCAGCCGACTGACCAAGTCAAGAAGCTTCTGAAGATCTCCGGTGCCCTCTAAGACCGGAGGAACGGGTTTGCGCCAGCTCGAGAATTTGCTCCTCTTCCTGGCTCGCAACCTGGTGGACGAGCCGGATAGGGTCGAGGTAGAAGCGAAGGAGACTGACTCCAGAGTGGACCTTACCCTGCACGTGGCGCCCGACGATATCGGCAAGGTCATCGGGCGTCAGGGGAGAACCATCAAAGCTATCCGCTCGGTAGTGAAGGCGGCCTCCGTGAAGCTCGACAGGCGCGTCAACGTGGAGGTTGCGGACTAAGCGTCGTGGTCGAGCTCATCGACCCGGTGGTGATCGGGCTTATCGCCTCCCCACACGGGGTGAGGGGTACGATGCGGGTGAAGGCTCCGGGCTCGGGGCGTCATCTCAGAGAAGGCGTCGAGCCGGAGGTCAATGGGGAGAGATATCGTATACTCGCCGCGCGCGAGACCCCCAAAGGCTTTCTCGTAGACTTGGAAGGCGTAACCGATCGCGACCTTGCGGCATCCCTGCGCGGTTTCGAGATGCGTCTGGAGCGCGAGGAGCTGGACTCGCCCGAGGAAGAGGAGTTCTACGTGGGCGACCTCGTCGGACTCGACGTTTTTAGCATCTCGGGTGAGTATCTGGGGAGCGTAGCGGAGGTGCTCGAGACGCCCGCGCACGAGATCCTGGTGGTAAACGACGAAGGTCAGGAGCGCTACCTCCCTTTCACCTACGAGCACGTCCCGGAGGTGGACCTTGGAGGGGGACGGATTGTAGCAAGCCTCTCGGAGGCGCAAGAGTGAAGAGCATAGATGTCTTCTGCGTTTTTCCGGAGGCGGTCGAGGCTACGGTGCGCCTCGGGGTGGTAGGGCGAGCCATCGAGCGTGGGTTATTGGCGTTCAGGACGTTCGACTTGCGTGAATATGCACCCGGAGGCAGGATAGACGACGCGCCATTCGGCGGCGGAGCGGGGATGGTGATACGGGTAGACGTGGTGGTTCGGGCCTTTGAAGAGGTTTACGGGGTCCCGGCCCGCCAGGTGCGCGAGTTGAGACGCGTCGTCGTTACCGAGCCCGGCGGGCGAGAGCTAGAGCAGGACTACGTCTGGGAGCTCGCGCAGGGGATCGAAGGCGGGCAGGGGCTGACCGTGGTCTGTGGGCGGTACGGGGGGATGGACGAGCGGGTAAGTGGCGTGCTCGCGACCGAGGCCATCTCGCTGGGTAGTTTCGTACTCTCGGGCGGCGAGATCGTCGCTGCTGCTCTGTCCGATGCGGTTATAAGGTTGCTCGACGGAGCGCTCGGGAACTCAGAGAGCCTCGTGGGCGAGTCGTTCTCTCGCAAGCATGAACTGGGGCCGCCGCAGTACACACGGCCCGCGGTGTGGGATGGAGAGGAGGTGCCGGCCGTGTTATTATCCGGCAACCACGAGCGAATCCGCGCCTGGCGTCAAGAAGAGGCCCGCGGGAGAGCGATAGCCCGGGCCGAAGCTGGTGATGGCAGACGCAAAGAGGCGGAGTAGAACCATCTCTTGCTCGAGGTTCCAGGTATCATCCACGAGAGGAGACAAGCGTGATCACGAGCGAGAACATCGAACAGAGCAGCTTGCCGCAGTTCCGGGCAGGGGACACGGTAAGGGTACGCTACCGCGTGATCGAGGGAAACAGAGAGCGAGTTCAGAACTTCGAGGGCTTGTGCATCCAGCGCAAGGGCGGCGGCATCAACGAGACGTTCACCGTGCGTAAAAACTCCTTCGGGGTGCCGGTCGAGCGTGTCTTTCCGCTGCACTCGCCGAAGATTGCTGGTATAGACGTTGTCTCGCGCGGCGCCGTCCGCCGGGCGAAGCTCTACTACATCCGGGAGAAGGTCGGTAAGAAGGCTCGCGTCAAGAAAGCTACCTGAGCGCCACGGCAGACAGGGTGAAGAAGGTTGTAAATAGAGGGCGTCGCTCCGACAGCGACGCCCTCTACGCGTTCGATGCAGCGTGGATAGCGGAGCGGGGCGGCCCGCTAGCTGGAGCGGATGAGGCTGGACGCGGAGCGTTCGCCGGCCCACTGGTCGCGGCGGCGGCCGTCCTCGGGGAGACGGAGGTGTCAGGGATCAACGACTCCAAGGCGCTCAGCCCAGCTCTTCGGGAGGAGCTCTACAGCGAGGTGCTCGAAGGCGCCGAAGCTCTCTCTTTTGTAGCTTTTCCGGCGTGGTGGATCGACGCTCACGGGGTGGGTGCCGCGAATAGAGAGGCTCTCAGGCGAGTTCTAGAACTCGTGCGCCCGTACTGCGAGTGTTCTCTGGCAGACGGCAAATTCAAGCTCGATGACGAGATCGAGTGTCGGCCTGGGGCGGACAGCAAGAGTGCCGCGGTCGCTGCGGCGAGCGTGATGGCGAAGGTGCTGCGCGACGGGGCGATGCTAGCTCTGGCCAGACCGCATCCAGAATACGGCTTCGAGCGTAACAAAGGGTACGGGACGCGGGAGCATCGGGCGTCCTTGCGGGAGGCGGGACCTTGCCGGGCACACCGTCTGAGTTATGCCGGTGTCCTCTGACCCCAACCGGCGAAGGTTATAGCGGTTTGCAGTGCAGTTGACCCGTCTGCCCCGTTGGTGTGCTAACCCTTATGAGGAGAGCTTCCCAATTAGGATCCCATGCACCGATATGCTAAGTGGATCAATAGCAGTGCAAACCGCTGTAGACGAGCAGGAGCGCGTGGTTGCTACTTTCTACTTCTATGAGGGCCTCACGTTGAAGGAGATCGGTAAAGCCTTGAACCTCACAGAAGGCCGGATAAGCCAGATCCTGCGAAACGCCCTGACCAA
>CADCVD010000015.1 GCA_902806055.1 uncultured Rubrobacteraceae bacterium
CGGAGGCTAGCTCTGCGTTTTAGTGTCCTCTCGAGCGGCAGCTCGGGCAACGCAACGTATATCGAAGCCGGCGGACGAGGGCTTCTGGTGGACGCGGGGATTTCGTGTCGACGCATAAAGGCTCTTTTGGCGCGCGTCGGACGCGGCCTCGACGACGTTCACGCCGTGCTCGTAACGCACGGCCACGCGGATCACACCTCCGGCATAAGGTCCCTGTTGCGCGAGCAGAGCGTACCGCTGTACGCGGCACCCGGGGTGGCGGAGGCTGTTGCGGGCGCCGCGAGGATCGAGCCTGACGAGGACCTCGACATCGGTAGCATCTCTGCCGACTTCTTCGAGGTTCCGCACGATGCCCCGACTTATGGCTTGCGCCTCTCTGACGGGGAGGTGACGGCCGCGCTAGCGACCGACCTCGGCGAGGTCGGTCCCGAGACTCTGCGGTGCCTACGCGGGGCGGACGCGCTGGTGTTGGAGGCCAACCACGACCTCGAATGGCTCTGGGGCGGGCCGTACTCGGCAGACCTCAAGAGGCGGGTCGCTTCGGCGCGCGGACACCTCTCCAATCACCAGGCCGCCGAGGTGGCAAGCGTGCTGGCCCCGCACGGGCTGAAGGATCTCGTGCTCGCTCACCTCTCGGAGAAGAACAACTCACCGATGAGGGCGTGCGGCACGGCGCACAAGGCGCTCAAGGCGGCCGGGTATGCCGGGGTAAGGGTGCGGGCCGCGGTCGCCGGGCACCCCACGCCCTGGATCGAGGTGGGAGAGCCGCTTGCGAGCCGCGAGTACGTCTATCGCTATGTAGAGGGTGAGGCGCGTCTCTTCGGCATGGATTAGATGATCCGGCGGGCGACCATAGTCGCCGTCGGCTCCTTGAAGGGTTGGGCCGCCGATGGCGCGCACGACTACCTCAAACGCCTGCGCCGATCCTTCGCCGTGGAGGTGGTAGAAGTTGCGGAGGAGGACTTGAATCGCCGTACCGCCGCGGAAGTCTTAAATTTAGAGGCGAGAAAGCTCCTCAAGCAGGTGCCATCGGGGGCATACAAGATAGCCCTGGACCGCGAGCGGGGCGAAGCGCTCTCCTCCGAGAAGCTGGCGCAGAGGCTCGACTCTCTGGGGCTCTCGGGCCGCAGTCACGTCGTCTTCGTGTTGGGCGGCTCGCTGGGGCTCTCGCCGAAGCTCTTGAGAGAGGCCGATGCGCTCATCTCGTTCGGCCAGATCACATTACCGCACGCTTTGGCGCGTGTGGTACTACTCGAACAGCTCTACCGGGCGTCGAAGATAAGCCGGGGCGAGAAGTACCACTACTAGCCTCAGTAGTGACCATACGGTTCGGTACTCGCTGCCCTAGAGTGTAAGGGTACGTCTCGCTCTCTACAGGCTATTGAGAAGCGAAACCGACCGTTAAAAAAGCGGTAACATACCTATCGTATATGCGAGTTCAGTTAGACAGGTTCGAGGACGACGAGATGGCCCTGCTGGTGCTCTACCCGGAGGGACGGCGCAGCTTCGACGTGCGGCGAGAGTTGCTGCCTCAGGGGACGCGTGAGGGAGACGTCTTAGAGGTGAGCTTCGCGCACGACCGCGAGGAGACGGAGCGTCTGGCGACGGAGAACAAGAGCCTGCTCGACGACCTGCTGGGGCGCGATGGCTAGTAGATCGGTGCTGGAAGAGAGGGTAGCGGGGGCGCTGAGGGGGGCGGTCCGGGAAGCGTACGGGATCGAGTTGGAGAGCGTCCATGTCGAGCGGCCTAACCATGCATACGGGGACTACGCGACGAATCTGGCCTTGGCGAACGCGAGGTTGTTCAGGCGCAACCCTCGCGAGGTTGCCCAGGCTGTCGCGGAAGCGTTGAACGCTCCCTTTCTGGAGAGCGTCGAGGTAGCGGGGCCGGGATTTATCAACTTTCGGCTAGCTTCGGGCGCTCTCGGGGAGGAACTTCTCGCGTTGCTGACGGCGCGGGAGAGATACGGGAGACGAGAGCCGTCGGGGACGCCGGTCCTGCTTGAGTATGTCAGTGTCAATCCTACGGGGCCGATGACGGTGGCGCACGGACGGCACGCCGCTTATGGAGATTCGCTCGCGCGTATCCTCGGGGCCGCCGGGAGGAAGGTCGTGCGCGAATACTACTTCAACGACGGGGGAAATCAGATCCGCCTGCTCGGCGAGTCGGTCGCTGCCCGCTATGCCGAACTCTTTGAACGCGAATGGCCCGTCTCAGCCCCCGAGTCCCTGTATAGAGGCGAGTATATCCGGGAGATCGCCGAAAGCCTCAGACAGAGGGATGACGACAAGCATCTTCTCGTATCGCCAGAGGCGACACTTCCAGAGATCATGGCGTTCGCCACTCAGTGGTGTATGACAAGGATAAAAGAGACCTTAGTCCGTGTCCGCGCCTCCTTCGATAGCTACTTCAACGAGAAGAGCCTCTACGAGTCCGGCGCGATCGAAGACCTCATCGGGAAGCTCAAAGAGAGCGGACATGTCTACGAGAGCGAGGGTGCCCTGTGGCTCGCTTCGTCGAAGCTGGGGGACGACAAGGACCGGGTGCTAGTAAAGAAGGACGGCTCTTATACCTACATGGCGCCGGACCTCGCGTATCATCGAGACAAGTGGCAGCGTGGCTTCGGGACCGCCGTGGATGTGCTCGGCGCGGACCATGCTGGTTATCCGCCGCGTATCCGGGCGGGCCTCGTGGCCCTGGGGCTGCCGGAGGACTTTCTGGACGTCGAGCTGGTCCGCCTGGTTAAGCTCGTACGCGGCGGGGAGCAGGTCAAGGTCAGCAAACGGGCTGGGACGTTCGTCACCCTGGACGAGCTGTTGGACGAGGTCGGGGTGGACGCGGCTCGCTACTTCTACGTGCGCTCCTCACACCGCACCGAGATGAACTTCGACCTCGCGGTGGCCGTTCAGCAGTCCGACGAGAACCCGGTCTACTATGTGCAGTACGCTCACGCGCGCATCGCGAGCATCTTCCGTCGGGCGGGATTGAACCCGGAGGAGATCGGGGAGGTACCGCCAGGGGAGTTCGCGCCTGAGGAGCGGGCGTTGCTGTTGGAGCTCTTCGATCTGCCGCGCGTGATAGAGGGTGCTGCCTCGCGCAGGGAGGTCCATCCCTTGCCTACCTACCTGGAGACGCTGGCTACCCGCTTTCACAGGTTCTACACGGTGCATCAGGTCCTGGTCGATGACGAGGAGGTGCGGGCGCGGAGACTCGCCCTGTGCGCGGGAACCAAGAACGTGCTCGGCATCGGCCTCGGTCTGCTGGGGGTCGAAGCGCCCGAGAGGATGTAGGAAAGCTTCTCCGGCGCATTAGTTGAGTTAGAGCAGGCTGAAGCACACCCGGAGGGTAGCGGGGCAGGTGTATAGGAGGCTCTGTTATACTTCTTAAGGCGGTTTCAGGGCAGGAGATCCTGGGGGTTTATGAGCGCAAGCGGGCGTTTGACTATTTGCCAAATTAGCGATATCCACTGCGGCAGCGCGTACTTTATACCGGACCTTCTGGAGCGTTCGATCTTGGAGATCAACGACCTGGAGCCGACGGCGGTGGTGGTCTCCGGCGATCTCACCGATGCGGGCTACCGGCAGGAGTTCGAGCAGGCGGCCGAGTATGTGGGGCGTTTCAGGTGCGAGAACCTGATGGTAATTCCGGGTAACCACGACTCCCGAAACGTGGGTTACATACACTTCGAACGGCTCTTCGGCGAGCGCTACTCGGTAATCGAGTTCGACGAGGCGATTATGGTCGGGGTGGATTCCTCTGAGCCGGACCTGAACGATGGGCGGTTGGGGCGCGAGCACTACAGCTTTATCCGGGACTGCTTCAAGAACGCGGGGGATAAGCTCAAGATCTTCGTTGTTCACCATCACCTTATCCCGATTCCCGGCACGGGCCGTGAACGCAACATCATCTTCGATGCGGGGGACATTCTCGAGCTTCTGGCGGGGCTGGGCGTGGATCTAGTCCTCTCCGGGCACAAGCACGTGCCGTACTCGTGGAGGTTGGAGAACATGTTCGTCGTGAATGCCGGGACCGCTTCGACGACGCGCCTCAGAGGTAACACCCGGCCCTGCTACAACATCATCGAGATAGAGAACGGTAGGGTCAAAGTCTTTCGCAAGTACCCGTTCAAGGAACGCGAGCTGATCGTTGACTTCGACGCCGACACCCACGAGTACTCGCGCTTCGAGGACAGGATAGACACGGAGGTCCCCAGCTCCCCCTATGGTAGCGGCCTGGGTGACCGTTAGCCCCTCCTGCACCGTGCGGGCGCTCTTTCTCATAGACGGTGAGCACTACCCGCCCGTAGTCCTCGACGCGATGGCGAGCGTGGAGCAGTCCCTGGACATCAGGGGCGTGGCCGCAGCCTTTCTGGGCGGAACGGAGAAGCTCAAGGAGGGGACGGACTATGGTCTTCCGCTCGTCGTGGGCAGGGACCCGGTCTCGGCGGTCGAGAGAGCGTTGCGTGAGTACGAGATCGAAGTGGTGGTAGACCTCTCGGACGAGCCGGTCGTAGGCTACGGAGAGCGGATGCGGATAGCGTCGCTGGCCCTGGCGGCGGGGGCGAGGTACAGGGGAAGCGATTTCGACCTCTGGCCACCGGAGTGCCATGAGGTCTCGACTAAGCCGTCGCTGGCCGTGATCGGGACGGGAAAGAGGGTTGGAAAGACGGCGATCTCGGGCTACCTGGCTCGGCTCCTCGCTAGGAACGGTTTTGCGCCCGGGGTCGTCTCGATGGGCAGGGGCGGGCCCGCGGAGCCGGAGGTGATCCGGGGCGACTATATGGAGGTCGGGAGCGGTTACCTGCTCGAAGCCCTGGAGAAAGGAGCGCACGCGGCGAGTGACTGCTACGAGACGGCCGCCTTGAGCCGTGTCGTGACCGTCGGCTGCAGGCGTTGCGGCGGCGGACTCGCAGGGGCGCCGTTCGTGTCTAACGTGCTTGAAGGGGCGAGGCTCGCGAACTCGCTCGAGACCGGAATGACGCTCTTCGATGGGTCGGGGGCGGCGGTTCCGCCGGTCGCGGTCGGGGCGCGCGTACTCGTCGCGGGCGCAAACCAGGACCCGCAGTACATAACAGGCTTTTTGGGAGCCTATCGTTTGCTCGTGTCAGACCTCTTGCTGCTCACGATGAGCGAGGAGCCGATGGCGGACGCGCAGAGGGTAGAGAGGATTGTGGAGGCGGTGCGCGGGGTAAAGCCCGGACTGCAGGTTATCCCGACGGTCTTCAGGCCGCGGCCGGTAGGCGAGATCAGGGGACGCAAGTTAGCATACTTATCGACCGCGCCCGCAGCGATTCTCGAGGTCCTCGCCAGGTATTTGGAGGAACGTTACGGGTGCGAGGTGGTCGCAGTATCGGGGTCGCTCTCCGACCGGAGGAGGCTGGAGAGGGATCTGCGGGAGATGCAGGGTCTCGGGGTGGAGGCTTACTTGACTGAGATAAAAGCGGCGGCGGTAGACGTAGTGACGAGGCGGGGAGCGGAGGAGGGTAAACCCGTCTTGTACTGTGACAACGAGCCTATCGCTGTTGAGGGTTATGGCGGAATCGACACGGCCCTACTAGGGCTCGCCGAGGATGTAGCCGTTGGATTCACGGGAGGCGTGAGTGGCCCTTTAGCACCCGGCGGTGTACAATAATCCTACGATGTACCGGCCGAAAGGGCTAAGTTCCTTGGCCGTTCCGCACTATCTCGACGAAGAACGCGCATAGAACCAGGAGTTCTACTGCACCCATGATCTTGTCGGGTACGGGAGGTTGGATGATCTTCTCTCAATGAGCGCTGCTAGGTTGCACTCTGGCGACATAGTTGCTTCAACCGTCGACTACGTGTTAGTAACCGAGAAGGTTGCCCTTAGCGTGGCACGACTGGAGGGGGCGGGCGCACCGGAGAAAGCCTACACCCTGGCTACGGAGGTCTTCCGGGAGGAGCTCGATAAGCTTGATGTCGGTGGACAGGTAGCGATCTTGCGCGAGGAGCGGCTCGACGAAAAGGGGGAGGTTCGCAGGCTGAAAACCCGGCCGGGCATCTTGAGCGTTGGGGATGAGTTGGGTTCGGGAGAGGCAGCGATAGACCTTGCGGTAGAGCCGGTTGAGGGCCTGCATCTTCTAGCGCGGGGGCAGCAGGGGGCCATCTCAGCGGTGGCGGCGTCGTCCCAGGGTACGATGCTAAGGACGCCGGACATGTATATGAGCAAGCTCATCGTCGGGCCAAGAGCCCGTGGATGTATAGACATAGACGCGCCCGTGACCGAGAACATAAGCGCCATCGCCGAAGCTCACGGCCGTAAGCCATCGGAGATAACCGTGGCAGTGCTGGATAGGGAGCGCCACGAGGGTCTTATCGAGGAGATCAGGGGGACCGGAGCACGCATACAGCTCCGACCCGAGGGGGATCTTACGCCCGCGATCGCGGTCGGTCTGCATGGGTCGGAGTTGCACGCGATTATCGGTATCGGAGGCGCGCCTGAGGGCGTGTTGGCTGCGGCGGTTATAAAATGTTTAGGTGGCGAGATACAAGCCAAGATGTGGCCCACTCAGCGGTCGCAGGTAGAGAAGCTAAAAGAATATGGCCTCCAAGACCCCGAAAAGAAGCTTGCGTTGGACGATTTGGTTCGGGGTGACGAAGTGATCTTCGTAGCTACGGGCATAACGCCGGGGGAGACCCTTCAGGGTGTGCGCTACTTCCGCGGGGGTGCCCGTACCCACACGGTGGTCGTGTCCACAGGGCCTCGTATGGTACGATTCATAGATACCATTCACGCCCTCGAACCCAACGTGGGCATACAGGGCTTCCAGCTTTAGAAATCTTGAAGAAGAACGTTCCAACGAGCACTTTGTGTCGTAGCAAGACGAGAGAGGTAGACTAGATGACGGAGTTATCCACCCTCGAGCGTAAACCCTTGAGCGATCTGCACGAGATCGCTTCGCAACTCGGTATTACAGGGTATCGCAAGTACCGCAAGCCCCAGTTGGCGGAGCTTATCTACAAGACGGCTACCGAGCAGGCTGGCGACCAGCAACCCGCCTCCAACGTCGGCGGCCCTGTTGCATCCCCCGTAGAAGGGGCCGCCGTTCAGGGAACCGCTCTCAGTGAGACGGCAGTCCCAGAGACTAGCTCGAACGGCGAAGCAACTAACGGAGCTGCGCCCCAGCCTACGGAGGCTCACACAGACCCCTTTGGGGAAGCCGATACGGCTATCGCGGCCCCTGAAGAGGTTCAGCATCGCCGTCAGGAGCAGAAGCAACAGCGAGGCCGCGACAAGGGCGGAGATCGCCGGGACGGGCGTCGCGAGAAGGGCGAGCGTGGTGATGGCCGCCAGCAGCAGGAGGGGCAGGCCCAGAGCGGCATCCTCGACGTTCTGCCGGATGGTTTTGGCTTCTTACGCACCAACGGCTACAGTCAGGGTAAGGGGGACGTTTACGTCTCCACCTCGCAGATAAAGCGGTTCAGCCTCAGGCGCGGGGACTACGTGGTCGGACAGATTCGTCCTGCTCGCGACGGAGAGAAGTATCCGGCCCTGGTAAGAATAGAGTCCGTCAACGGCGTCGAGCCGCAGAAGGGCCGCTACCGGCAGAACTTCGACAACCTTACCCCGCTTTACCCCATGGAGCGACTGCGTCTGGAGTGGAAGCCGAATGATATAGCCCCGCGCGTCATAGACCTCACCGCTCCCATAGGCAAGGGCCAGCGCGGTCTAATCGTCTCGCCGCCGAAGGCCGGAAAGACGACGATCCTCAAGCAGATCGCCCAGAGCATCGCTGCGAACTACCCGGAGACCAAGCTCTTCGTCTTGCTTGCCGACGAGCGTCCGGAGGAAGTTACAGATTGGGAGCGGAGCGTGGCGGAGGCGACCGTCGTTTCCTCTACCTTCGACCAGCCTGCGGACAACCACATAGCGGTGGCCGAACTCGTGCTAGAGAGGGTCAAGCGGCTTGTCGAGGAGGGTGACGACGTCGTGGTGCTGCTCGACTCGATCACGCGTCTCGCGCGCGCCTACAACCTCGCCGCCCCGGCCTCCGGGCGTATTCTCTCCGGCGGCGTTGACTCGGCGGCGCTCTATCCGCCGAAGAAGTTCTTCGGCGCGGCTCGAAACATCGAGGACGGCGGCTCGCTCACGATCCTCGCGAGCGCGCTCGTCGACACGGGAAGCCGGATGGACGAGGTGATCTACGAGGAGTTCAAGGGCACGGGCAACATGGAGCTGCACCTAGACCGCAAGATGGCGAACAAGCGGATCTACCCGGCCATCAACATAGAGGACTCGGGGACTCGTAAGGAAGAGTTGCTCATGGAGCCCGCCGAGGCGCAACGGGTCTGGCAGGTCAGGAGCATCCTGGGCGCTTTGGGCGCTGACCAGAAGGTAGAGCTGCTTATACAGAAGCTCAAGGAGACCCGCACGAACGCCGAGTTCCTGCGTGAACTGCAGCGGGTTCGTAGCTAATAAGGTCTAGCCTCTCGTGAGGAGGGCGTGTTTTCATACCGCCCTCCTCCCCCTCTTTACAGGCGTAATAGAATAAGCAGATAGCATCAAAAACGGAGGTTTCAAATGAAGACAGATATACATCCTGAGTACACGATGACGCGGGTACATTGCACGAGTTGCAACACCGACTTCGAGACCCGCTCGACGGCGGGTGATTCGATCACGGTAGACGTCTGCTCCAACTGCCACCCGTTCTACACGGGCAGGCAGCGCATAATGGACAGCGGCGGTAGGGTGCAGCGCTTCAGGAACCGTCAAGCCCGTTCGAATAGAGGCTAAGCTCTTGAGGGTCGGCGGACAGGCAATAATGGAGGGCGTACTGATGCGATCCCCCAACTTCTGGGGGATCGCTGTCAGAACGCCCGCTGGCGATGTGGACATCCAGGCGGAGCCATTTCGGTCGGTTACGAGGAAGAGCAAACTCTTCAGACTGCCCATAATACGAGGGTTCCTCTCGCTCGCCGAGACCATGTGGCTCGGTATGAAGGCGCTGACCCTCTCTACCAATATAGCGCTCGGCGAGGAGGAGGACCTCTCCAAAAAGGAGATCGCCATCACGATGCTCGTCGGCCTGGGGCTGGCGTTCTTGCTCTTCCTTGCAGCGCCTGTTCTGGGGACGAAGGGGATGGGTTACCTGATCGGGGACTCGATCGAGAACCCCATCATCTTCAACCTCGTCGAGGGCGCGCTCAGGATCGGGATCTTTATGCTCTATCTCGTCGGTATCACGGCGGCGAGCAAGGACATCAAACGCTTCTTCGCCTACCACGGCGCCGAGCACAAGGCGATAAAGGTCTATGAAAGGGGCGAGGATCTCGTCCCAGAGAATGCTCGCAAGCTCGATACGAGCCACGTCCGGTGCGGGACGAGCTTCGTCCTCTACGTGCTGGTCCTGAGCATTCTGGTCTTTAGCCTGCTCCCCATAGACTGGTGGGTGGAAGCGGTGCTAAGCCGTGTACTGGTGATACCCTTGGTCGCCGGTATAGCCTTTGAGTTCATTATGTGGAGCGCGAAGAACCAGAACAACCCCGTAGTCAAGGCTTTGATATGGCCCGGCTTGCAGCTCCAAAGGCTCACCACCAGGGAGCCGACCGACGAGATGGTCGAGGTTGCGATGGCCTCCTTGAAGACGGTCCTCGACAAGGAAGAGGAGGCTCGAATAAAGCCGGATGCCACAGGGCAACTCGTAATCTAACTTGAGAACTTATGGATAATCAGGTAGTAAAACTCGCAAAGGAGACGCTCGGGCGCCACAAGGCGCTCACCGACGAGCTCTCCGACCCAAACATTTACTCTGATCAGCGTCGTTACGCTGAGGTTGCCAAGGAGCACGCGCGCATGAGACGCGGCGCGGAGCTGTCTGAGGAGCTTCTAAGCGCCATCGAGGAGGGCGGGGAGGCGCGAGAGTTGCTCTCCACAGCCGAGACGGCTGAGGAGAGAGAGTTCTTCGCGGAGGAAGCCCAAACGGCGGAGCAAAAGGTCGAGGAGTTGACCGAGAAGATTCGTACCGAGCTCGTAGATCGCGACCCGAACGACGATAAGGACGTGATAGTCGAGATAAGGGCCGGCACAGGCGGCGATGAGGCAGCCCTCTTCGCCGGTCAGCTTCAGGAGATGTATACTCGTTACGCTGAACGCCTCGGCTTCAAACACCATACCCTCTCCTCTAACCCGGCCGAGGTTGGAGGGTATAAAGAAGTTATAGTTGAAATAGAGGGTGATGGTGCCTACTCCGTCTTCAAGCACGAAGGCGGTACGCACCGGGTGCAGAGGGTCCCGAAGACCGAGAGTCAGGGGCGTATTCACACCTCGACGGCAACGGTGGCCGTTATGCCAGAGGCAGAGGACGTGGAGGTCGAAGTCGCTCAGAATGACCTTGAGATCGACGTTTACCGTTCCAGCGGTCCTGGTGGGCAGAGCGTGAACACGACAGACTCGGCGGTCAGGATCACGCACAAGCCTACGGGGCTGGTGGTTACCTGCCAGAACGAGAAGAGTCAGCTCCAGAACAAGGAACAGGCGATGCGCATCTTGAAGTCCCGACTTCTTGAGCGCGAGATGCAAGAGCGGGCGAAGCAGCAGGGAGAGATGCGTCTCGCCCAGGTAGGTTCGGGCGACCGCTCGGCGAAGGTGCGCACCTACAACTTCCCCCAGGGGCGCATTACCGATCACCGCGTAGGCGTTACATCTCACAATCTGGAGGCGACTTTGGGTGGTGACCTCGAAGAGTTTACCCGGGCTTTGTCCGCCAAGGAGCGGGCCGATAAGATCGCTGCCGGGGCGAACGGTGATGGAGCCTCGGTCTAGACTAACCCCTCGTGATGATCGAGAGGCCCGCCGACTCGTTCGTGACGCCGCCCGGAGGCTCGAAGAGGCCGGAGTTCCAGAGGCGCGCGTCTCCGCCGAGGTGCTTCTCTCCGAACTTCTCGGCATCGGGCGGAGCGATCTAGCTGCTTTCGAGAAGCCTTTGAGCAGGGACCAGGCAACTTTGTATGAGACCTGGATCTCCCGTCGTCTGAAACGCGAGCCCGTGCAGCGCATCCTCGGTCGTGCCTATTTCCGTAACCTCGAACTGATGCTCGACGAGCACACTCTCATTCCCCGCCCGGATACCGAGAGCGTTGTCGAGGCTGTGCTTGGAGCCGTGGATCGCCGGAAGGGCTCTTGCCGCGTTCTTGATGTCGGCGCGGGCTCAGGCGCGATCGCCATCTCCGTCGCTCAGGAGCGTCCGCTCTGCGAGGTGCATGCTACCGATAACTCATACGGAGTCTTAAAAACGGTTCGCAAAAACGCCGACCGCGCGGGCGTCACCTTACACCTCTACCACATCGATCTCGTGTCAGGTCTCGATGAGTTAGATAAGAGTATCGAGGTGCTTATCTCCAACCCGCCGTATATCAGGAGCGACGACCTTCATAGGCTTGCGCCGGAGGTTCGGTACTGGGATCCGTCGACCGCGCTGGATGGCGGCCCGGACGGACTCGACTTCTACAGGCGCATCTTAACCGAGGCAAAACCGCTGCTAGCAAACGGGGCGGATGTGGTGCTTGAGGTAGGGGACGGACAGACAGAAGACGTACTGGAGTTGGGGCGGCGCGCTGGTTACACACCGCTCGGGACGCACACGGATTTGGCCGGTTCGCCGCGAGCCGTTCTGCTATGGTGGGGGCCGGATTGAGGTTGGCCTCGGTCGAGGAGGCCGCAAAGCTCCTGCGCGAGGGCAAGGTGGGGGTCGTACCGACGGAGACGGTTGTCGGGCTCGTAGCGGGGGAGAGAGGGATAGATCGGCTCACGGAGATCAAGGGCCGCAACCCCGACAAGCCGATCGCCCTGCTCTGCGCGTCTAAAAGAGACGCGTTTGGCCTAGCTCGGGAGGTGCCGGTGCTGGCTCACTCCCTCGCTAATCGCTTCTGGCCCGGTGCGCTTACCCTGGTGCTGGACGCGAGTGACGGCGGTACCGTCGGCGTGCGGGTGCCCGACCATCCCGTGGTTCGGACGTTGCTCCTCTCCTACGGGGCGCCCTTCTATGCTACGAGCGCCAACCGTTCCGGCGAGAACGCCCCCCGCTCCTTGAGAGAGGTGGAGCCAGAGATCTCTAACCTTGCGGATTTCGTCGTCGAAGGTGAGTCGGGCGGCGGAGAGGCGTCGGCGGTCGTTGACCTCTCAGGAGGCAGGATACAACTCCTGCGCTCCACGATGAACCTGGGCAACGAGGAACTCTTCCGTCTAAGCGGTAAGAGCAAGAGATAATGCTAAGAGGAGCGCTCTGTAGCCGGAGGTATCGGCGCGTGTATGAATGTGTGCGGGAAACGTAAGCAGGAACGTTTATACTTTCTAGCGGACAGGAAACGCAGATCAAATGCCGAAGAGCCGAACTCGCGCGCACGGTCGCCGAATAGCTCGGGGAAATGCAGGAGTTGCAGCGGCACTAGAGCTTCCGCTCGCGTAAGAGCCACGTTTAAGCTTAAGGTGGAGGTAGAAGATGATAGGTCCGTACACCGAGGTTGATTCTGAAGTCCAGGCGGCGCTCGACGGAGAGCTGGAGCGCCAGCGAGCGACGATCGAGCTCATAGCCAGCGAGAACTTCGCCTCGGCAGCGGTGTTGGCCGCGCAGGGTTCCGTGTTGACGAACAAGTACGCGGAGGGCTATCCCGGCAAGAGGTATTACGGAGGTTGCGAGCAGGTCGACAAAGTCGAGACGCTGGCTATCGAGCGGGCGAGGGAGCTGTTTGGGGCGGATCACGTGAACGTGCAGCCGCACTCGGGTAGCCAGGCCAACGAGGGCGCTTATGCGGCCCTGATCGAACCCGGAGACAAGGTGCTTTCGATGGACCTAGCCCACGGCGGTCATCTGACGCACGGGATGAAGATTAACTTCTCCGGACGCACTTATGACTTCGTGCATTACGGGGTCGGCGAGGACGGGTACATAGATTACGATGAGGTTGGAGAGATCGCGCGCCGGGAGAGACCGCGCATGATTATCGCGGGGGCCAGCGCCTACCCGCGCATCCTCCACTTCGACCGTTTCCGCGAGATCGCCGACGAGGTTGGGGCTTACTTCCTGACCGACATGGCCCATATCGCCGGGCTCGTCGCGGCGGACGTCCATCCTTCACCGGTGCCGTACTGCGAGATCGTTACCACGACGACCCACAAGACCTTGAGGGGGGCGAGGGGCGGCATGATCCTCTGCCGCGAGGAGTTCGCCAAGAAGGTCAACAGCCGTGTCTTTCCCGGTATGCAGGGCGGTCCGCTGATGCACGCTATCGCAGGCAAGGCCGTCGCCTTCGGGGAGGCTCTGCAGCCGGAGTTCAAGGACTATGCCCGGAGGATAGTAGACAACGCGAAGGCGATGGCCGAAGGGTTGATGGAGGGTGGCCTCGACCTCGTCTCCGGGGGGACGGACAACCACCTGATGCTAATCGACCTGAGGAACACGGGTACCAACGGCAAGGAGCTGGAGGAGTTGCTCGACCAGATAGGGGTCACTTGCAACAAGAACATGATACCCAACGACCCCGAGCCGCCGACCGTGACGAGCGGCGTAAGGCTCGGTACTGCGGCGATGACGACGCGCGGGATGGGTGAGGAGGAGATGCGTGAGATCTCCGAGATCATCGCCGGGGCCGCACGCGGCGAGACGGAGGGGCTACGGGATCGTGTGACGGCGCTAACGGAGGCCTACCCGCTGTATGTCTGAGGCAGCGAACCTGCACTTGGTGGATGGGCCGCTGGCCCGAAACAAGCTCAAGGTGCTGCGCGACGAGGGCACTCGCACGCCAGAGTTCAGGCACGCCATGAAGGAGCTCTCCCTCATCATGGTCGCCGATGCCACACGCACGATGCCGACCAACGTCGTGCGCGTCCGCACGCCCCTGGCCGAGACGGAGGTGGAGGAGATCTCCGGTCCCGTCTGTCTGGTGCCGGTCCTGCGTGCCGGCCTCGGGATGCTCGAAGGCGCGCTCGCCCTCCTGCCCGAGGCGACGGTCGGCTTCATGGGCCTGCAGAGGGACGAGGAGACCGCCGAGCCCGTCGAGTACTACGTCAACCTGCCGCGCGGGCTTGGCGAGTACCTGGTGCTCGTTTTGGATCCGATGCTCGCCACCGGCGGGAGCCTCTCCGCTACCCTCTCCAAGCTCAAGGAGTATGGGGCGAGCTGGATCTCCTGCCTGCACGCCGTGGCTGCCGCGCCGGGCGTAGAGCGAGTGACCGGCGAGCATCCCGACGTGACCTTCTACGCCGCCGCCCTCGACCCGGAACTGGACGAGAACGCTTTCATCGTGCCTGGGCTCGGCGACGCGGGAGACCGGCTGTATGGAACGCTTTAAAGATCCGACGGTAGATACTTCTGCAGAGCACGCCGCGCTCAAGCGGGCACGACCTTCATGGGATGAGTACTTTATGCGCATCGCCCACGAGGTCGCCACCCGCTCGACCTGTCCGCGCCTGGCCGTCGGTGCCGTAGTGGTACGAGACAAGCGTATTCTCACGACCGGGTACAACGGGAGTCCCTCAGGGATGCCTCACTGCGAGGACGTCGGGTGCCTCATGCGGGTCGTGGACGGTCGGGAGAGTTGCCAGCGGACCCTCCACGCGGAGCAGAACGCCATTATACAGGCTGCCTACCACGGGGTCTCGGTGCGAGATTCGATTCTCTACAGCACCCACCAGCCATGCTTGTTGTGCGTAAAGATGATCATGAACGCCGGTATAGGGGAGGTGCGCTACGCTGGCGGTTACCCTGACCCGCTCGCTATGGAGCTCGCCGCTGAGGGAGGACTCGTGGTTATGCAACTGACCGACGACGGAGCCGCGGGCTGACACGCATCGGTGAGGCGAGACCGCGTGCAATAGCAGCTTAGCTGCGGTATAGTGCATGCAATGCCGGGGACCGATTCTCACAGGAAAAATACGGACAATGACTATGCTCGTTTCATCGGTCTCGGGTTCACTTTCATCATGATCCTCGCCGTTCTAACCACGGGAGGTTTCTTCCTAGACAGAATCCTCGGGACGCTCCCGCTCTTTCTCCTCTTGGGCTTGGGGGGCGGCTTCGCCGCGAGCCTCTACTATGTGTACCTTGCGCTCAAGAGCTTGGGTAGCGGGTGAGCGGACACTGGCGGTTGGTCGCTCGGAATACGGCTTGGATAGCCGCCATGGCTATACCGGTGGGGGGGGCGATCTTCTACGTTTACAACATGGCTCATGCCGGGAGTTTTCTGTACGGCGTAGGGACGGGTCTCTTGAGCCTCGTCACGATGGCGTTCTCCGTCTCGCTGTTGACCGGACCTTCCAGGCGTATCCGCATGATAGGGGCTTTCTCGTTCGTGGTGCGATACGGGTTTGTAGTCGTTGTCCTGGGGGTACCGGCGTACCTGGAGCTATGGCCGGTAGTCGGCATGTTAGGCGGTTTCGCAGGGGTGTATCTGTTGGAGAACGTAATACTACTGCCGGGGATGATGCGGGCGGTTGGGGAGGCGCGGGTATGAACCACGGCGCTGGGTGTTCGGAACGTAGAAGAGTAGAACGGAGGGAAGAAGTTGTCTCTTAAGCTGGCGCTGGCGCAGGTGAGCCAGGAAGAGTTGCGGCATGAGATCCTGCACACCTGGGAGACCGCTAAGACTACGTGGGTCATCCCGTTGCAGATCGGGCCGATAGACATCTCGATAAATAAGATCATCTGGTTCTTGTTTATCGGGGCGGCTCTGACGTTCCTGATCCTATTTATCGGCAGTAGAGCGCTCAAGAACCGCCCAGGCGCGTACCAGGTGATCGTGGAGGACCTCTACGGCTTCGGGCGTGAGTTCCTTGGCGGGCAGGTGGGACAGGAGGGGATGAAGTGGTTCCCTTACACGCTCTCTATCTTCGTGTTCCTGCTGACGCTCAACCTCATCGGCCTTATACCCGGCAGCTATCCTGTGACGAGCAACATCTCGTTTACTATGACCCTGGCTTTGCTGACTTTTATTCTCACCCAGTACATGGGGATAAAGAAGAACGGGGCGGGCAAGTATTTTAAGAGTTGGACGCCGCCGAATTTGCCGGCCAAGTTCATTATGTCTCCGCTAATGTGGTTTCTGCACCTTATTCAGGAGTTCAGCAAGCCGCTCACGCTGGGGCTGCGGCTCTACGCCAACATTCTGGCGGGGCACTTGATCATCTTCGTCTTCCTCGGCCTCATCCTGTACTTCGGGAGTTTCCTGGCGATTATCTCCGTGCCGGTTGCAGTGGTGTTCTTCGCTTTCGAGATCTTCGTGGCCGTTCTTCAGGCTTACATATTTGCTATTCTGACCCAGGTCTACATAGAATTGGCTATCTACGCGGACGAGCATTAAGAGACTTTGGCCGAGCAGTAGAAAATAGAGTCGAGAGGAGAAGAGCAGTATGGTGGAACCAGTGTTGGCGTTACTTCAGGCAGATCCTACAGAAGGGCTCAAGCTGCTAGGGGTCGGTGTCGCCGCAGGAGCTGCGGTCATAGGACCCGGAGCAGGGATGGGCTACCTCATAGGACAGACCATAGCAAGCATCCACCGTCAGCCGGAGGCCTTTGAGCAGACGAGGACGCTGATGTTCTTGGGGA
>CADCVD010000016.1 GCA_902806055.1 uncultured Rubrobacteraceae bacterium
ACCGAACCCGCGGACCGTCTCGACCCGCGGGCGAAGATGTTGTGGCGCCTCACGGGTGCTTTGCAGGCGCTCCCGATCCTTATCGCCGGCGCGTTCGGGAGCTACGCATTCTTCTGGAGGGCGGGAGTACCTCTCTCTCTGGCGGTCCTGCCCTTGCTCGGGGCGCTCGTGCTTGCGGTCCTGCTCGTCTTCGTGCTGCCGCCCCTACTGTGGCGGCGGTGGCGCTACGAGATACGTCCCCTTGAGGTGGACCTCCAGCGAGGGCTCGTGCGCATGACGCGTACTCTGGTGCCGATGGCGCGGGTGCAGCACGTAGATACGAGGCGCGGGCCGTTGCAGCGAAGGCTGGGGCTCTCGACGGTCATCTTCTATACGGCGGCAGGGCCGAACGAGATCCCCCAGCTCGCCTCCGGAACAGCCGATGAGGTACGCGACCGTATAGCCGAGCTTACCCGGGAGGCGGATGAGCTCTAGCGGAGGCTCCGAAGGCGAAAGCTCCCTAGAGCGCCGTCTACACCCGGTCGGGATGCTGCTCGCGGCGCTCACTACCGTGCGACGCTGGCTCGGGGCCGCCGCCCTGCCCGGGGTCGCCGCGCTCCTGGGCGGCGAGTACGGAGCGCGTACGTTGTTCCTCGTCCTCGCCGGCCTCGCGCTGCTGGGAGCCTTGAGCGCGGTATGGGGCGTGCTCTCGTGGCGGGCGACGACCTACCGGGTGGCGGGCGGGACGTTCCGCTTCAAGCAGGGGGTCTTGCAGAAGAGCGAGCGTTCGCTGCCGCTGGAGCGCGTTCAGAGCGTTAACACGGTGCAGGGCATCGTGCAGCGCCTCTTCAGGGTAGTCGAGGTTCGGGTCGAGGCTGCGGGGGGTGGGGGGGAGCCGGAGATATCCCTCCCCGCCCTCTCCCGCGCCGAGGCCGAGATGTTGCGCGAGGAGTTGACGAGCGCGCGCCGAATCTCACCGGAGGCGGAGCCGAGACCGGCGGTACTGCGGAGGCTCTCCGGCAGAGATCTCCTTATAGCGGGGCTCACGAGCGGACAGATAGGGGTGGCGGCCTCGATCGTCGTCGGAGCCTCGCAGGCCGTGGACGACCTGCTACCCGGAGACCTCGCGGGCCGAATCGCCGAGGCCTTGGTCTCCGAATACTCTATCTCTCCGGTCCTCTTACTCGTTCTCGCCGTCGCTCTCTTCGCCTGGGCGCTCGCCGTGCTCGGCACGGTACTGGCCCACGCCGGCTTCACCCTCTCGCGTTCGGCGGACGGCGAGTACCTCTATATCAAGCGCGGCCTGCTCAAGCGATACGAGACCACCGTGCCGCTCGCGCGTATACAGGCTGTGAGGGTAGTCGAGGGCGTCTTGCGCCAGCCTTTTGGTCTCGCGGCGATCCGGGTAGACAGCGCAGGCTTCGCCGGGGAGAGAGGAGTCTCAGCTATCCTCTTCCCGCTGCTGTCCCGGAGAGAGGCGGAGGAGCTACTGTGCGCGGCGGTCCCCCGGTTCGCCGCGCCGTTGAGCAGCCTCGAACCCCTGCCGACCCAAGCCCGGCGGCGCTACGCCGTACGGGCAGCTCTACCGGCGCTCCTGGCAGCCACGCTCTTCGCGGTGCCACTCTTCCCCTGGGGCCTTCTCGCGCTCTTAATCTCGTTCCCCGCCGCCCTCTACGGGTTCGCCAAGTATCGGGCAGGAGGGCATGGCTTCGACAGGGAGCGGATCGTACTCCGCTTCAGGCGCCTGGCGCGCACGACGGTCGTCGTAACGCGGGCGAGGCTACAGTCCCGCGGCTACTCTGTCTCCCCGTTTCAGAGGCGCCAGAAGCTCGCCACCCTAAAGGTCGAAGTGGCCTCCGGGTCCGGCGGGGCGGCGTTCCGGCTCGTGGATATGGAAGCGGGAGCGGTCGAGGCAACGATGGAGATACTCTCGGCACAGGCCGGCGCAGCCGTTCGAGAACGCTCGACGTAGCCAGGCGGGGGCTCTCGTAGAGCGTGGGCAGCCTATGGTTCCCGGAGATCCGCGTCCCGCGTCTCTTCCGTATCGCTTATCCAGCTTCGTGTCAGGTAGAGCCAGAAGGCGAGCCCTGCGTAACGCCCGTAAGGCGCGAAACGCTCGATAATCTCTGTATCCGTCGCCGGATATCCGGCGAGCCGCGCATAGGTAGGCCGCGTCCAGGAATCGAGGATGAGCCTGGAGTATCTGCCCAGGAGCATCATGATGTGCGCCGCTGCATAAGGACCAACTCCCGGCAGTGCCAGCAGTTTGCGTTCCAACTCGTCGTCAGGGAGCTTCTTGCGGGGCGCGTCGAACGCCTCTATGTCTACCGTCCCCTCTATCACCGAGCGGGCCAGGGTCAGCATGTACCTCCCCCGGTATCCCGCGCGCACGACATCCTTATAGAAGTCTTCTCCGGCCCTGGCCATCGCCTCGGGTGTGGGGAAGGCGTGTCCCCATGGTCCGGTCTCGGGAGCGCCGGGGGCCTCAGCTCCGAGGTGCTCGACCAGCGCGCTCACCATCCGTATCGTTGCCGACCACGCGCAGTTGGTCGTGCACAGCGTCTTTATCACGTCCTCGAAGACGGTAGCGCCCCGAATCATGCGCCCTGCCCCCTTCGTGATCCAGAGTAGCTGAGGGTCGCTGGCGGCCATCTCGTAGAAGGGGGAGAGATCCTCGTCCAGGCGCAACGCGTACCTCACCGCAGCGAGAAGTTTTTCACCCTTCTCTCTCCCCGGTGGCGACCCGACTGCGCTAATCGTTCCGTATCCGGGCCTGCTCTCCGAGATACGGACGATGCGCGGGCGAGGTTCGGAGGGAAGGGTGACCTCCAGGGCGTTCTGTACGGGACGCATGGGCGGAAGGGAGGTAAGGCCGTGTGAGCGGAAGGTTCTCGAAAGGTCGATTCGCTCGCCTGCCGGTCCCTCAAGCGGGAAATCGGCGCGCCACGCCTCGGGGGCGACACCCGTCTCCTTCATCAGCTTGCCCGCTCTTACGAGCCCGGGACGTTGCCGAGTAACTCCACCGGCTCGCCTAGGCCCGTATCCATACGCCGGACGGTGCTCTTGCCGTACTCGTCCTCCTCTAGCATCCAGACCTCGTCCACCAGGGCCGACTCCTGCACCTCGGCGACGTGGGAGATGATGAAGATCTGTCCGAACGACCGCTTGAGTCGCTCCAGCGCGAGCAGGACGTTGTTGCGCCGTCCTGCATCCAGGCTCCCGAAGACCTCGTCTAGGACCAGGAAGCCCAAGGTGTTGCCGCCGCGGGAGGCCACGATCCTTGAGAGCGCCACCCTCGCAGAGAGGCTCGCCACGTCGGCCTCCCCGCCAGAGAAGCGCTCGATTGCATAGGAATCGTCGAAGCGGTCGAGGAGCCGTACGCGGTAGTTCTCGTCGAACTCCATCCGCTCGTAGCGGCCGTCGGTGAGGTCTCGCACGAGGTTGGACGCCTCGGCTTCCAGCATGGGTCGCGCCCTCGCGGTGAGGCTGCGGAAGAACTCCGTGAAGAGACCATCCATCTCGTCCATACGCGAGGCGGCGGCTGCCTTCTCGTTGGCGAGCTTGCGGTCGTCGTCGAGGCGCTTTAGCTCCGTACGCGCCCGCTCGATGCGGTGGTCAGCGTCCTTCCACTCGCCCCCGAGCTGCTCTCGCGCGTCCCGCAGGGTCACTACTCTCTCCTCGACCGCCGACACCTTCTCCATCGCCGCCTCGTAGGCTGACTCGTCGAAGTTTAGAGCGGAGATCTTACCGCGCAACTCCTCCGCCGCTATCTCCGCCGCCTCTCCTCGGTCGCGAGCCTCTCGCAGCGCCTGCTCGACCTCCGGTCGAGTAGTCAGCCGCCGCTCCAGCTCCTCGACCCGGCCCAGCGCCCTCTCCAGCCGGGCCTTCTCTTCACGCTTCTCCTTATGGGCCTCCGCGTTGTAGAAGACGTTGGCCAGCTCCTCTAGCTCCTCCACGAGCGCCGCGACGCGTTCGGTTAGCTTCGAGTGCTCGGCGGCCAGGCTCTTTATCGCCGGGCGGGCGTCGCGCAGGTCGCGCAGGCGTTCGCGTCGGGTACGAGCCTCGTCAAGGTCTTCTTCGGTGGGGGCATCGGTATCGATGATGCGGGCTTCTATTTCCTTGAGTTTTGCCTGGGCTTTCTCGAGATTTTCGAGGCGGTCTTCGGCGCGGTCCTCAGCGCGGAGGACCGCCTCGCGCAGGCCGCGCCAGCTCCCGAGCTTCGCCGTGATTCTCTCCAGCTTCTCGGCGGTCTTCTCGGCGGAGGCGGCGAGCTTCTCGGCCTCCTCGGTCTCGCGCGCTGCGCGGCGCCGGATCGCGGCCGCCTGGCGTCTGAGGGTGTCGGAGATCTCGTCCTGCTCCCCGTCTTCGAAGCCTCGGTGGCAGGTGGGGCAGTGCTCCTCTGCGCCGCTGTCGATGGCCTCCCGGGCCTTGTCCACGTTCTTCGCCTCGCGCTCGTCGGCGTTGGCCCGGCCCCGGTGCATGGCCGCAACCTCCCGCAGCGTCTCCTCTTGCTCGCGCAGGTCGCGTTCCGCCCGCTCGAGGTCCTCGCCGCCGGAGAGGTCCTCGATCTCCTCCGCGAGCCGCCCGACCTCTGCCCGAGCCGTCTCGTATCCTTCGCGTGCTTCGCGTACTGTGTTCTCCGCGAGTTGATACGCTTCGTGCTCTGCGGCGAGCCTGTGCAGCTCCTCGTAGCGAGTCTCGGCGGACTTCAGCTCGTCAGTAGACCGATCCAGGACCGCGAGGGTCGTGGAGAGGAGCTCCGAGC
Organism: uncultured Rubrobacteraceae bacterium; assembly: GCA_902806055.1. Classification (GTDB taxonomy): domain Bacteria; phylum Actinomycetota; class Rubrobacteria; order Rubrobacterales; family Rubrobacteraceae; genus Rubrobacter_F. The sequence goes on from CADCVD010000016.1 coordinate 4,745, forward strand.
CTTCTAGCTCGAAGAGCGCGTACCATCCCGGCAAAGGTTCGCTGCCGTCTCCGTCTAACTCTTCCAGGGCATCCGAGACTTCGGACTCTATATCGGAGATGCGCCGCTGTCCCTGGAGGCACTCGCGCCAGTCGCGATCGCGCTGCTCGGAGCGGCGGCGGTCTTCGTCCAGCCGCTCCAACTCTTCCGCGACCTGCGGTAGCCGCGCTGTATCCGGCTTCAGGCGTTTCAGCTCCTCCTCCGCGGCGGCGAGGTCGGCGAGATCCTTCTCCGCCTCGGCGGCGCGGTCGGCGGCCCGGCGCCGCTCAGCCTCGGCCTCGCGCAAGTCGCCGGTGAGGCGTGAGTGCTCGCGATAGGTAGTCTCCAGAGCGGCGCGGGTCTTGCGGGCGGCGTCGAGGTCTTCTTCGGCGCCGGCGTGCTCTTCGGAGATCCTGCCGAGCTCAGCTTCGAGACGGCTGCATTCTTTGCCCGCCTCTTGCAGGTCAGTCTGAAGGTAGTCGAGGTCGGCCTCGGCGAGGCGGAATTCGAGAAGCCTTGCCTCTGAGCGTAGAACGTTCCGGTCCTCACGCAGAAGGGTCTGGGCGGTCTCGACGCTGCTGATGCCGAGGAGTTTGCTGATCTTGCGGACGCGGCTTATCCCGTCGTCGTGGGCGAAGAATCGTAGCTCCTTCTGCCGGGCGTAGAAGGTCGCCTCAAAGGCGGTCCGGTCCATGCCGAGCAGGTTCTCCTCGACCCAGCGTGACACGTCGGCGGTCCCGCTCACTATCATCTTGCCGGCGGCGTCGAGCGCCTCGGCGGTCGTGGAGCCGCTCCGGAGCCGGCGTCGCACCGTGTAGGAGCCGCCGTCGGTCGCCAGCGTGATCTCGACGGTCGTGGGGTCTTTGGTCGAGCCGCCGCTCCAGGGAATGGACTCGTTGGCGAAGCGCGGCCCGCCGCCCCTGGAGCCGAAGAAGGCCCACAGGATGCTCTCGAAGAGGGTGGATTTGCCCGTGCCGTTCGCCCCGACGATGCCGATAGCTCCTTCGGGGGGATACAGCTCCAGCGGCTCGCGCAGCTGCTTGTAGTTCTCGATATAGAGGCGCTCCAGGATCAAGCGGCGCTCTCCGGCTCTTCGCTCGCCGCCCGCGCGAGATACCCGCGTCCCTTCTCCAGGAACTCCTCGGCGAACTTCGCCTCCAACTCCCCGCGCTCCCGCCGCGCCGTGACGAAAGAGGCAAACTCCTCGCCGAGCGGCCCGAAGATCGCCGTCGGCGAGCCGTCTCTCTCGAAGTCTTCGGGGCGCTCCTCCGGGTGGATCTCCAGGCTGAAATTCAGACACCGCCGCTGGAGGTCGCGCAGCAGCTCGCGTTCGATCCCGCTGGCAACCCCGCGCCGTGTGTCGTAGGCCCGTAGCCGCACGATGGCCCCGTCCAGCTCCACCCCGGAGATCCGCTCCCTGATCTCCTCAGTAAGATCCGCCGCGTCCATCTCACGGGCGCTTATCTTCGGCAGATCCAGCATCGGACGCGCCTCTATCTCGACGTGCTCGACGCTCCTGAGCCCGCCATCGTCGAACTCTACGATCGCGAACCCCGGCTTCGACTCGACCTCCCCGAACCCGAACCGCTCCGTCGCCCCGGCGTAGTAGGCGTTCGGCTTGTGCTCGTGGAACTCGTGGTAGTGCCCGAGCGCCACGTAGTCGAAGCCGCCCTCCAGCATCCCGGACTGCAGGTTCGCCTCGCCCATCTCGTGCTGGCGAGCCTCCAGGCCCGGCACCATCCCGTGCGTCACCAGGATGTTCACGTCCGCACCTCGCGCTGGCGTTACTGCTCCGGTGCCGAAGACCGCCCCGTGCGGTAGCAGCGTAACGCCGACGTCCACGTCTCCGGCCTCGATCTGCTCGTAGTCAAGATCAAAGCCGTGCGCGGAGACGACGTTCACCAGGTTCGCGTACTCGAGCGCCGCCGTCGTGGTGCGAAGGCGCGGCGTCTCGTGGTTGCCGGCGGCGACGAGGTAGGGGATACCGGCGCGCGCCGTAATGCGGGCCGTCTGCTTCAGGAAGCCGATGATCACGTGTGTCGCCGGACGCACCGAGTCGAACACGTCGCCCGAGTGGATCACCAGGTCCACGTCCCGCTCCAGGATAGCGTCAACCGCCCGCCCGTACGCCTCCTGCACGTCCACCTCGCGCTGGTTGCGGTTGGTAAGCGGGTCCAGCTTCGCATACCGAGTGTACCCTAGGTGTGTATCGGAGATGTGCGCTATACGAACTATATTCTCAGAATCCTTTCTAAAGACTTACGCTATTCTAACTAGATAAGCTCTGAGATCACGGCTCAATAGCGAGACGCCTGTGTTCTTCGACCCAGGTGGTGACCTTCGCTGCTTAACCTTGAAATTAAAATACTCGAGCACTCTGAGTTTACTCGCCTCAAATGAAGTTCTCGTAGCCGCTCTCGCTCTTGAGTCCGCGCTGTGTCACTTCCTCATACCAGGTTTGCAGAGCACGTTTCATGCAGTCTATGTCGGTTTCCCAAACCGGTCCGAGGTGCTTGACCCATAGTTCAACTTCTTCCGCTGTGACGTCCTCGTTCGGGATGGATAATCGTGCGGTCTGAACGAGAGAGGAGGCCAACTCTAAGTCAATCGCCTGCTTTGGTACAGACCAAATTCCTCGACCGAGGCAGTCAGTATAGATGCTGACCTGTTTGACTTGATCTAGGACATATGGATGATCTGAATGCACATCGAAAAGGGAACGGAAGTCTTCGAGAGTTCGCGCTCCCTGAGAAACGAGTTGAGGTAACAACCATGCTACATTCTTCTTAGTGTGTGAGCGGTACTCTTTCCAAGCAGCTACGCGCTCCTGATCATCGCGTGAGAGTACGATGGAGCGGAGGATTGAGATTTTCCCAACTTCCTCAATAGCGAGGATGGCAAGAGCTGTGGCTGATGCGTGGCGGTCCGCCTTAAGGAGTGCCTCTGCACCCTCAACAAGTCGCTTCGCATTGGCTGCTGCAGCATTCATGCCTTCCGCTATCTGTGGCGGAGACAGCTTTCCTTTAAATTGCTCAAGTTTTCTCGGCTTAGGTTTCAAAGGACCTACCCAACAGTGATGTAAAACAAGTTCGTACAGTTTCTTCTAAGGTACGCGGTGTTGTACTGCTTGAGTAATCGACGTCTCGTAACCGCGATCGACCATAGTGTCAATCCCTCATCCGATCCAGGCCGGAGAGTATCTGCGAGGTCTCACGCCTCCTCGCTGGCCGGTTGCCACGCGTGAGGTTCCAGCGGAAGTTTTTGTAGGGGTCGGCGGCGCCGTGGCCGGTGCGGTGGGCGGCCTGCACGGCGTCGAGGGCCTCGAAGATGTGCTCCTCCGGGACGCCCTCTATATCGCTTCTTATGGCGGTGATCTTGGGCGGCTTGCCGGTGAGGTTCCTCATGACGGAGAGGACGGAGGTTGCGGCGTCCTGGGTACTGCTTCCGAAGATGTCCGTGCCCTGCTTGCCCATGAGGACCATCGGGCGCGGGAACGTGCCGAAGACCGGGACAGCGTAGTGGGCGTGGCGCAGGAGGAGGCGGCCTTTCTCCAGTTGCAGTAGCTCCTCGCGGGTGGTCTGGGAGAAGGAACGGTAGCTGGAGTTGGTCAGCTCCTCGTCGCCGATACGGCCGTAGAGGCTGGTGGCGGCGTTGCCGACGACCTCGTCGTCTACCTTGCTGCGGAACTGCTGCGCCCCGAAGAGCGTGAGGTTGAGGTGGCGTCCGCGGGCGGAGATGTCCACGAGGGTGTCCTTGAGGGAGGAGGTGCGGGAGCCGGAGGGCGCGTACTTGTTCAGCTCGTCGACAAAGATCACGAGCTTGTCCACGCCGAGCCTGCCCTGCTCGGCCATCTCCCACACGCTGTTTATGACCTTGGTGACGACGAGGTCCTGTGGCACGCCGGAGAGGTGCGAGATGTCCACGACGCGCATCTCCCGGTCCCCGAAGGGGCCGTCGACCTCCGGCGAGTCACCGTACTCGACTCTCCCGTGCACGAGGAGCCCGGAGCACTTACTCGGCAGTATCCCGAAGCGGTTGCGGACCTTGGCGACCGTTGCCTGGTGGTGGCCGTTCCAGTAGGAGCTCTCGCTCTCCTCGAAGTACTCGAACGCCTCGTCCAACTCCGCGTGGAACCCGTTCATAGTCCGCACCTGCCGGTCGCGCAGGAACTCGACGAAGCCCTTGAACTTGTCGTCCATGTCCGTCGGGTCGAAGATACGTCCCGCGTGCGGCAGCACGTCCTCCAGGTCCCACACGATCGGGTAGACGCAAGAGTCCTCACCGCGCGCGTGGCGCAGGGTGTTCAGGTCCTTTACTCGCAGGTCCTGCGCGTGAACCGTCCTCTCGCCGCGGTCCTTGCCGAAGGCGAGCGGCGCGAAGATGCGGAGGTTCTCGAACGGCTTTATCTCAAGCCCGAGCGAGGCGTACATCTCCCGATCCTCGCGCGGCAGCCCCTTCTGCCCGGCCCTCTCGTAGCGCTCGGCCAGCTCTGAGTCATCCTCCGGGGCCACCTCGACCGGTTTGTCCAGAAAGAGCAGATCCGCGCCCTTCACGTTGAACATCAGGGCGGCGACCTTCTTGTCCTTCACGGTCTGGAAGGTGCTCGAGATCGTGAACAGGGCGTGGCTAGTCTTGGTAGAGAGGCCGCTCATGCCGGTGATGTTCAGGTGACCGGCCTCGGGGCCGAGCAGGTAGTCGCCGTCCACGTACAGGGGCGTGCGCTGCGGCGAGCCGCTAGCTCCGCTCTCGTTGCCGTTCTCGTGCAGGAGCATCGGTATCTTGTGTCCGGCGAAGTCGTCGGTGCCGAGGGCGTACTCGATGGCCGCGCTCGTGGCGAAGAAGACGGGGCCGGTGCGGACCGGGCGCTTCGACTTCTTTCGCTCGTTACGGTGCTTCGTGGCGAGGACGCGGGCGCGGAAGACCAGGATCTCCACCCGCTCCGAGAGCGCCTCCAGCGCCGGGTCGCCGTCGAAGGCGTAGAAGTCGTCGAGGAAGCTCTGGAGGTCGGAGTAGCGCCTGGGATCGTCGAGGACGGCGACCGCCGTGGCATCCTCCGCCTCGGCGGCGACGATGTGCCCGATCTCCAAGTTCTGGGCCGCGTCGGTCTCGGCGGTCCAGAAGTAGAACTCGTGGGCTGTCGCCGGCTGGTCCTCGCTGGTGACGACCCGGCCGATGGGCCCCGAGGTCAGGTCTAGGAAATCGTCGTGCAGCATCTAGTTCCTCCCGTTCGCCGGCGAAGTGGCCGTGGCGAGTTGCCGTTCGAGCTTCGAGTAGGCCCGCTCGGAGCTCTGAACGAGGGGCTTCAGGATCTTCTCTACGTAGTGGATCGGGTAGATCATGGCGGGCCATCTCGGGTCGGGCTTCGAGAGCGGCGCCCTCTCAGCGAGTATCCACCGCGAGATCTCATCTATCTGCTCCGGATCGGTGTCGCGCGGCGCCTCCACGCGCATGAGCGAGCCCAAGGCGTCCGCTCCCGGCTGGCGCGGCCATACCCTGAGATACCACGACGTGCGCTGCTCGCTCAGGTCTCGTCTGAGCTGCCAGTCCGGGACGAAGCTGGTCGTCCGCATCCCCGGCTCCAGGTCCAGCAGCATCCCGACGTCTTTGCCGACGAATTCCGGGCGCGCCACGCTCTTTATAAGCCCGACGGCGCGACGGTTGGATTCTCTGATCTCCTTCAACTGCCCGTCTACGGCGATCCAGGCTTCAGAGTCCTCCAGGGTCCGGTCGTCCAACTCCCATTGCCGCAGCATCTCCCCCTCTAGCCTCTCCCGCAAAGCTCTGACCCTCACGCGGGACCTCTCCCTCATGCCTACGTAGTCCGAGGGGTCTGCCTCGTCCATGTACTCCGCCGAGTCGAGGACCAGGTGTGGGGAGGAGGGGGTCTCGTCCGGGCCTAGCTCCGAGAACCCCGCCTCTAGCAAGAGCTCCCAGAACGCCTCGACCTGCGCGTCGCCGGCGCTGCGCGGCAGGATCACGGCCTGCACCACGGTCGGCGGGCTCTCCAGCGGCATGCGCGAGAACCGGCGGTCACACCGGTTGACGACCGCCGCCGCCACGGTCGTGACGACGACCGGCGACATCCCTATCCGGCCGATCTCGCGCGAGCTCTGTACGCCGTCGAGGAAGTAACACAGCCGCGAGATGCCGTCGTGGTCTCCGGGATACCTTGGTCCCGGCGGCGTCTCCAGGTGATGCGGACGTTCGACGGGGCCCTGATCCTCTTCATCCTCCGGGGGGCGGCGGGAGAACTGCTGGGCTTCGAGGTCACAAGCCCCTACGCCAGCGGTTACGTAGATGCCCCTACGCCCGGCGCCGGTGAGGGCCTCGCTGATCTTGTCTACGAAATCTCTCGACGTCCTCCCCATCAACACGGCCGAAGTATACGCGGACTCTTCGCGGAAGACTATGCCTCATCTTCAGGCACAGGTACAGGCAACTCGAACTGCTTCTCCGCGAGTCCGACCGCCCAGCGGAAGCCCCGGCGCTCCTCCGGCGTCTCCGTGTAGGCGTCGCGCGCCATCTTGAGTATCTTCTTCGCCTCCCGTCGCTGCTCCGGAGCGTTGCTCAACTCCTTTGAGAAGGCGTAGGAGAGGTCGTCATCTTCGGCCTGATAGAAGTGAACGAACAGGGTATTCTGGCGCCCCAGGCCCGTGAGAGCCGCGTCGCCGCTCACCTGGCTTACGTTGAGGAGCGTCGCGGCGCTGAACGGCTCGCCGCTTCTACTCTGGGGATAGAGGCTCAGGGCGAGACGGACGACGGGACCGTAACGGGTCTTGTAGAACTCCAGCCGGCGCACGATCAGAGCAGGTCCTCTTATACCCTCGATCTCTTCCCTCGTTGCCGCGACTACTACGTGCCCCTGCGGAGGGCGCATCGACTCGCGGCCCTGGGTAGAGACCATTCGCGCCTGCACGCCCCGCTCCCTCACCGCTGAGGCGAGGCTGTGTCTTACACGCTCCGGGAGGTCGAGGCCCTTTCTCTCCGCCTTCTCCGTCATGAGGCGAACCTCTCGAAGAGGCGGGCGAAGTAGTGGATGGTCTCGAAGTAGTCCTCCAGGCGAACCGATTCGTTGGGGGAGTGGATGCGGCTGCCAGCGTTCGTCACGTTGCCGGTCATGATCGTCGGTATCCCGAGCTCCGTGGCGATCAGCGAGGTCGGGCCGCTCCCGCCGATGGTCGGGTAGACGACGGCGTCCTCGCGCCCGAGGTCCTTCCAGGTCTCGACGGATGCATGGACGATGGGCGAATCCACCGGCGTCTTCGCCGCCTCGACCCCGTGCAGGTCCACGACCTCCACGTCGTCGAAGCCGCGCTTTGCGAGGTGAGCCCGGATCAGCTCTACCACCCGCCCCGGACTCTGGCCCGAGACGAGCCGGAAGTCCATCTTCACGAACGCCTCCGACGGGACGATAGTCTTCGAGCCGGGTCCCGTATAGCCGGACAGAATGCCTGCGATGTTCGCCGTCGGACGCAGGAGCATCTCGCGCAGGGCGTCCTCACCGGTCAGACCCCGGTCCAGAGCTTGCACGCCCCAGGACTCGCGCAGCGCGGCGGCGTCGAAGGGGATACGGCTTATGGCTTCTAGGTCCTTCTCGGAGGGCGGCTCGATCAGCTCCTCGAAGCCGTCTAGCGTGATCTCCCCGTGCTCGTCCTTGATGGTCCGTAGGGCCTGCACGAGTCGCCACGCCGGGTTCGGCGCTATCCCTCCGTACATGCTGTGCAGGTCGTGGGAGGCTCCCCTGGCCCGTAGCTCCACGTAGGCCAGTCCCTTCGTACCGCAGAAGATGACGGGACGTCCCGCCTCGTCCTTCATCGAGCCCTCCCACAAGCAGGCATCCGCTCGCAGAAGCTCCGCGTTGCTCCGCACGAAGAGGGCGAGGTTGGGGCTACCGATCTCCTCCTCACCCTCGATAAAGAACTTGAGCTTGAACGGCAGAGGCCCGTGCTCCTCCTGATAGAGCCTCAGAGCCTGGATGCGGGCTATCACGTCGCCCTTGTCGTCGGCGACGCCGCGAGCATACAGCGCGCCGTCCCGGATCGTAGGCTCGAATGGGTCACTCTCCCACAGTTCCAACGGCTCCGGCGGCTGCACATCGTAGTGACCGTAGGAGAGGAGCGTCTTCTCGCCACTCCCGATCTCCGCGTACACCACCGGGTGGCCGTCTGTCTCCAGGATGCGCGCCTCGGCCCCCGCCTCTTCGAGCTTCGACCGTACCCATTCCGCGCACTCGCGGAAGCCTCCCTCATCCCCTGCCCGCGCCGAGATCGAGGGCATCCGCAAGAACTCTTCTAGCTCCTCCAGGAGATCTTCCTTCGCGCCTTCTACCCGCTCTCTCAAGTCCATCCGCTCAATCCTCCTTCTATACCCGGTGAGGTTAACATCCTGACCGCGCGATATGCGGCCGCAACGTGGCTGCTCACGGAGGTTGCTGTTATATTTGTGTCAGGGATGATGCCGATGGACAGGAGACCGGATCAAGAGCTAGAGCGCCGTCGCGGGCGTCCTCCGCGCGGGTCCAGCCATGGTAGCGGCCCCGACGAGTTTTTCGGCCTGGACGTGAGCAAGATGAGCCCGAAGGCTCAGGTTACCGCCTCGCTGGCGGTCCTGATCCCGGTAGCCGTGGCCATTGTCGCCGTGCTGGCCTTCTTCTCTTCCGTCTGGTGGCTCGTCTTCGTCTTCGGATGGACGATCTTCCCCGCGTTTGGCCTGTTGGTACGCGGCATAGCGGGGCTCTCTGAAGGGACCAACGAGCCTTCCGTTGCCGACGGCAAGGAGCACGAGCTTCTCCGGGCGCTCAGGGACCACAGTGAGCTGACGCCGACCCGGGCGGCTATGGAGACTTCGCTAACCGTGGCGGAGGCGGACAAGATGCTCAAGGAGTTGGCCGAGGGCGGTCACCTGGACGTGCGGGTGAGAGGCGGCGGCATCTTCTATGCGCTCTGGGAGCCGGATGGCGAGGGTACGGAGAAGGAGATCTAAGGGTAGAGTCGGGGCCACGCGTGGTATCATTCTCTTCCCGGGGAGGGTTGGCGGCCGATAGGAGCTCAGACACACCGAGGGGCATGGAAGAACGCAGGATTCCAAAGACGCTCGAAGAGGCATACCGGCTACGCGACTCTGCGGCGTCGTTGCCCGAGCGTGACTTTTATCAGGACCACGTCTACCGTCTCAGGCGCGAGGAGTACCGCTCGCGCGGGATACGCACGGAGATCTCCTCAAGGCGACGCGAGCGCCAGAGCGCTTTGGAGTTCTCACGCGAGATGTTCTTCATGGAGGTAACGGAGATTATGCGTCGCCGCAATGGCCCGGACCGCGCCTCCCGCGACGAGGTCCGTCGCTATACCTCGCGCCTCGACACGCACGCATTCCTGAAACAGCTTGCCTCCCCCCACTCCGGGGCGGTCGAGCTCTACAGGCGCAACTACCTGGAGCTCCTGCGCGCTGGCAAACCTCCGAGGGAGGCTTACTACCTCTCGCGGGTCATAGGGCTCGTGGACGATTCGGAGTTCCGAGCGGTCCTTGAGAGCGTGCGCGAGACCGGCTACCCGAAGGGGCGCCTGCCCTACGCCGTAGAGAAGATGGCCATCCAGATACGGGACCTGCCTGGTGGAATGATCTTGATTCTCCTCACCTTCTTCGCCTCGCTCTTCGCCTTCGTCTGGGCGACCGGCGCCTGGGACCAGGCGAGCCCCGAGACCATAGTCTTTGTAGGTCTCGGCCTTATCGCCGCCGGCGGTTTGATGCTCATCTCCGCCGTCTTCATAGTTACCTTCATAAGATCCATAAACAAGTAACGTCTCCAATACCCGCTGCTCCGGCGAGTCGGCCGTGTCTACTCGCGAGGCCACGCCCCTTCTGAAACACCCTCGCTCTGTTCGCAGAGATGAATATAAGCACGAGCTAAAGTTTTTAGTGGTTTGTGCCGATAACAAAGTATCGAGTAGCTGGCTTATATACGAGAAGAGGATTGGCATGGTTAAGAGGTACGTATCGGTAACGATCCTAGCGGTGTTCCTAGCGCTGACGGCGGCGATAGTAGTAGTCTCGGCGCTCGATACTACGACCAAGACCGCCGACGCTGCCAGCTACGTGACCGTCAGAGGATGCACCGGCACTAACATCAACCTCACCACCACCGAGTACCGCAGCCTGTACCTGCACAACCAGGCACGCGCCCGCTCCGGCCTGCCAGGCTTCTGTGTTCATCCCTCACTCCAGAACGCCGCTCGCGCCCACTCAGCGGAGATGATCAGCAAAGACTACTTCTCTCACAACTCCTACAACAAAAAGACTTTCTCAAACCGCCTCAAGCGCTATGGGTACACGCCTCTGCCGAATCGCTACTGGACGGTGGGCGAGAACATCGCGTACAACAGCACGAGCGGGACGGCCTCGGCGGACAAGGTTCAAAGCCAGTGGATGAACAGCACTGGTCACAGGGCCAACATACTAAACAAGAACTTCCGACAGATCGGGATCGGGGCGGTCTATGGGAACTACAAGGGCTACAACGTGACTATGTGGACCGCTGACTTCGGAATGCGATAGAGGCGCTTCTAGGAGCCCTCTGCTGTGAGGCAGTATGTTAGACCGCTTGTCAGCGAGAGAGGCTCTCCAGCCACAGGAAAGCCTCTCTCTAAGGCTCGTCGAAGGTCAGCCTGTACGCTGGAACTCCTGCGCCTTGAAGCGCTCCCCGGTTACGTGTCTGGACTCGTCCGAAGCCAGGTATAGGAAGACGGCTGTGTTCTCCTCAGGGGTTATTCGGGTCTGGGGGTCTTCCTCGGGATAGGCGGCGGCGCGCATCTCGGTACGCATTCCGCCTGGATCTACGGCGTTCGCCCGGATGCCACGGTCTTTTAACTCGGCGGACAGGATCTGGGTGAGGCCCTCTACGCCGAACTTGCTGACAGAGTACGCGCCCCACTCGGCCCGGCCCTCGATGCTGACGCCGCTCACGACGTTGATGATCGAAGCGCCCTCCGGCATATGCGGTATGGCTGCCTTCGAGAGGAGAAACGGCGCGGTGAGGTTCGCGTCTATTACCCGCCTCCACTCATCCTCGGGGTACTCCTCTATCGCTACGCGCGGTCCCAGGAGCCCCGCGTTGTTGATCAGCACGTCTATCTTGCCAAAGCGCCGGACTGCGCCGCCCACGAGCTTCTGTATCTCCGTCTCCACCGATACGTCCGCCGCAACCGACAGCACCTCGGCGCCCGCTCCTTGGACCTCTTCGGCAACCGGCTGAAGCGAGCCCTCGCTGCGGGAGTTGATGACGAGGCTCGCGCCCTCTTTTGCACAGGCCAGCGCCAGGGCTCTGCCGAGCCCACGACTGGCGCCGGTGATAAGGGTAACTTTCCCTTCTAGCATGATCTTCCTCTCCGGTCGTCTGTCTTCAGTTCATTAGCTTACTGGCCTTTTGCGCGCCCCGACTCCCGGTTACTATTGCGCTCCTTCGCCTGTCGGACCTCTGATAGTCTACAGTGGCCCCTTAGAGGAGCATCAGCCAGCCGGATCTTGGTCCCAACCAGAAAGCCGATTAGCAGAAGTTATCTCATGATCGCTACAGTGACCGTTGTGCTTCTCTTTGATAAGGATATGAGGCAAACCTCGTCAGTAAGTAGAGGCAGGTTGCAGAGCCACTGATGTCCATCACTTCCCGCCAACAGTTCTCCCCACGCGCTCGAGTCTCCAAGTAGTGTTACGAATCGCCGGACAGCTCATACTGCTTTTGGTCTGTAACGGACTCCGTTTTCGAGGCATAGAGAACTCTATAGGGTAAGAGCTCCGCT
>CADCVD010000017.1:0-15806 GCA_902806055.1 uncultured Rubrobacteraceae bacterium
TCGCTAACGCTCACTACCGGGGTAGAAAGGACGCGCCGGCCGCCCCAGGAAGAGTGCCTTCAGCCAGCACAGCTGCGCGCATGAAGCTACCGCCATCCTCCACAGCTAAAAGGGTTCAGGAACTTAAGACTAAGTTGATTGTAGATCTGTACCTCGGGCGCGGGGACTTCTGGAAGAGGATCAAGGCGGCTAGGATCAATCAGCGTGTCGAGGCGAGGGAAGGTTTGCCACCACCGCAACTCTTGTCGCTCTTTGTGGCAGATGACCTTGTCAAGCTTCAGTTATGGCCGCCGTTTATGGCAGAAGCACTCAAGAGGCTTCAGTCATTGCCGTTCTCCATCAGGGCCGTTTGGCAGTCGGCTGTCCCACAGAAGTACTGGGGGGAATCAGACTGGGATGCGTTCGCCGCTGCTTCCATTCTGTACGATCCGCCAGAGCTTAAGCTGGACGAGTTCGCCGAATACGGCGGGCTGACGTCAGAGGGCGGAATCGAGTGGCTAGACAGCGAGGGACAAATGATTGCCGCCTTAGAGGAATATTATCAGCGCTTACTCGAAGAGGTATGGCGCCGACGTTTCGAGCCTTACGGTGAAAACGTTTGGGAGGTCGTCTCTAAAATTCACAGCGACACCGACTTCCTAGAGAAGCTGGCAACGAGGAGGGATGAAATAGAGACCCATCCGTACGTACTCGCAGACAGGAAGCCTGCGGGTAGACCTCCTATTATCGAATCGCTTGCCATCAAATGCGCGACGCTATACTACGATCACAACGACTTTGACGACACGACAGATAGACGAACGAAGCGATGGACTTACGAGCGCTTAGCGAAGGAAATAATCTTCCCTCATCCGAACTACCGCCGACGCAGCAAAATTTCGAAGGACGTCGGTGCGAGGTATATGAAGGTCGGAGTAGGCCTTCGCGAGGTACGCAGAAAAAATCGCAGAAATCATAGCGCGTAAACCCACCCCCCCAATTTGCGCTTCTTATATATCTAGTAGTACGCCTGCAGAATAGATCGTGCGATGGACAGCACGATCTACAGAATCTCGAACGTAGCCAATAGGCTCGGAGTCTCCGCTCAGTATTTACGAATGCTTGAGCGGCAGGGACGCGTTCCACAAGTCGCCTACGACCGTGCCGGGAGATTCTACACCGAAGCCGACATCGCGCTCTTGAGGGCGATCGGGGTTGGATCGCGCCCAGATCGGCTGAAGCGAGCAGAAGAAGTGGGAAAAGCGGCGGTGCTTGATGAATAGCAAGCGCTCAACGCGGAGTGTGGTCGTCGAACGTCGCTACGAGGCGCATGAGAAGGAGTGTGCCAAAGCCTTAGAGGCATTGCTGAAGAAGGGGCCCTACCTACGAAGCCCGGGAGACGCCCACGGCGCAGGTTTCGATCCGGCGCGTGGATCCGGACGAGGTCGCGCACTTGATGAGAGGAGTCCTCCCGATCATGAATAGGGTGCTCGGCAACTACCGAGCCCAACAGTTGCGGTTGTGGGAACAGGTCGTTGAGGCTCTCGAAAGGTTTCTAATGGGACGTCGCGTGGGGCGGTTCGACCAGAGTTGAAGGCAAAGACCGTCACATCGTTGGAAGCGAGAAAGACGGCCGGGAGGACCTCGAGAGGAGGCCAATGACTGAAGTGTACATCAAAGATGGGGTGCTCCCATCACCCAAAGTGAGAGTTGTCGATAACGGGGACCTCCGCAAATATCGCACCGAGATCCCGAACTCAATCTTCGACATGAGACTCAAGCCCCAGGAGGTCGCCCTCTACACTTATCTCAAGCGAGTCTGTGGAGCTAGGAAGGGAGGCCGTGCTACATGAGCACTGCGACGCTCGCGAGAAATACTTGCATGTCGCCGGCCATGGTAAGCCTTTGCAAGAAGGAGCTTGAATCGCGTGGGCTGATCTCGATCAGCCGCCCGGAGAACAACAATCTCAGCCATACCATCACCGTCGTGGACATTTGGAAAGAGAACTTCGAGGCTTTTGCAACCCGCTCACATAATAAAGTGGTAGAGAAACCCGTTCATAAGGTAAACGCGACCCCTTTAGGATATGAATCTAAGAAGGAACGGGAAGGTAAGAATTCCGCTAAAGCGGGCGAGACGAACTCGCCGGCAGGTTCAGCTTCCGGCTTCATGCATGATTTTGCCGACCTACTCGACGAGGCCATGCCCCTGTCTAGCAAAGAGCGAGGGAAGCTCGCTAGTGCACTCCAGCGACACCTAGACACCGGCGACGACCCGAAAAAACTTCGAATGGCGATGTGCCGGATGGTAGCGCGGCGGCAGGAGGGCCAGCGCTTAGAGCTTGCGGACGCCCTGAATGATGTCGGCGGGGCGGGGAGGTCGCTCCTCAAGAACGGAGGATTGACATCAGCTACTCCCGAGGCAGCCGTTGCATACCTTGAGGCACACGGGGATCTCTCCAGGTACGCCTACCTCGCGAAGGAGTGGGATTTTACTCAGAAAGAGCGGCCGCCGAAACAGGTGCTCGCCAGGCTCGGCGGCAACGATGAGGAGCGTGATCGGTTCCTAACGCGCATGCGTTCGGTAGCACGAAAGGCCACGCAGACGAAGGGGGCAACTTAATGACGAAGAGAAACGGCAAGGTAAGTGCCGAGACCGAAACGCTTGTGCCGCCCCACGACCTTGATGCGGAGCGAGCCGTGATCGGGGCGATGCTCGTCTCCGAGGTGGTCGTTTCTGTGGTGGGCAGGATTCTCAGCCGCGAGGACTTCTACTCCGAGACGCACCGGGTGATCTACGACGCAATGTCGCGCCTTTCGGCCCAGCACGCACCTGTGGACCAGCTTACCCTCACCAACGAGCTGCGGGGACTGGGCGAGCTCGACCGGATCGGGGGGCGCTCATACGTCTTCCGCTTAGTCGAGAGCGTCCCCACTGCTACCCACGCCGACCGCTATGCGGCTATTGTGCGAGACAAGGCCAACCTGCGGCGCATGATAGATGTGGCCAGCCGCATCTATCAGTCGGCCTATAAGGAGACCCATGACGTACCGCAGATCCTAGACGAGGCTGAGCAGCTCCTCTACCAGATCGGCGATCGGACCGCCGATTCGGGTGAGCTACGAGCCCTCGCGGAACTCGCCCCGGATGCTATCGATGAAGCGCAACTCCTGTACGAAGCCGGGGGCACGATCACGGGCACCCCGATGGCTTCTCTGACCTCGACGAGCTAACTGGTGGCGCGCATGATGGAGATCTTGTGATCGTGGCTGCAAGGCCGGCCATGGGGAAGACAGGGTTCGGGCTCGGTGCGGCCTGGTACGCGGCGGCAAAGAACGAGACGCCGGCCGCAGTCTTCTCGCTCGAGATGAGTAAGGAGCAGCTCGTGCAACGCCTCCTCTCCCAGGAGAGCGGTGTCTCCATTACCAACATTCGGCGTGGCAAGATCGAGGATCAGGAGTGGCCCAAGTTCGTAAAGGCGGGGGCAACTTCGGCCGAGGCGCCGCTCTATATCGACGACACGGCCCAAATCAGCGTTTCCCAGATGCGGTCCAAGCTCCGCCGTCTCAACGCTCGCCTGCGAGGTCGCGGCCAGCAGCTAGGGGTCGTAGTCGTCGACTACCTACAATTGATGGTTCCGGGGACCCGCTCCGACTCCCGTCAGGTTGAGGTTGCGGAGATCAGTCGAGGCCTTAAGATCCTCGCTCGCGACCTCTCCGTTCCTGTCATAGCCTTATCCCAGCTCTCGCATGCCGTCGAGGGGCGGCACGACAAGCGCCCGCTCCTCTCTGACCTTCGCGACTCCGGCGCTCTGGAGCAAGACGCAGATATGGTGATGTTCCTCTACCGCGATGAGTACTACAACCCCGACTCGGAAAACACGGGCATCGCCGAGGTTATCGTCGGTAAGCACCGCAATGGCCCAACAGGCACCGTTAAACTCGCCTGGCTGGAGCGCGAAGCTCGATTCGGCAGTTTGAAGGGAGAGTTCGGAGAGGTTGATGGCTAAGCATCAGGCGGTGTCGCATCCGCCTCAGTCAGCCCCTCTCCATCTCCCGATCGCACGAAGACTTGTCTCATCTGGAGGATCCCAGCATCGACGAGATCTTAGGTTGGGTCCCGGTCACTGGCAAAGCGGAGGGTGCGGGCAGTCGAGGGTTTCGCCAAACAGAAGCTCTCGCGTGCAAGGTCGGGGGTTTAGGATATGTCGCGGGGGCTAGGCAGCGTGCAACGCCGGATCGTTGCTGTTTTGGGGGGCGTGCCCGATGAGGAGCTAAAGCGCGGCCTGCCGCCCTCCCAGGTCCGGGCTCTGGTCAGGCCGGTTGATAAGAGCAACTTCCGCCGCGCTATCAAAAGTCTCGTCGGGCGCGAGCTCGTGGAAGTGGACCACGAACTCGGCCGGCTGGTGCTCACCTTCTGGGGGGCCGTGTGGGCACGCCACAAGGGGCTCGGCAAGGTCCCAGACCCGCTCGAAGAGGCGCGTGAACATAGGCGCAAGCTGGATGCGGCCATGGCCGCCCTCCGGGAGCACCACGAAGCACAGCGCAGCGTCTACCGTGAGGTCGAGGCCCTGTGGAATCCGCCCGAGTGCTCTGCCGAGCGTTACCGCCACCCCGGCCCCAACCAGCTCCGGGTGATCAGCGCGTTGGTTAGGTACGCTGAAGATCCGCAGATGGGCTTGCCAAAAGGTGCGCTGTGGCGGATAGTCCAGGGCCCCTCCGAGAAGGCCAACACGCTCCGCGCCATCCGTACCCTCCTCCGTCGCGGGACGCTACAGCGAAGCAAGGACGGCGGGAAGCGCGTTCGCTTAACCTATTGGCGGACGGCGGCGTGGCTGTGGGGCTACGCTGCGGACGTGGTGAAGCCTCCGCTGAATGATGCAAAGGCTGAAGCGGTGCTTGAAAATTTTGGCGAGTCGAAGGGGTGTCGTGTAACAGGGACACCTCATGGAGGGCGAAAATATTTCCAGAGCGGGTCTAAGTGACCCCCCGTCTAGAACTAGAAGAAGCGTCGGGATGGTCTCCCAGGCCCAAAGCGTTTCTGCCCCGTAGAAGGCGATGACTATATTTACTAGCTGTTCCCGGCACCGGGAACAGGACTAAATCGCTACGTATTGACGGTTGGAGGTCTGCTAACCTTACTCGGAGTTGAGGCTTCGGGGCTGATCGTAGCGGGGGAAGGAAAGGATGCCTAGCGAGGTTACAAGCGGAACTAAAGTGGCGCTGTATCTACGGGTGAGTAGCGACGAGCAGCGAGAGCGCCAGTCGATCAAGACGCAGCGAGAGTTCTTCGAGCAGTACTGCAAGCTCTACGATTTAGAAGCAGTGGAGGTCTATGAAGACGACGGGGTGTCGGGGACGATATCGCTGCACGAGAGACCTGAGGGGAGGCGGCTTCTCGAAGACGTGCAAGCGGAGAAGTTCGAGACACTACTCGTGTATCGGCTAGACAGGCTTGGGCGCTCTCTACTCGTTATCGTGGACGCCCACGACGGGCTGCAAGTGTCCGGGGTGTCGCTACGCAGCGCCACCGAGCCCATAGACACGTCCAACCCTTCGGGGCGCCTTATCTTTCAGATGCTCGCCTCGTTTGCAGAGTACGAGCGCGAGACCATTGGAGAGCGGACGCGAGCCGGTCTACACCGGGCGTTCAGGAACGGTAAGCATCTTGGCCGCATTCCCTACGGCTACGACATCAACGAAGCTGGAGCCTTTGAGATAGTAAACCACGAGGCACGCGTGGTTCGAGAGATCGTTACCAACGTTGCCGCCGGAGCGAGTCTCTACTCCGAGGCTGTGCGCCTCAATGACCATAACGAGCCCTCACCTGGACACAAATACCGCGGGAAGCCGCGATCCTACGGCGCGAGCTGGTCTCAGAGCACCGTAAGAGGGATGGTCGCGCAGACAACCTACGCCGGCATCCACACGATAAACGCCGAAGGAGGCCCCATAGAGCGGCCGGTCCCGGCCATAGTGGACCCGTCGTTGCGCGAGAGGGCCCTCGCCCGCCTAGAGGAGAACAGGCGCTACTCTGGCGGTAAGCCCGGCCGCGCCTACCTGTTGCGCGGCCTCCTGCACTGTGAGCACTGCCGCACGGTCTACGTCGGCACATCTAAAAAGAATGCAACTAACAAACGCTATTATTACTATCACTGCCGTGGGCGCCTCTCCGCATACCAGGACAAGCGCAAGGCGGAGCCGGGCTGCCCGAGCGTGCAGGCCCGGTGGCTGGAGGGACTGGTCTGGGCCGACGTGCGCCGCTTTATGCACGATCCCGGAGAGGTCCTGGAGCGCCTAAGAGAGCAGCAGGTCCAAGATCGGCAGTCGGAGAACCTCGAAGTCCGCCGGAACTCCCTTGCAAAGAGGCTCGCTGCAAAGCAGGCCGAGAAAGATCGCTATATACGGCTCTACGCCCGCGGGGAAATACTGGATGAGGAGGAACTCGAGACCTATCTCGCAGGCGTTGCTAAGCAGGTAGAGAACCTTAAGCTCCTGATCTCCTCAATCGAGGCCGATCTCGCCCGCGCAGAGGAGGATAGGGAGGTAGCGGCGTCCACGGAGACGTGGCTTATAGCCCTCAGAGAGAACCTTCAGGAGGTAGAGGCGGGCACACAAGAGGCATTCGACAAGCGCCGCGAGCTTGTGAGGTTGCTGGTAGACAGGATAGTCGTAAGCCGGACAGAAGAGGGTAGGACGAAGGTGGATATTACCTATCGGTTCGGGCCACCAACCGCAGAGAGCGCCGGAGAATGTGTGGCCGGTAAACAGAACACCACGTTGTTCTGAGATAGATACTCTACCTCCTGGTGACAGGCGCCTCAGCCGGGCTGGGTATAGACGACCACGGTGTGTTCGGCCATTGTTCCTCCTCTTCGTCGATGTCTCTCGATGTTAGCACTTCCGCCGAACGCTGGGCTATACTGGCCGCGATGCTGAACGTTCTCTTGATCCTGGGCGGGTACTTGATGGGCAGCGTCCCGACGGGCTTTCTGGCGGGACGGGCCTGGGGGGTTGACGTACGCCGGGTCGGGAGCGGAAACATCGGGATGGCGAACGTCTTGCGGGCGGCGGGTAAGTGGCCGGCTGTCATCACGCTGATTGGGGACATGCTCAAGGGCTTCGTGCCTGTCTTGGCGGCGCGGCTGCTGACGGAGAACGAGTGGGTCGTGGCGGTGGTTGCGCTGGCGGCGGTGCTCGGACACTGCTGGCCGGTCTTCCTAAAGTTCAAGGGCGGCAAAGCCGTCGCGACGGGGGCCGGTACTACTATAGCGCTCGCGCCGGTAGTGGGACTCGTTCTGTTCGCCGTGTGGTGGGGGATAGTGCTCGTTACACGCTACACCTCGCTCGGGGCGATAATAACGATGACAGCCGGGCCGGTAGCGTTCTTGCTGACCGGTCAGCCGTGGCCCTACGTACTCTACACGCTCGTGGGCAGCTCGTTGGTGATCTGGCGGCACAGGAATAACGCACGAGCGCTGCTCAAAGGGACGGAACGTAAGATCGGGGAGAAGGCTAGAGAGGGGAACGCCCGTGCTGGATGAGGCATACAAGGACAAGGCCGTGCTCGTCACGGGCGGGACGGGCTTCTTGGGCACGGCGCTCGTGGAGAAGATGCTCCGGAGCCTGCCGTCGCTGGGACGTCTCTACCTGATTGTCCGCCCCTCCCACGAGAAGGGCGCGCAAGAGAGGTTCGAGAGAGACGTACTCGGTTCGGCGGCCTTCGCGAGGCTGCGCGAGGAGCTAGGAGATGGGTTCTCCGAGCGGGTCGCGCAGAAGGTGCGCATCCTCGAAGGGGACGTACATTCAGAGTCGTTGGGTCTGGGCACCGAGGACTTAGACGAGCTCTCGCGCGAGGTGGACGCGGTCATACACTCCGCCGCCTCTGTCGTCTTCGACGCGCCGCTCGACGCGGCGGTTGGCTCGAACGTCCGGGGGACTCTGGGCCTGCTCGCGCTCGCCCGGACGTGGGAGAAGAAGCCGCTCTTTATGCACGTCTCGACCGCATACGTCGCCGGGATGGGGGGAGGTCTAATCCGCGAGGAGCCTCCCGGTGAGACCACGCCGAACGGGACGCACCTCGACTCGCGGGCGGAGGTCGCGCGTCTCGACGGGGTCGTGCGGGAGGTCGACGAGGCTTCGAGGGAGCGGGGGCTCGCACGGGGCTTCGAGACCGAGGCGAGGCAGGAGCTGGGGATGGTCGGCGAGGAGGACGAGGTCGCCGAAAGGGTGGAAAAGCTACGACGGGCCTGGGTGAAGGAGAAGCTCGTCGAGCGGGGGAACGAGCGTGCGCGAGAGCTCGGGTGGCAGGACGTCTACACGTTCACCAAGTCGCTGGCCGAGCGGCGGGTGTTGGAGGAGCGCGGGGACCTGCCGCTGGTGATACTCCGGCCGGCGATCATAGAGAGTAGCGTGGCGGAGCCACGCCCTGGTTGGATCCAGGGGACCCGCATGGCCGACCCTATAATCATGGCCTTCGCGAAGGGCATCTTGCGCGAATTCCCCGGCGACCCGGAGAGCATCGTGGACCTCGTCCCCGTAGATCACGTAGTCAACGCCGTGATAGCCTCCGCCGCGAGACGCCCCGAAGAGCCCGAGGTCTACCAGGTAGCCTCCGGCGAGCGGAACCCGTTGCGCTACCGCGACCTCTACAAGCACGTTCGCGAGTACTTCCTCAAGAACCCTTTGCGCGACTCCGGAGGCCGACCGGTCCCGGTGCCGGAGTGGAGCTTCCCGGGCCGCAAGAAGGTCGAAGGGCGGCTGAAGTCGGAGCTTACGGGCCTGAAGGTGGCGGGTAAGCTCGCCACGCGCATGCCGGAGGGTCACCTGAAGGCGGACCTTCGCGGCAGGATCGCTCGAGCCGAGAAGCGTGCCCGGATGAGCTTCTATTACAGTCGCATCTACGGCGCCTACGGGAACATGGAGAGCACCTTCTCCTCGGCTCGTCTCTACGAGTTGTACAGGAGCCTCCCCGAGGAGGACCGCCGGACCTTCCCCTTCGATATCGCAGAGGTCGACTGGAGGCGCTGGCTTCAGGAGACGCACCTGCCGGCCATCACTCGCAAGCCCGGTCGCAAAAAGCGGCGGCGCGTCTCTGAGGAGAAGGCGGGGGAGGTCGCGGCTATCTTCGACGTAGACGGTACGCTCGTCGCCTCGAACGTCGTCTCCCACTATGTGTGGCTCAGGATGCGGGAGCTGCCCGCGCCCTTGAAGCCTCTGTGGGCGCTAACCTTCCTGGCGCGGGTACCTTACTACTGGGCTCTGGACAAGCTAAGCCGCGCCCACTTCAACCGCGCCTTCTACAAGAACTACAAGGGATGGAAGCCCGCCCGCGCCCGCGCTCTGGGCGCGGAGAGCTTCTCAGGGTACGTGTTGAAGAGGCTCTACCCCGAGGCTTTGGCGACCCTGAGAGCCCACAAGGAGGCCGGACACCGGGTCGTGCTGCTCTCGGGGGCCCTCGATTTTATCCTGGAGCCGTTCAAGGACCTCGCCGACGACGTACTCACGGCACGTCTGGAGGAGGAGAACGGGGCGTACACCGGCGAGCTTTCGGGGGCGCCTGTGGCGGGAGAGGCGCGGGCGCGCATGCTCGCCTCGTTCGCGAGGAG
Source organism: uncultured Rubrobacteraceae bacterium (assembly GCA_902806055.1). Classification (GTDB taxonomy): domain Bacteria; phylum Actinomycetota; class Rubrobacteria; order Rubrobacterales; family Rubrobacteraceae; genus Rubrobacter_F. Next base: position 9,588 of record CADCVD010000017.1, read on the forward strand.
GCGTAATCTAGATCTCTCGCGCTCCTATGCCTATGCTGACTCCATCTCGGATTTGCCGATGATGGAGGCCGTCGGGAACCCGGTGGCCGTCAACCCAGATTCGAGGCTGCAGAAGGCTGCCAGGGAGCGCGGGTGGGAGATCAAAGACTGGCGGCGCAAGAACGGGACCCGAGGGGTCTGATCTCCTAGTGCTGGCCCTGCGATACAAGAAGAGCGTGCCTCGTTACCTACTAATGCGCGCGGGCGCGAAGCGAGTAAAGAACCTCGATACGAGCAGCGTCTCCCCGCTGCAGCTCGTGAACGTCCCGGAGCCGAAACTTCCCACCGGCGAGTGGGTCCGTGTAAGACCGCTGCTCTCGGGGATCTGTGGCTCGGACCTCGGCACGCTGTCGGCGGAGAGCTCGCCGTACTTCTCGCCCCTGACCTCGCCCCCGTTCGTAATGGGTCACGAGGTCGTGGGGGAGGTTGTAGAGGAAAACTCCGGCTTCTCCGCAGGGGAACGGGTCGTGGTCGAGCCCGCGTTGGGCTGCGGGACACGCGGTATAAGTCCTCCCTGTGCGTACTGCGCCTCCGGGAGGTATGCCCTGTGCATAAACGTGACCATGGGCGATATCTCCGCCGGTATCCAGACCGGCTTTTGCGGCGACACGGGCGGCGGCTGGTCGGAGGGGACGCTCGTCGCCCACCCGCTCCAGCTACACAGGGTGCCGGAGGACGTGCCAGACGAGGCGGCCGTCTCCATAGAGCCGCTGGCCTGCGCGGTACACGCGGCGCTCAGGGCGAGCCCGGGACCGGATGAGACGACGCTCGTCGTCGGCGCGGGGAGCGTCGGGCTCTTCGTGGTGGCGGCGCTCAGGAACCTTACGAACGCCGGGCGCATCCTCTGCGTCGCCAAGCATGGGAGGCAACGAGAGGAGGCCCTGCGGCTCGGGGCGGACGAGGTCGTGCATCCTCGTGAGACTTACGGATGGCTGCCGCAGGCTCTGGGCGCCAAGGTGCACAGGCCGGAACTCGGCAAACCGGTCGTGATAGGCGGGGCCGACGTAACCTTCGAGTGCGTGGGCGCTTCGGGTACCATCGAAGACGCGACGCGCCTGACCAGGTCCGAGGGGGTGGTGGCGCTCGTCGGGATGCCGGCGGCCCGTACCTCGCTCGACCTCACGCCGCTCTGGCACGCGGAGGTGACCCTCGCAGGCACCTATGCGTACGGTATAGAGGAGTATCGGGGTGAGAGGATCACGAGCTTCGAGCTGGCGTTGCACCTCGCGCCGGAGATAGGACTAGAGACGATGGTCGGGCCGCGTTTTGACCTGCGTCAATACCGAGAAGCCATCGCCGCCGCGCGGGCGGCGGGGCGCGAGGGACACGTGAAGGTGGTCTTCGACCATCGAGGGGCCGCGTAAGAGGGGCTTGCCCGCGGCGACAGGCGTCGACTTTTGGGGATGCTGCGCCGTCCGTCGCGGGATACGCCGATGTAGATCGTCTCTCGTCCACGCGATTATAGGTTCTGACAACCGATTAATATGAACGAAGGGAGCAACATGAACCGGCCCGGTTTCACGACCGTTCTTCAGAAGAGCAGCCCGCCTATGATGTTCAACGCGGGGGACGGGTTTCACTACGAGAAACTGCCGGAGGGGACGCGAGTGATCTACCCTCCCGGTCCCGTGAAGCCGCTCGAAGACCCGAACGTCGCTATCGAGAAGGCGTTGCTCGAACCGATGGGTATGGAGCCTCTGCACGAGCTCCTGCATCCGGGGATGAAGCTAACCATAGTCTTCGACGACGTCTCCTGTCCTTTGCCGCCGATGCGCCCGCCGGACAATCGCCAACTCGTCATAGAGAAGGTCCTCGAGAAGGCGTACGCGAAGGGCGTGGAGGATATTCACCTCATCGCTGCGCTGGGGCTGCACCGCCGGATGACGGAGAGAGAGTTGCGCTGGGCTTTGGGGACGAGGATCATGTCCTCCTTTTACCCCGACCGTCTCTACAACTACGACGCCGAGGACGAGGAGGGCAACACGGTCATCGGGCACACCGAGAGGGGCGAGGAGGTCCGCGTTAGCCGCCGCGCCGCCGAGAGCGACCTCGTCGTCTACGTGAACATAAACCTCGTGACGATGAACGGCGGCCACAAGTCCGTACACACCGGCATCTCACCGTACTCGTCCATCCGCCACCACCACAACGCTCACACCCTTCAGAACACCCGCTCGCTCATGGACCCGTCGAACTCGGCGCTGCACGCCTCCGTAGACCGGATGGGCGAGATCCTGGACAGAGAGTTAAAGGTCTTCCACATAGAGACGACGCTGAACAACGCGACCTTCCCGTCGGTCTTCAACTTCATGGCCCAGCCCGAGCATGAGTGGAACGCCGTTACCAAAGCCAACTTTCTCGCGAACCACAAGGCGACCAGCGTGATGCCGCGCAGCGTCGCCCGCCGCATCTTCCAGTCCATCGTCGCCCCGCACAAGATGACGAGCGTACAGGCGGGCGCGACCGGCCCGGTTCACGAGGAGACGATGGAACACCTCCACCGCCAGCAACTCGTCCACGTCGAGGGCCAGTCCGACGTGTTGATGCTCGGCGTGCCGTACATCGGCCCGTACAACGTGAACTCTATAATGAACCCCATCCTGGTCCACAACATGGTCCTGGGCTACCTCTTCAACCTCTACAGAGGCAAGCCGCTCGTGCGCGAGGGCGGGGTCATCATAGCGACACATCCCGTCCCCAACGAGTTCGACGACACGGCCCATCCGAGCTACCGGCCGTTCTTTGAGGAGGTGCTCGCGGAGACCACCGACCCGCACGAGGCGGAGCGGAGGTTCCAGGATGAGTACGCCGAGGACCCCTGGTACCGGACCCTTTATCGCAACTCGTACGCCTACCACGGCTTCCACCCGTTCACCACCTGGCAGTGGGGGGCGCACGCGATGGACCACCTAGGAGACGTCATCTTCGTCGGCGGCGACCCCTACACCACCGCGAGGATGGGTTACAAACGGGCCCATACCGTAGCGGAGGCACTGGAGATGGCGAAAGATACCGTCGGCCCGAACCCGAGCAGCACCTACATGCATATTCCGCCGCTGTTCATGTGTGAGGTCACTTGACCTAAACCAGAGCTTGTTGGCTTTGCCCCGAGCAGAGCGAAAGGAGAAAGAGGATCATGCAGAGTGAGACCGTACGAGCGACGGACGCCGGACAGGAGCAGCGCACGCTGACCGTGTATCACATACCCGTCTGTCCTTTCTCCCAGAGGTTGGAGATCCTCCTGACGCTAAAGGGCCTGGAGGACCGGGTGAACTTCCACGTCGTCGACATTACGCGGCCGCGTCCCGACTGGCTGCTGGAGAAGACGCGGGGCACGACGGCGCTGCCGGTGCTGGAGACCGAGAAGGGCGAGATCGTCAAGGAGAGCATGGTGATCCTGCAGTACCTCGAAGATCGGTTCCCGGAGCCCGCCGTCGCCCAACACGACCCTTACCAGCACGCCGTGGAAGGCATGATAAACTCGATGGAGGGCGACTTCGGCGCCTGGGGCTATGGGTACGTGATGAACCAGGACCCCGGAGAGCGCGACGCCTTCCGGCAAGGGATGCTGGATCGGTACGCCCGGTTAAACGACTTCCTCCTTGAGCACAACCCTTCGGGTACGTTCCTCTTCGAGAATTTCGGGCTGGCGGAGACGGTGTTCACACCGTTCTTTATGCGGTTCTGGTTCCTTGAGTACTATGAGGGTTTCGACCTGCCGCCCGGGGAGAGGTACGCGCGTGTTCGTGAGTGGCGCGACGCGTGTCTCGCGCATCCTGCCGCGCAACAGGTGACCGAGGAGCAGATCGTAAAGCTCTACTACGATTACGCCAAAGGCGCGGGCAACGGCGCCTTGCTCCCGGGACGCAGCCGATCTTCTTTCATGTTCGAGCCCGACTGGAGGAGCCGACCCTGGCCGTCGAAGGACAAGTACGGGCACGATGCCACAGACGTGGAGCTAGGAATCACGCAGTAGACGTATGGGGTCTTCGGGGGCATAGTTGTCTCGGGCTCACCGGGACTGCGTGTGGTCTCGCCGCCGTTCTTACGCGAGGTGAGCCAGGGGCGAAGCATCTTGTCGGGCATCCTCTGTTCCTCGTGTGAGCCGTGTTTTATTTGCGCGGGCGTATGGTTCTGGTAGCATTCTTGCCGGGAAACCGAAAGGGAAAGGAGAAAGATGGCTACAAGCCAGACCTCCCGGCAGACTGCGGTTGAGACCAGTCAGCGCATGCCGGTCGGTACGGTCCACGTCGTGGACCCGAACCCGCTCAATTGGTTGTTCATTACCTGGAACACGATGGAGGAACCGGTCCGGACCGACGAGAAGGGCCATATCGTGGGCGCTGTGATGGAGGACTCCCGGTGGCTGGACGAGCGCACCTTCGAGATCGACGTCCGTAGAGGTGTACGCTTTCAGGACGGCGAGGAGTGTACGGCTCACAGCGTAAAGCGCGCCTTCGACGAGGTGCAGCGCTGGAAGGCTCCGCACCCGCCGGGCACCTCCCTGAACTTTCACCCGGGCGCGACGGCCGAGGTCGTGGACGACTACAAGGTACGTTTGAACTTCCCCGAGCCGGACGGGCTGGTGTTGGGGAAGTTCCGCGGGCTGCACGTACCGAGCACGCGCTTCTGGGAGGAGGAAGGCTTCGGCTACCGGAAGAACGGGAGCGGCGAAGGCCACTGGTGAGTGATCGACGCGCCGGGCCCGTGGGGCTCCGGACCGTTCGTCCTCGCCGAGGGCTACTCCTCTTTAGAGAACGAGATGGCGATCATCGACGCCGACCCGCTCGCTTGCGTGTGGCTGGATGCGAACCAGCCTCGTACCGACCGTCTCGTCCTTGAGGCCAACACCGACCACTGGAACATGGAGCGCGGTCCCAGGCTAGAGAGGGTCGTGTTCCGCAACGACGTCTCGCCGGATAAGGCGCTGGAGCTCGTCTGCACGACCGAGGGTGAGATCGACATAGTAACCGAGGTCGACCCGTCGGACGCACGGAAGGTACAGGACTCCGAGCATGCCCGGCTCGAGGCTGTGGACGCGATGCGGATCGTAACGGGGGTCATCAACCGCTTCGCCGACGACGTGCCGCTACGCGACGCCAACGCGCGCCGGGCGCTGAACATGGCCGTGGACAGCGACCGGCTCGTCCGGGAGGCGTTTGCCGGCTACGCTCATGCGCTCTCCGGGCTCACCCCGCCCTACGCCGGCGGGTTCTCGGGTGCTGAGCCCTACCCGCACGACGCTGAAGAAGCTCGGCGCCTCATGAGCGAGGCCGGCTGGCCCGAAGGAAGGGCCTTGAGGCTCGCCGCGACGAGCGACGTCGAGCCGGTGGCGAACATGCTGGCCGAGGACTTCCGCAATGCTTTAGGGCTAGAGGTGGACCTAACGCTCATCCCGGACGAGGAGCTGCTCGCCGCGCAGCACGCGCTCGTAGAGAAGGTCATGGCGCTACCGTTCGACGTCCTGGTGCACGCCTGGATCGACCTCAACTCTGACTCGCCGCCGGCGTTCATACACGGCTCATACTTCGCGGCCGACGGGCCGTTCCGCGCGGGGCCCCCGGTCCCCGCGTTCGAGGAGCTGCTGGGACGCTTCGCCGCCGAGATCGACGCGGAACGCCAGGCCGGACTCGCGGCCCAGATCGACCGGTTCGTCTATGACGAGGCGCTGTCGGTGTTCCTGGCTGCCCCGCAGGCCCTCTACGCGGTCAACCGGCACGTGAACTTCGTCGGGCACGCCGCCACCTTCGAGCTAGCCGAGACCGAGGTTACGGAGGAACACTGGTCGCGGCAGAACGGCCAAGAACGGCGGAGGTAAGAAGGATCGGAGTCGCCGGGGCAGTGAGACAGGCCGCCGAGGCCGTAGGCCTGGCAAACCAGAGCGATAAAGAGAACAACAGCAAAGAAGGAGGCACCGGAATGGCAGGGGAAAGCCGCGCTACGGTCATGCTCGAAGAGGCCCAGAGCATCATCCAGGCAGCACAACAAAAGGCCCAGGAGATAGGCCAACCGATGAACATAGCGGTCGTCGACAACGGGAGGCAGCTAAAGGCGTTCGCTAGAATGGAGGATGCCTGGCTGGGAAGCATAGACATCGCCATAGACAAGGCCTTCACGTCTGCCTCCTTCTTACTATCCACGCAGGACCTCGGGGAGATGGCGCAGCCCGGGCAGCCGCTC
>CADCVD010000017.1:15816-21813 GCA_902806055.1 uncultured Rubrobacteraceae bacterium
TATCGTCATCTTCGGCGGGGGCGTTCTGCTGATGCGTGGCGATGAAGTCGCGGGCGCCGTAGGCGTTAGCGGGGGCACCCCGGACCAGGACCACGAGGTGGCCGAGGCAGGTGCGGCGGCTTTCTAGTTTTCCTCAAGGCAGAAGGGTATAACGGATTGATTAATCCTGATTATTTCCTTGCCAAAACTACTTAAGCTTACCGGACGCTAACATAGGTTACCCCTGTAGCTGTTGACGCCTCGTTGGCGCGGGCAGGGGTAACGCACTTGTTAAGCAGTTTTGGCGAGAATGCAGTAAATCCACTCCTGTGGTTTTCCGCATTCTCGCCGCTTATCTCTTGCTGCCCCAGTGTTCTGCCTGCAAATAGAAAGAAAAAGCGGAGAGGGTGGGATTCGAACCCACGAGACGGCTTAACACCGCCTACGCGATTTCCAGTCGCGCTCCTTCGGCCAACTCGGACACCTCTCCGTGTCCACGGAGTTTACCAAACGTTAGCGAGAGGATGTTCAGGAGGAGGAGCTACACCCCCGATCGTCTCCTGACCGTCCAGATCAGTAGGAACGTCCCGATCGCGCCCACGCCGAGTATGGCCCAGCCACTGAAACCGTAGTTTGACTGGATGTACTCTTCCTCGTACTCGTCATCGTCGAAGTCGTGGAAGATCCAGGCCCAGAGAAAGAAGTTGGAGAAGGCGCCGTGGCGAATACCATAGTTGGGGGTGCCGTAATACGGGCTGCTGGAATTCTGTATCCGCGTGGGCGGTCCGCTCTTTGCGGGGCTAGCGTCAGCGCCGGAGGGTTTGCTCGAACTGTTGACGGAGGGCTTGCCCCCTCCCCCGCCGCCTCGTCCGCCGCCGCCACCCTTCGCCTCAGCGACGCCCTCGGCGAACAGGGCGACCACAGCGGCCAGGAGAATGGCGGTCACGGTTCCCCTATACAGGTTTCCATTTAGCAAGGCCAGCATGGGCTATCCTTCCGGGCGCGCCTCGTCCAGGCGGCGTCTTATATCTCGCAGCTCCTTCATTATTACGCGGTCGGTCGCCGAGAGGTTTCGAGCGCTGTGGAGAAGGCTCTCGACGTCCTCCTCTATCTCATCGACGTCTTCGGCGACCCCCTCGACATCCTCCTCTATCTCGTCGAGGTCCTGCTTTATGGCGTCTCCGAGCAGCGCCCGTTGAGCCACGGCGGCCACACCGCCGATGAGGAGGGCGAGGATCACGTTGCCCGTCCACTGGATTACCATGCTGAGGAGCTTACCTTCGCTGGTCTTGGCCGAGACGTCGCCGTACCCGACGGTGTTCACGGTAGTGTTGGCCCAGTACATCCCGTCGAAGAGGCTGATGTTCTCGAAATGAGCGAACGCCACGCCCCCGCCGAAGACCGCGATGAAAGCGAGGACGACGGCGTAGGGGAGCATGGTAATCGAACCGAAACGCCCCAGGATTACCGGCAGCACGTCTATGAGCCTCAGCAGACGCAAGACCCACAGAGCCTGGAAAGCGCCGGGCAGGATCGGGATGGTCGTGAGCAGCACGAAGAGGTCGAGCTTATTGTGCTTGAAGTACTCTCTGTCGCTCGGGGCTAGGTAAAGCATAAAAGCGAACTCGAAAGCAAACCAGCCATAGATGAGCCAGTTGAGGATACTGCTCACAGTACTGAAGAGCCCGCCGGTCTCCGAGAAGTCAAGGATCAGGGCGGGTATGACCAGCAACACCACTACGACGGTCGGCACGTCGAGCTTACGGGCAAGGCTCGCCTGCCTCTCGTTCATCCCCGGCAACACGTGCGTGTTACGCCAGTGATGGGTTCTCCTCTGTTTGGCCGAGGCTTCCATATCTGCTTACACGCCCTACCCTAGGTAAACCTTCAACAAGACATTATCCTCGTCTACCGCCGCTTGCTACTAGACTTCTTCTTTTTCTTCTTCTTGCCGTCATCATCGGGGCAGTCCTGGGCGACCTGAAGCGTCAAGGGCTCCGAAGGGTCGGCGTTGTCAGGATCATGGTCGCAGACGATCAAGGAGTTCGGGTCCCCTGACTCGCCCGCCACGTTTATGTTGCTCTCCGACACACCCGCGTCGCGCAGGGACTGCTGGGCCTGGGCGAGCGTCTGCCCCTCCGTGTCGGGCGTAGACTGACCGCACCCGGCGAGCAGGGAGAGAACGAGCACGGCGCTCACCGCCGAGAACAAACCATATCTCATAAAAATCTCCTCCAGCTCTCAAAGTAACACTAACTTACTATGACATACGCAACAAAGGCCCGCTAGTTACGCGAAAACACCAGAAGCGACTCCTACTAGCGCGGCGGACGAAGGGGAGTCGCCGAGCACTAAAGAGAGCACGCCTCCATCATCGCTTCTTCCATCAACTAACCGCCCTGCGCCGGTTGGAGAAGGACGACCGGGATCTCGCGATCCGTCCGGCGCCGGTAGCTCTCGTACCCGCCGTACATCTCCACGAGCCTCGGCCACAGCCGTTTTTTCTCCTCCGGCCCGGCCTCCTCTGCCCGTACACGCAGCCTTCGTCCTCCAACCTCGAGCGTCGCTCCGGGGTTCGCTCTCAGGTTCGACCACCAGGCCGGGTACGTCGCCGTGCCTCCGTTCGAAGCAACGACGACGAAGCTCTCGCCGTCACGTATGTAGAGGAGCGGCACGGTGCGCTCTTCACCGCTCTTACGCCCGGTCGTGGTCAGCAAAAGTACGGGCCCGCCGGCGAGATACCCGCCTAACCTGCCGCTCGTGGCGCGGTAGACAAAGGAGTGAAGCTTCGTTGCGCCGCGCTGAACGGCGGTTATGACTCCTCCATAAGGACGGCCTCTCGCTCTTGTAGCCATCGAGGTTCTAGGCTCCCGTCTTCTCGGCGCGTCGCAGAGCGTAGACGGCCCATAGGACGAAGACGGCTACGAGCGCGAACCCGATAGCGTACGCTGGGAGGATGTTGGTCGGGGCACCCGCGAGGAAGCCGCGGGCGGTGTCGAGGATGGTGGTGAAGGGGTTCAGCCGGGCTATAGCCTCGAGCCAGCCGCGCAGGAGGTCTAGCGGCACGAAGACCGGGGCTAGAAAGAGGACCAGGAAGATGGGGGTACGGATCACGGGCCCCGCCTGTTGGGTGCGGAGCAGCATCGCCACCCCCGCGCCGAAGAGCGTCGCCGCCACGTTTACCAGGACGGCTAGCCCGATCAGACCGAACAGATCGAACCCGCCGCTCATCGGCATCCCCGTGAGGAGCGCTATGACCGTGACGAGAATGCCGGTCACGGTCGCGCGCACGAGCGAGGCTATCGTGTACCCGAGTATGATCCCCTGCCGGTTCGAGGCGGCGAGCATTAGCCTCCTGGCGAAGCCGTTCTCGAAGTCTCCTGCGATGGAGAACCCCGTGAACGCCCCGCCCATCGCGACCGCCTGCAGCAGCGCCCACACGTACTGGAAGGCGACGTAACCCGCCTCGTAGTCGAAGCCGGGCACGTCACCCACCCGTGTGAGTCCACCCGCGAACGCGACGAAGAAGAACAGGGGAAAGAATGCAGGCGCGAGGAACGCCGGGTTTGCGAAGTACTTGTAGACCTGGCGCCCCGCGACCGCCCACGCCACCGCGAAGAACCCGCCGCCGCTAGCTCCGCCCGCCATCAGTGCGCCACCCTCGTGCGCAAGAATGCCGCCGCCCCGGCTATGGAGAGCGCTACGATCGCTATTGCGAAACCAAAGCCAAGGAGCAGAGCATGAACGTCCCAGCCAGTGATCACGAGGCTGCGAATGCCCTCGACGAGGTAGGAGATCGGGTTGGCCGTCGCTATCCAGCGAAACCAATCCGCCTCTATAAGGTCGCGCGGAAGGTTGATGCTCGACATGAAGATAGAGACGAAGAAGAGCGGAAACGCGCTCTCAACCGCCTCGACAGAACCGGTCCTTAGAGCCAGCATCGCCCCTATTCCCCCGAAGCCCAGGGCTACCAGCACCGTGAGCACTACGAGCACTACCATCCCCGGGACGCCAGACTTTATGTCCACTCCCATAAGGAGCCCAAGGGCCAGGAAGACCACGCCTTGCAGAAGGCCGAGGGCCACGACCCCCGCCAGCATCCCCAACAGAAGGGCCGAGGGACGCATGGGCGTCAGGGAGAGCCTGTCGAAGAAGCCGCTCTCGATGTCGCGGGCGAGGTCTGCGCCCGCGGTGACCGCGCCGAAGAGTGCTGCCTGTATCAGCGGGAAGGCGAACGCGAAGTCGAGATAGGAGTCAGCCGGGAAGCCGGGAATGCTCGTGGCGGCGTCGAGGCCGTAGGCGTTGATCGCGAAGAACATCATCGGGAAGAGGATCGCCGAGATAAGTACCGCGGGCTGTCGCATGGTCCGCACCGTAGAGCGCCGCGCCAGACTCGCGACCTGTAAGAGGAGTGAAGAACTTCTCAAGCCCGTGCCTCCTTCTTTGAAGCTCCGCTCGTCTCATCCTCGTGCTCCGTCCCGCCCTCGCCCTCCAGCGAACGGCCCGTCTTCTCAAGGAACACGTCATCCAGGCTGGGCTCGTCGAGACGGAGGTTCGTTACGCGCACGTCCTCAGAGTCGAGCGCCCGCACCACGTCGGCGAGATCTCCCGCGCCGCCAGCCAAGCGGACGGCGACCGCGCCGGGTTGAGCGGCTATCTCCTCGCCGAAGCGTGAGAGAACGCGGACCACCGCCTCGCGCTCAGAGCCCCCCGCCGGGGTCGCCTCCACGCTGGGACGTCCGATCTCGGCCTTCAACTCTTCAGGCGTCCCCTCGGCGACGATCCTGCCCCGGTCGATGATCCCGACCCGGTCCGCCAATACGTCGGCCTCTTCGAGGTACTGAGTCGTGAGGAAGACGGTTACACCCTCATCCCGGGCCAGGCGTCTGACCTCGGACCACAGCGCCGAACGGCTCTGAGGATCCAAGCCGGTCGTCGGCTCGTCGAGGAACAGGATGCGCGGCTCGTGAACGAGCGCGAGCGCGAGATCCAACCTTCGCTTCATCCCGCCGGAGTAACCCCGTACCCTGCGGTCAGCCGCCTCCTCTAGCCCAACCCGCTCCAGCAGCTCCTCGCCACGCCTCTTGCGCTGCTTGCGCGGCAACCCGTGCAGCGCCGCCTGGAGGTTCAGATGCTCGCGCCCCGTGAGAAAAGGGTCGAGAGCCGCCTCCTGAAGCGCGGCCCCGATGGCGGCGCGCACCTTCGGGCCTTCCTTTGCGACGTCGTAGCCAGCCACCCGTGCGGAGCCGCTAGTCGGGGGTAGTAGAGTGGTGAGCATGAGGACGGTCGTGGACTTGCCGGCGCCGTTGGGCCCAAGAAAGCCGTAGACCTCGCCGGGCTCGACGTAGAGGTCGATGCCGTTCACGGCTCTCGGACCCTTCCTGAACTCCCTGACGAGGTTCTCTACCTCTATACCGGCGCGTCTCTGCGCCATCTAAGCCGCTACCCTGAGGCCGGTCAGCTCCTCGCTGGCCTCCCACAACTGCTTTCGCAGGTCCTCGTCGTAGGCCTGCCCGGAGGCGACGATGGTCTTGCGGTCCGAGAGGTACTTGCCGGTCATTCCCTCGACGTCGGGCGAAGAGGCGAGGTAGGTGACGGTGTCCGCTCCCTGCTCGGGCGAACGCATGAACGGCTTAAACGCCCGGAACAGGAGCGTTCCGAGCCCCTTGTTGTTGGCACCGAAGCTCGTGTTAACCGCGCCGGGGTGCATGCAGGTGGCCGTGACGCCCGTCCCCTTCAGGCGCTCCGCTAGCTCGAGGGTAAACATGACGTTGGCGAGCTTCGTCATCCCGTAGACGGGCATCCCCCTGTACTTGCGCTCCGACTGCAGGTCGCTCAGGTCAACCTTGCCCCACCGTTGTGCTTCGGAGGAGACGGTGATGATCCGTGCCGGTGCGCTCTTTTTTAGCAGGTCGAGCAGGAGGTTCGTTAGCAGGAACGGGGCGAGGTGGTTTGTCGCGAGCGTCGTCTCGATGCCGTCGGGGGTCTCGGTCCTCGTGCTCTGGACGACGCCGGCGG
>CADCVD010000017.1:21823-23450 GCA_902806055.1 uncultured Rubrobacteraceae bacterium
AGCCTGTCGTGCCGCTTCTGGAACTCCTCTGCGAGCCTTCGCACCTCGGCCTGAACCGTGAGATCCGCAAGCATGAGGGAGACGTTACCTCCGGAGTCTCGCCTTATCTCCTCGACTGCCCTCTCGCCCCTCTCAGGGTTGCGCCCGGTCACCACAACTTCTGCGCCCATCGAGGCGAGCGCCGACGCCGTAGCCTTGCCGATACCGGAAGTCCCGCCAGTGATGAGTACTACTTTACCGCCTATGCTGTTTTCCAAGGTCCCGTCCTTCTCTTTGTCAACTTCTAAACCCGTTATGCCGTTACTGAAACTGAGTATCGCGCCGGCGGATCAAACCGCCCGTAACCGGACACACGGCCCTCTTACCCCTCGCATTCTGTCGAGACGGGTACACCTAGGAGATCACGCTCGCCGCCGCGCCGTACGTCACCGATACCGGGATAGTGACGTCAGCGTCCTCCGCGATGGTGAGCGAGGCATACGAGGAGAGAAGCGGCCGGGTGGAAGCGAGCGGAACGATCTGCAGCAGACGAGTACTTAGGACCCGTTTTTTGCTACTCCTTGCGGCTCCCACGCGCCTCCTCCTCTCCGGCCCGGAGCTCCCTGGCGTCATTCTCTCCGAGAGCCTGCCAGTAGCGGCGGCCCCCTTCTCGGATTACGCGCCCGAAGCCCGCCCCTGGAACGTGACCGGCGGCGATGATAATGCCGTCCGCCTGCTCTTTGTCTTCATCGAAGTGGATGTTCCAGAGCGGCTCGGTGACCTGCGCCGGATGAACGACCACGTCGCCTATGATGATGACGCTCTCCCCGCCAGAGGAGACGAGAAGGCTGGTGTGTCCGGGAGAGTGACCGGGAGTGGGTATAGCGATCACCTCCTCCGAGATGGGCTCTTCGCCGTAGAGCAGATCCACGGCGCCGAGGCTCTTCAGCGGCGCGAGCGCCTGCCCCTCCCGAGACCCGGAGTCCTCCCGTTCGACGGCCTGCGTGATGTAGCGAGCACGAGGAAAGGTCGGCTCCCCCTCTTCGGTCACGCTCCAGCCGAGGTGGTCTCCGTGCAGATGCGTCAGGAACACCACGTCGATATCCGCTGGCTGAAAGCCGTTGTCCTCCAGATCCGCTAAGAGCCTCCCGGGCGTGCCGAAGGCCGCCGGGCCGATGCCGGTATCCACGAGGATGTTGCGGTCGCGGGTCTTCACGAGATAGCCCCCGATACGGCCCCGAATTGTGCTCTCGTCGGCAAAGGCCCAGGGGTACCGGGCAAAGTAAGGCTTCCATTCCTCCAGGAGCACACCGGGAAACAGCTGATCTAACCGGAAGAAAGGCCCCTCCACGTCGGTCAGCGCAACAACCTCAACCTCCCCCACCGCTATGCTACTCATATCGCTGCAGCTAACCTTATTTGCACATATATACAATAACATGGTATAAGGTGAACATCTACAATAAATTCTTAGACGAAAGCTGCTGACAAGATGGCGGATGAGTTGGTTGGGGAGGGTGCGGGTACCTCCGGGACGAGCGAGGAGCTAGGGGAACGGCTCGTGGATGAGTTTGCGGCGTTTGGGCCGGCGTACATGCGCTGGGTCAAGTCGCGGTTGCAAGACCGGGGCGTGAGCTACGCGAGGATG
>CADCVD010000017.1:23460-52239 GCA_902806055.1 uncultured Rubrobacteraceae bacterium
AGCAAGGCCGCATCCCACGGACCGGCGAGCGACCGTCATCGAGCTCACCGACCGTGGGGTCGAGACTACCGGAGGCATGTACGACGAGCACCGGGAGGCCGTAGGTGAGCTCTTCGAGGGACTCTGCGGGAACGAGCAGCGGGAGTTACTGTGGTTACTGGGCAAGCTGCGCGAGGCGTTGCGAGAGAAGGGTATCTCCTAGAGAGCCATTCTCCAGGCTGGGCTCTTACGGGCTGGTGTGCTGGATGCGGTCGACCATGACGTACTTGTCCTTGGTCGGCTTCTTGCTAGCGAGCCAGCTCGGATACCAGGCGTTGGCGTAGAGCTTATCGAGTTTGACGGCAGGCCGTCTTTCCAGCTCTTCATCAGCTTGCCGTCGGCGTAGAAATTGATGGAGCCGGAGGCGTAGTCGAAGCGGTACTCGTGATACCCGGTCGTGGGGCCGAAGGGGAGGGCAATAGTCTCGGTGTGAGTCTGAGAGCCGCCGGAGTAGGTGGAGAACATGATCTTGCGGGAGGTGTCATTGTAGATCTCAATGTCGATCTCCGAGGCGTAGTCAGGGGCCTGGTAGAGGAAGAATCCCGTGATCGAGGACGGCGCGTTCGGCAGCTTCATCCGGGCCGAGTAGGAGCCTTCGCCATAGAGGTCTTTCGACATGATCTCCCCGCCGTTCAACGTGCGCGCCGGGAGCTTTATCGCCAGATTACCGTTGCTAACTCCGACGTTCTTCGGATCAAGGTAGCTGCGCCCGAGGTTGTGATCTCCCTTCGACCAGCGGTTCGTGTCGAAGGAGTTGAAGTCATTGGTGAAGTCGAGCGCCCCAGCCGAGGCGAGCTCGCCAGCAATCCAGCCTGAACAATCCCCATCACCAGCAAAATTGACATCCGACGCATCCGCTTCTCCCTTCGGTAGCCCGGCTGTCTTCAGGAGGTCCGTGGCTTTGCGTCCCCGTCTCGCGGCGGGTTTGCCTTTTCTATGGTCACCGTAGTTATCGGACGGTCTGGAGAATAACTTTAATCACCGGTCCGGAAGCTCCGCCATGTCTCCCACCTGTATGCCACGCTCGTCGTAGAAGCCCTGGTTGACCTCCAGGGCGTACATGGCGGGCTCGGCGGATACGTAACGAGGCAGCTCCGAGTCCGGTACGGTCTGGCCGGCATCCCCTACCGTTTCCATCTTCTGGATGTCCACGATGCGCCCCTCAGAGTCCATGTAGGCAATTGAGAGCGGAATGAGAGTGTTCTTCATCCAGAATGAACGCTGCTGCTCGTCCGAGAAGACGAAGAGCATCCCCTGGTCTTCGGCGAGCTCGGTGCGGTACATGAGACCTCGCGTAACCTCGAAGATGTTGTCGGCGATCTCGGTCTGTACCTCTACCCTCTCACCGCCGTCGGAGGGGATCAGAGCGACGGTGGCAGACTCGTCGGGGATGGAGGCGCCGGTGTTTTCAGAGGGCACCGCGGTGGTCTCCGGGGCGCCCTCTGACGGAGACTCGCTCTTCTCCTCCCCGCCGCAACCCGCCATAAAGAGCAACGAGGCGAGCAGGAGTATCAGGGCTGTCGCTAGAGCTCTCATCGAAGGACGAATTCTATACGCTTGTTCTGGCGGCCCTTACTCTTGCGGCCGGTGATCTCCATCTCCCCCGTTTCGCGGGTGTTAGCGACGTGAGTGCCGCCATCGGCCTGAGTATCTATCCCCTCTATCTCCACGATTCGTATCGTCTTGACCCTCTCGGGGACGAGGTTTACCTGCGTGCGAATGAGGTCCGGGTTCTTTAGAGCTTCCTCGCGGGGGAGCTGGTAGACCTTTACCGGCCGTGCTTCGGCGAGGGCCTCGTTCGCGAGTCGCTCTATCTCGCCGACGACCTCCGCCGTCCACTCCCCGGGGAAAGAGAAGTCCATCCGGGCGCGGTCGGCGCGCATCTGGCCGCCCGTCACGTTCGCGTCGAAAGCCCTCCAGATCACGCCGGAGAGTGCGTGCAGAGCGGTGTGATACCTCATGTGCGCGTAGCGGCGCTCCCAGTCGAGCCCGCCCTTGAGCTTCTCAACGGTGTTGGGGATCGCGGAGTCGAGGACGTGGACGACCTCGCCGCCCTCGCGCCGCACATCGACGACCGAGGCGTTGATCGGGCCGATGCCTAGAGTGCCCTTGTCCGCCGGCTGGCCCCCGCCGCCCGGGTAGAACGCGGTCCTGGCGAGGACCACCTCCCGTCCCGAGAGCTTTACTATGGGGGACTCGAACTCCTTTAAATAGGAGTCTTCCAGGAAGAGCTCTTCGGTCATTCCGGCAGCAGCGAGAGCGTGCCGCGCTCGCGGTCTTTGAAGGTTGCGACCTCCCGGTAGCCGACATCGTGGACGAGTTTCATGCTCTTCTCGTAGCCCATCGCTACCTGATCGGCGGCGTGCGCGTCGGAGGAGAGGACGATGGGGACGCCGCGACGGTAGAACATCTCAAGGAACTGGCGGGAGGGGTAGACCTCTCCTATCGGCTTGCGCAGGCCAGCCGCGTTCACGTCCACGACCACGCCTGACTCGGCTATCGCGTCGGCGGTCTCTTCGAGCATCGGGGTGATGTCGCGGTCGGGGAAGGTGCGGAAGATCTTTATTAGGTCCGGGTGGCCCAGGATCTCGAAGCGGCCCGAGAGAGCGGCCGCGCGCACGTTCTTGTAGTAAGCTTCGTAGAGCTCGTAGGTCTCCATTTTCTCGTAGATCTCGCGGTGCTCGGGGTGGTCGATCTCCTCGCCCGTCACCCTATGAACGCTCCCGATCACGTAATCGTAAGGTAGCGCAGATCCATCGCGATCCATCCGCTCCTCGGCTCCGGGGACGAAGTCTATCTCTATCCCCAACCGCAACTCGACGTCCTGGTACGTCTCGCGGGCCTCCTGGAAGGCGGCGAGGTCTATATCGTCGAGGTACCGGTCGTGCTCGGTAATCCCCATCTGTCTCAAGCCGCGGCTCTTCGCGACCTCCAGGTACTCGATGATGTTCTCCACCGTCATCGGCCTGTCCCCGTGAGCTATCACGTGCAGGTGGTAATCGATCATAGAAGGTCTCCTTTGGTATCCAACTTTCTCGGCGGCGATTCTATAAGATTACGCGCCAGGTTTACGGGGGTACTGCAAGACCCGGGCGAGCATACGCGAACGAGGAGGAGCCAGCCAGAGATGCGCAATATTTTTTACGGGCTCACGGCCCTCTTCGCAGTGGGAACTGTCGTCGCGGAGTTTATCCACGCGCCGGTCCTGATCCTCTTCGCCGTCTCCTCCCTCGCCCTTATAGGCCTGGCCTGGGTTCTCGGGCAGGCCACCGAGAGCGTCGCACACTTCACGGGTCCGAGCATCGGCGGCATACTCAACGCTACCTTCGGCAACGCCGCCGAGCTCATAATAACCATCATTGCCCTCTCGGCCGGGCTCACGGAGGTGGTGAAGGCCTCGATCATCGGCTCGATCATCGGCAACGTCCTCCTGGTGCTCGGTGCCAGCATCCTCTTGGGCGGCATCAAAAACGGGACCCAGACGTTCTCCAGGACCATCGCTGGAGCGAACGCGGCGATGCTCGCCTGCGTGGTCGCGGGGCTCTCGCTACCGACCATCTTCAACACCGTTGATCCCGCCGAGGGTGAACCCTCCATCGAGTACCTGAGCATCAGCGTGGCGGTGGTGCTCATAGTCCTCTACGCACTGTACCTGCTCTTCTACCTGCGCAGACAGCAACAGCCCGGTAGGGAGGGCGCCGAGGAAGAGCAGGAGCCGCCGCCCTTTGGCAAGGTGCTCTCATACGTCGTGCTCGTGGGGTCGACGGCCGCCGTCGCCTTCGTCTCGGAGATCTTCGTGGGGGGGATAGAGCCGCTGATCGAGGAGGTAGGGATCTCGTCGCTCTTCGTCGGCGTGATCCTGGTGCCCATCGTCGGTAACATCGCCGAGCACGTCGTGGGCGTCCAGATCGCCTACAAGAACGACATGGACTTCTCGATGGCCATCTCTTTGGGATCCTCGATCCAGGTCGCCCTCCTCGTAACCCCGATCCTGGTCTTCTTAGGCCCCTTCCTCGGCCATCCCCTGGAGCTCGTCTTCACCCCGCTTGAGCTGATCTCCCTGGGCGCGGCGGTCGTCGTCACCGCCTTTATCGCCCTCGACGGCGAATCGAACTGGCTCGAAGGCGCGATGCTTATAGGCGTGTATATCATCGCCGCCCTCGCCTTCTTCTTCTCGCCGTGAGCGACGCGTACCGACACGACCATAGGAGGTAGAGACGTGAACGAGCATAAGCTAGCGCGCGGTATCGGCTGGGTGAGCATCGGCGTCGGAACGGCGCTGGTCGTGGCTCCGACACGGATGACGAAGGGCTTCGGCATGGGCGAGCGCCCGAACCTAGGCCGCTTCCTCGGCATACGCGACCTCGTACTCGGCGCCGGCCTCCTCCGTAGCGAGAACCGCGCACCTTGGCTTCATGCCCGCGCCATCTCCGACGCCGGGGACGCCGCACTTCTTATAGGTGGCGCGGCCTCCGGCGCCTTCCCGCGCGGCCAGGCGATGGTTGGACTCACGGTAGCCACGACCTTTAGCGTTTTGAGCTTCGTTCTCGCCCGTCGTCTAAAGTGACTCCGTTACTTCGCCTCGCCAACTATCTAGCCCTTTGAGGGCCGGCTGCCTGTCACCAGCGCTGTTTACGCCACCCACCTCCAAGTCACGAACAGGGTCGTGAGCGCCACCCCCAAGCCGCCGCTGACGAGGAGCCACATTACGAGCGCAGGCTTGTTGCGAGAGAGCAGGTAACCGAGGACCAGGAAGACCGGGAACGCCTCGATCACGAACCGAGGGAGACCGAGAAGCGGTATCACGGGGCTCGGCGTGAGGATATGCAGAAGCGTGACGACGAAGGCGAAGAGCGAGAGCCCCGGCGGCAAGACCGCGAAACCTACGAATATCAGAACGAGCAAGAGCACGAGAAAGACTATGTTCACTACGCCCGAGGCTTCGAGCGTCGGGATAGGCGACGGGTCGAGGAAGAGGTTCACGGGGTCAAGGACGTATACCAGACCGACCGAGGCGTCGGTCCAGGCGTTGCTCAGAACAGCGAGGGGGTTGGCCAGTTCGCGGCCCCAGTAGATGGTCTGCGCGTCGGCGAAGATCAGAGGGCCTCCGAACCGGTACCAGAGGAAGCCCATGTATCCGAGGAGCCCGGTCGGCACGAGGGCCAGCTCCCACGCCCCCCGCCACCCGAACTCCTGACGATGACGCAGCCACTCGTAGCCTAGAGGTATGAGAAGGAGCATCCCGGAGTTGCGGGTCGCAGCGGCGAGAGCCCCCAGTAGGCCGGCGATCAGCAGATCCCGACGGACATAGGCTGACCAGTAGGAGCCGGCGGCGAGCGCCACGAAGAGCGCCTCCGTGAACGGGGCGTTGAGGTAGAAGGAGGTCGGAAAGAGGGCAAAAGCGAGCGTTGCGGCCCGAGCGGCCCCCTTGTCCCACAGCTTCTCGGAGATCCCGTACACGAAGTACAACGCGAAGACGGCAGCGACGAGGGAGATAAGCACGCCCCAAAGGGAGGGTCCACCGCCCAACGCATTTCCGACACGCACGAGCATCGGCAACAGCGGGAAGAAGGCTGTACTCTCCGGAGCGTATGCCTCGTAGCCCTCGGTGGCGATCCTCGTATACCACGCCCCGTCCCAGTGCGCCCAGTAGTTGAGGATGCCTGGCGGCTCCACCGGATCTCCGCCCGGCCTCGCGTGCGGCAACAGGCCTGTGGCAAGCGCCCCTACTCCCATAAAAAGCAGGCGCGAGAGTACGAAGACCGAGAGGACGAACGGCCACGCGGAGGCGTTCCGGACGGATGTCTTAGTAGCGGAGACTAGACCCCCTGTTTATCGCCCACCATGCTCCCCCAAAAGCGAGAGCCGCCAGCAGCAGAACCACGCTCAGAGTCGGGTAGGGATTCAGGTCGGACGTACGAAGCGTCGCGTAGCGGGCCGCGTCGACCATGTGAAAGATAGGGTCGAAGAGCGTCGCCACGCGCAGGGCGCCCGGCAGCATCTCGACCGAGTAGAACACGCCGCCGAGAAAGGCGAGCGGTTGGATCACCACGTTGGTAAGGAAGGATATGTGATCCACCCTCGTCGCCAGAGCGCCGACCATCGTCCCCAAGGACGCGAAGGTGAACGACGAGAGAACCCCGATCAGGAGCAGTAAAACAGGATGCTCCACGGTTACCCCGACGAACGGAACCCCTACTAAAAAGACTCCGAGCCCCATGATGAGGCCCCTTAGCGTCCCGCCCAGAGAATAGGCGAGGGCTATCTGCAGGTCGCTCATCGGGCTTGTAAGGACCTCGTCGATGTACCGCTCTCGCTTGGCATCGAAGACCGACCAGGCGGAGTTCTGATGCGATCCGGTGATGAGGCTCATCAATGCCACCCCCGGCAGGATGTACTCCAGGTAGGGTACGCCGTCTACCTCCCTGATGCGGCTGCCCAGAGCAACCCCGAAGACCACGAGGTAGAGGAGCGACGTCAGGAGCGGCGGCACCAGGGTCTGCACCCAGATCCTGGTGAAGCGCAGGATCTCGCGCGAGAGAAGCGTGCGGAACGGCCTATCGGTCAGCAGCATGGCCCACCACCTTCAGGTACACCTCCTCGATGCTGCTCGCCCCGTAGAGGCGTTTTAGGCCCGCGCTCGTGTCCTGGGCGGCGATCCTGCCACCGTCTATGAGCGCGATCTCCTCGCACAGCTCCTCTGCCTCCTCTAGGTAGTGAGTCGTAAGAAGTATCGTAAGCCCGCCGTGGTTGAGCTCCCGGATGTACTCCCACAGCTTGTACCTCAACTCGATATCGACCCCCGCGGTTGGCTCGTCGAGAAAGAGTATGTCCGGGTCGTGCATCAGGGCGCGCGCGAAGAGCACGCGCCGCTTCATGCCGCCGGAGAGCGTGCTGACCCTCTCCTTACGCTTCTTCGTAAGCGCGAACCGCTCAAGCAGCTCCCCAGCTCTCTCACGAGCCTTCTTCTTCTCCACCCCGTAGTAGCCGGCGTGGTAGAGCAAAACCTCCTCAACGGTCAGGAACTTATCGAGGTTCACCTCCTGAGGGGAGACCCCGATCATACGCCGCGCCTCCCGGAACTCCTTGAAAGCGTCCCGCCCGAAGACCTCTACAACGCCTGAGTCGGGCCGCGCTAAGCTTACAATGCTGTTTATTAGCGTCGTCTTCCCAGCACCGTTAGGCCCCAGTAGCCCGAAGAAGCGCCCGGCCTCCACTTCGAGCGAGACACCGTCGAGCGCCACGAGGTTGTTCGAGTACGTCTTCCTGAGCTTCTCGACCCTGAGGGCAGGGGCCTTCCCGTCCGTCAAGCGCGCATCACCTCCCCGGCAGCCTTCTCGCCGGAGAGCATCGAGCCGTTTATGGACGAGTCCTCAGTATAATCCCCCGCGAGTACCAGCCCCGGCGTAGAAGTGCGGTTCTCCGGCAGCTCCTCGTGCACGCCGGGCGGTTGGGGAAACTGGGCGTAAGGGATCCTGTAGATGGCTAACGGTGTGAGGTCCGCTTGCGGGTACCAGCCGGTCACGTCCGCGACGCCGCGACGATAGACCTCCTCGTCTGAAAGGTCGAACCCGCCCAGAGCCACGACGCTCAGCAGATGCTGCCCGCGCGGGGCGTAGAGCGGGGCGACGGTACTGATCTGTACGGCATTGTTCACAAACCCTCCGTCCTCGGCATTCAAAACGATCTTCTTCCCGCTTCTTACTCCCTCCGCCGCGTAGTAGACGCAGAGCTGCCCTACCGAACCCTCGGGCGCGGCCTGTCCGGCGAGATTGCGCGCCGCCGGGGCGTCTGTAGCCATCACCACGGCGTCCGCCTCATGCTGCTCGTAGGGGGTCTCCACGCCCACGACCCGCTCGCCCGCTCGCAGCAGCCGCGAGACCGGGCTCTCAGTGCGGACCACGTCCGGCGGCAGATGAGACGCGAGCTGTTTGGATATCTCACCGATACCCCGCGCGGGCACGGCTGTCTTGCCCGTAGAAAGCATCTTCAGGGTAAACCGTAGCACGCGTGAGGAGGTCGAGAGCGAGCGGTCCAGAAAGATACCGCCATAAAACGGCTTGTAGAAGTCGCCGATTATTCTCTCCGAGAACCCATTGCTTCTCAGGAACTCCAGGCTAGAGGAGTCGGCCCCGTCTAGCTCTCCTGCGGTTTCGGCCTTCTCCGAGACGCTACTAGCCACCAGCCGCAGGGTGCGTAGCTTGTCCGGGAACGTCGCCGCGTCGGAGAGAAGCGAGGGTACCAGCGCCTTCGGGTCACGCACAGGATCGGAGAGGACGCTACTCTCCCTCTCCCGGCGGATGATCGCGCCGGGATCGAAGGGCTTCAGGTCGAGCGCATCGTGGTCAAGGTGCCTCTTCGAGACCGGATAAGCGGTGAAGTACACCTGAAAACCCCGGTCAAGCAGAAAACCGGATGCCTCGTCGGTTCTCACCCGTCCGCCGACCCCGTCGGACGCCTCGAAGACGACGACCTCCGCCCCACGCTCTACCAATACCTTTGCGCAAGTGAGCCCGGCCAACCCGGCCCCAACGACGATAACCTTCATAAGAAAGAGAGTGTAACGCGCTTAGCGGGAGGAGGACTACAGATCTTCACGCCATTGTGTCGAGGTAGACGGAGCCCACAACGCGCTGACAGCTAAGACGCCTTGCTTCCGCTCTTGTAGAAGATCTAATCCGACCGCCCGAACTCCATCCGCACCTTGTGCTCTTCATCGAGAACGAGCGCGGCAGAGTAGGACTTCCCGGCCTTGCTCTTGAAACCTTTCAGCGGTCCGGTGCGGCCTTCTTTTAAGAGCTGTCTGGCCTGCGCTCCACTAATCCGCTTGCCGGAGGTGGTCTTCCAGATCGTGAACTTACAGCCCGACTTCCAGGCCGAGCAGCCGTAGGACTTCTTCGTCTCTACAACCGGGGAGCCGCACTTCGGGCATGCGCCTAGAGGCGCGTTGCTCTTGCCGTTAACACTGGAATTCGCGGGCGCGGCAACCTTGTCACCTTCCTTGTCGCGCACCTCATCGACCAGAGCGCTCGCGAAGCCTTTGATATCGGCCATGAAACCGGGCCTGCTCTCCGCTCCTTTCTCCATTTTGGCGAGACGCTCCTCCCAGCGGGCGGTCAGGTCGGGGGAGGAGAGGGGGCTCTCTCCGACTAGCCCGATCAGGGCGCGCCCCTTCTCCGTCGGCACGAGCGCCTTCTTCTCCCGCACGAGGTATCCGACCTTTATGAGCCGCTCGATGGTCGCCGCCCGCGTCGCGGGCGTCCCCAGCCCCGAGTCTTTCATAGCCTGTCTTAGCTCCTCGTCCTCGACGAACTTCCCGGCGGTCTCCATAGCGCCCAGCAGCGACGACTCCGAGTAGCGCGGCGGCGGCTTGGTCTCCCCCTCCTTGACCGCGACCTTCAAGACCATCCACTCCTGCCCGACCTCGACCGGCGGCAGCACGGGAGGCTCCTTCTCTTTCTTCCCGCCGATGCCGTCGGGGTAGAGCCCGCGCCATCCTGCCTCCAACACCACCCTTCCGCGTGAGAGGAACGTCTCCCCGCGTACCTCCGTAACGACGGTCGTGTTCTCGAAACGCGCCGCCGGTAAGAAGACCGCCAGGAAGCGCCGCGCCACCAGGTCGTAGACCTTCGCCTCGTCGGGCGGCAGGTCACCGGAGAGTTTCTTGTTAGTAGGTACTATGGCGTGATGGTCCGTGACCTTCGTGTCGTCCACGATGCGCTTGCTCACAGGCAGCTTCGGGAGCGCGAGCAGCTTGGTGGCGAAGGGTAACAGGTCAGGGAGCGCGCCTGCGGCCTCGACACGCTTCTTCAGTCCCTCGACCATATCTCCAGAGAGGTAACGGCTTGAGGTGCGGGGGTACGTTATGAGCTTCCGCTCCTCGTAGAGCGCCTGGGCTGCCCGCAGCGTCCTCTCCGCCGTGAAACCGAACTTGGCGTTGGCGTTGCGCTGCAACTCGGTCAGATCGTATAGGAGCGGCGGCCTCTCGGTCGCGGTCTTCTTGTCGGCCTTCCGAACCACTCCCGTGCCGCCGCGCACCTTCTCGGCTATCGCCTCGGCGGCCTCCCTCTCCTTGAGGCGGTTCTGTTTGGCCTTGAACCAGATGCCATCGTAGGTCATGCCGTCGCGGGCGAAGCGAGCGTAGACGGTGTAGAACTTCTCGGGCTTGAAGTTCTCTATCTCGCGTTCGCGTTCTACGATGAGCTTGAGGGTCGGGGTCTGGACGCGGCCGACGGAGAGGACGTTGCCGGGGCGTCCGAAGCGGACGGAGTAGGCGCGGGTGGCGTTCATGCCGACGATCCAGTCCGCCTCGCCACGGCTGCGGGCCGCGTCTTCAAGCGGTTTCATACTGCCTCCGTCGCGCAGGGAGGCGAAGCCCTCGCGGATAGCTTCAGGGGTGAGCGAGGAGATCCAGAGCCGCAGCACGGGCTTTCTGCATCCGGAGAGGTGGTAGAGGTAGGAGAAGATGAGCTCCCCTTCCCTTCCCGCGTCGCAAGCGTTTACGACCTCGGTTACGGACGGGTCGCGCAGCAGTCCTTTCACCACCGCGAACTGGTCCCGGGTCTTCGCGTTGATCCTGGTCTTGAACCTCTCCGGCAGGATGGGCAGGCTCTCCAGCCGCCACTTCTTGTACTCCTCCCCGTAGGCATCGGGCGGCGCAAGCTCCGCAAGGTGCCCGAGAGCCCAGGTGACGGTCCACCCGCTCCCGACAAGGGCGCCCTTTTTCCGCTCGTGCCCGCCTAGTGAGCGGGCGACGTCGCGCGCGACAGAGGGCTTTTCGGCAACGATCAACCTCACAAGAGCAGTATAAGGGGTAGAAGCTATGACTCCATCCCCCGTTTGCGTCGAATCATCGGTGGGAGATCACGAGACGTTCGGGCCTCAGCGGGCGCTTACTTTCACGCCCCTTGCAGGTCTGCGCGCAGCACTACCCTGGCTGAATCCATGCTCGGCTCTTCGGGGAACCTCTCCAGGGTGATACCGGCGCGCTGGTACCCTCCTGCTAACTCCGGGCAGAGCGTAGAGATCTCACCCCGTCCCTTACCGTCGACCGTGAAGGTGCCCGCGCTGACGCGCCCGCCCTCCCGGCCGAGCCACAGCTCATAGTATTCATTCGAGCCGGTCGCAGGCAGCCCCCACACCTCCAGGTCAGCCTCCAGGTTTTGTCCGGAGCCGCGTATCTTGATCTCCCCGCCAGCGTCGGGCGCGAGCTCCGTCGCCGCGAGGATCGCCGAGGTCTGCGTCCGCTCGAAGAGGCCCGCGTAGTATGCACCCGCGAACACGAAGAGTAGCAGCACCGCGGCCGCCGCACCCACCCGGCTCATCCGAGACCCGGCAGCACGACGTTCGGCGCGCGCGGTCTCGCATCGGCGCAACTCATCGAGGATCCGCGTCTTGAGGTCCATGGGAACGGAGGCGGCGGCGATGGAGGCTCCGGCGAGCCTCTCGTGAGTATCACGCAGCCCCCGCTCCTCGTTGCGGCACTCCAGGCACTCATCGAGATGATCCCCGACTAACCTCTCCTCCTCCGGCTCCAGCGCCCCGAGCACGTACGGGCCGAGCAGATCCCCCATCCGCTCGTGCTCCCCGTTGGGTCCGTGGCGTTTATTCATCTCTGGTTCCCCCGTGCTTCGGGGTTCCCTCGCGAGGCTTGCCGGTCCTTTGCACGGTGAGCAGGCTCTCCCGGGCGGCGCGGAGGGCGGCGGTGGTACGGCTCTTTACGGTGCCGAGAGGGATGCCGGCATGGTTGGAGATCTCCCGCTGCGAGAGCCCCTCGAAATAGGCGAGGACCAGCACCTCGCGGTGGGCCGGCGAGAGCTCAGAGAGAACCCCTACCACGTCGAAGGACCGCAGGACCTCCTCGACGCCATCGCCCTTGCCGGGGATCTTCTCTTCGTCGGCAGCCGGCGCCACGACCTGTACCCGCCTCGTTCGGCGGCGCGCGAGATCCGTTATGCGGTTGCGGGCTATGCGGTAGACCCAGGTCGAGAAACCGGCCCGCGAGGGATCATAGCTCGCCGCGTTGCGCCACACGGAGAGGAACACGTCCTGCACCAGATCCTCGGCCAACGTCCGATCCCCTAGATACCGCAGGCCCGCCCCGTAGACGATGCCGCCGTAACGATCATACAGCTTCGAGAGCGCCCGTCCGTCACCGGCCTCAGCCACCCGCCGCATCAAGGTCTCATCCGTAAAGCCTTCCAACGTAAACTCTCTCCGGCCGTTCCTGAAGTCCGGCCTTGCTACCCCTGAACCTACGCCGCCAAGCATATCCGCTTCAAGCCTCTCTCGCACGAGACCCGGAACCTATTTGCGCGCACCACTCGTTCCGCCAACTCCATAGTTCTTTATACGCGCCGCGCCTAACAGCGGATGAAGAAGAAAGCGCTCCTAGACGAGGTCCAAGAGTTCGGTCGCGTACTGCTTCGGTATACTTCTGTTTGGTTGCTTATGGAGAACTCCAATGATAAGGGCGAGCACCTGAATCTGGATCGGGCGGAGCTGCGGGCGGTAGCTCGTCGACCAGCGGGGGGTTCGCTCGGGGACTTCTTCCGAGACCTTAGAGCTCTTCTGAACATGCAGGCACTCAAGGCAGCCGTGGCCGAGTTTCAGCGAGACGACGCTCTGGGGCTCGCCGCGCAGCTCGCCTTTTACCTGATCCTGGCGCTCTTCCCTTTCATTCTGGTCCTGGTCTCGCTCATGGGCACCTTCGGTACCGAGAAGTTCGCCTCGACCATCCTCGACTACTTCCAAGAGGTCACGCCGCAGCAGGTCTACGAGACCATCGAGACCTACACCAGCCCCTACATCTCCGGGGATAGACCGGCGCCAGGTCTGTTCTCGCTCGGCCTCGTCGTTGCCCTCTGGTCGGCCTCCGGAGCCTTCGCCGCCCTGATATCCGCCCTAAACAAAGCCTACGACGTCGAGGAGACCCGTCCCTTTTGGAAGGTGCGCGGGATCGCCCTCCTGATGACGCTCGGCCTCAGCGTGATGGTCTTGGTAAGCGTGCTGCTTCTAGTTCTGGGTCCAGGTATCGGCTCGTTCATCGCCGGGTTTTTCGGCCTCAGCTCGGCCTTCGAGCTAGCCTGGGGCATCGCGCGCTGGCCCGTGGCGCTCTTTTTGATGGTGCTCGCCGTAGCGCTCATCTACTACTTCGCGCCCGACGCCGAGCAACCGTTCCGCTGGATCACGCCTGGAGGCTTTATCGGGGTGACCCTCTGGGTGCTCGCGAGTCTGGGCTTCCGACTCTACCTGAGTTACTTCAACTCCTATGATGAGACCTACGGCACGATCGGCGCCTTTATCGTCCTGCTCCTCTACCTCTATATATCCTCACTCACCATCCTCTTCGGCGCGGAGTTGAACGCTACGCTCGTTAAGATGAAAGAAGAGATCTCCGGCGAGCAGATCCTCGACGCTGAGCCCGCCGACGAGAAACCGGACATCCTCGAAGAGAATCAGCAGAACGTCTAGAACCAGCGTCTTTGCACCGGACGAGCTTCAACCCAGGAGAAAGTACCGACGCTGAAGCGTGAATAAGCCTCCCGGTCTTTAGAGCTTCGCCTCTTCCTCGGGGTCCATCGCATAGCCGTGCTCCTCGCCGGGGAAAGCCCCGGCCTTGACCTCAAAGACGTAGGAGCGGGCTGCCTCCTCGACCGCATCAGCGAGGTTAGCGTAGCGTTTGAGATAGCGCGGCGTGAGAGTCTGCTGTAGGCCGAGCATGTCGACGAGGACGAGGACCTGACCGTCGCAGCCCGCCCCGGCTCCGATACCGATAACCGGGATCTTCAGACTCTGACTCAAGAGCGTTCCTACCGGCGCGGGAACCGCCTCTATAACGACCATGAAGGCGCCAGCCTCCTCCAACGCCCGGCCGCTCTCGACCAGGACAGCGGCCTCCTCCGCGCTACGCGCCTGCACCTTGAAACCACCGACCTTTGCGGAGGTCTGGGGCAGCAGGCCGACGTGGCCGACGACGGGGATACCAGCCTCTACCACGGCCCTGACGGTCGGAGCCATCTCGATGCCTCCTTCGAGCTTCACCGCCGCGCAGCCCCCCTCCTTTATAAGACGGTTAGCGGAGCGGATGGCCTGGGCCGGACTCTCGTTGTACGACCCAAAGGGGAGGTCTCCGACGACGAGCGCCCCTTTCGCCCCCCGGACGACGGCCTTGACGTGATGGATCATCTCCTCCAACGTCACGAACGCGGTCGAGTCGTAGCCGAGCACCACCATACCTAAAGTATCTCCGACTAGGAGGACATCCACCCCGGCCTCATCAAGCAAACGGGCCGTAGGGTAATCGTATGCGGTAAGCATCGAGATCTTCTCACCCCGCTCCTTCATCTCCCGGAGTCCGGGGATGCTGATCCGCCCTCTATCCTCAGCCACAAACGCCTCCGCAAGAAGCCTTCGACTACGGGTCAGGAGTGTAGCACCATCAACAGCTCGGTACGCCCTTTGCTCGTCACGCCTTCTGATATAATTTTGCCTTTAGTGGAGGAGTGGCCGAGTGGTTGAAGGCGGCACCCTGCTAAGGTGTTATACCTCTCAACGGGGTATCGAGGGTTCGAATCCCTCCTCCTCCGCTTCGAAATTAACCCGTTTGCAGGACAAGTTTAGAGGCGACGGGAGAAGATAATATTTCTCCCGGTGCGCGATCCCCAACAGCGCCCCGAAAGGGCATTCTTTAGGCTGTAGGGTGGCCCGCACAGTCACCTGTCCAACAACGACCTCCTGCTGACGGCGTGAGCTCGACCGCTTACTGATCTGGCTGCAACAGAGAGCGGGAGCGTGCGGCACCTCGCGAGGTCTGCCGAAGATGTGCAAGCGGGGGCGGAGATCTTGCACGGTACGTGTTCGGAGATGGTGCATGCCGTTCATCTACCCGAAGGTAGGCTTTAACAGACGAGTCTAGACATATGCTGGATACCGCGAACGCCCTCAACGGACCTCATGCATGTAGACCAAGGTCACGCTGCGTTCTTTGAGGGCTACGAGCTCTGCCTCACCCTCGTCCGCTAGCCTAGCGTCCTACGAACTGCGGCATGTCGAGCCAGGCCCTTCGAGGCTCCAAAACTTCTCTTGTTCCTGGGAAAATACGCCAGTTGGCCGACGTATCGTTCCCGCCATATCTTGTAGATTCCCTTTAGATAGAGCCGGCAAAGGTTGCGAAAGGAAGATGTGTTGGCGACAACCACGACTCAAGACGTCACGGCCGAGAATACCCTCGACCGTCTCAGTGAAGTTACGGGCCCTCCGCTCGAGATCCTAACACCTTACCGAGAGTTTTCGGAGGCTGGGAAGACCTATTATTTCGCGCCTGGCGGGTTTCTCTACCGTAAGGATTTCTTGGCCGAACAACTAGGGGGATACTTTTGCGGCTACCTTACCGACGAGGTGTGGCACTACAGGACTGCCAGAGGTTAAAGAGCTTCCCCTCGCGTCTACCGGGATCCTAATTGGGGTCCCGGATCCTTTCTGTGCGGAGAGCAAGGCTTGAGGAGGTTGAACCTCACCTCCGCAGCTCGGCCAGCCCTCGCACGACGGCCGAGGCAACGATGACCGCGACCACTCTTGCCATCCCTTGCAAAATAGCCTCCGTCGCATCGTCCACTGGCCCCCTCCGTTCGGGCACTAGGTCTACGATGAGGTTCCTGAGCGGGCGGTTCAAAACCTGGCTCATCGCCAAGACTAGCAAGGACAACAACCGCCTCTGCATTTTGTGGCTCACGCCGGACTCCCTTCCCCTCAGGCATTTGTATGTAGCCTTGTGTACCTTATACCCGGACAGCGTAGTTCAAGTCTGTATCGCACCTTATCAACTATGTAGATACTCAAAACGTAGTGAAGGAGGAGTCGACGCCTCCTTCACTACGGGGCTAAGGCAGTGTGTAGATCATGAACACAAATCTCTAAGACGTCTTCTTCTCGACCGCTTGGTGAACAGCGTAGGCTGTCCAGAAACTACGCAACCCGGCATTCTATTTGGCCATGACTATCTTATTGGTAGTCTTCAGCTACCTCACCGGCAGGCCTGACGGTACCACGCAGCAATCGCCTAACGGAGAGCACCTCCTCGTCGGCGCGGTCACCCAGAGTAAGCCTCTGTCCACATCCGCACGTAAAGTCCCTGCGCTCCGAAATCCAGTCCTTTTCAAGCCCAAGGAGGATCGTGTTCTCCCCGCACCCCTTACACTCGAGGATGATGCGCCCCGAGCATTCCACCGTGTACTCTTCTTCCGTATCTTGCCGCATGTTCCCCCCTGCCTCTCTCCCGCCGGCAGTGGAGGCCTCCACGAGAGTACAATAGTCTATGGGTGGGCCGTCGCTCCTCCGGGGGCCCCTCCATCTACCCGGAGTCAGCATTCCGGGCCCACCCAGAGGTAATCTACACACGTGGGTTTGAGGCATACAAGATCTACCATGCTTATCCTGTAGTCGACGTATCTAACCTTCAACCAGCGCGAGAGGCTCTTAAAGCTGCACGATGCCGACTCCCGAACAATACGTTGTCACCGAGAGGTAAAATAGGCTGTATGGAAGAAGAATTCACGAAGGTTAACGAGGATGTCAGGGGTGATGTTAAGGTAACCATAAACGAGGCGGCTACCTTACTAGGCGTTCACCCCAATACCGTACGCAGTCGGGTCAAGGCCGGAATCTACGTTGCCGAAAGAGTATCTACAGAGCATGGGCTCACCTGGATGATCGATCGTGGTAGTTTGGTTAACGTCCCCCCGCCAAGAGCTTCACAGCAACCGTCACCGCCGCTTGTCAAGCCCGAAGCTGCAGCCTCTGTAGAAGCTATACAAGAATTGTTAAAGCCGTTGGTAGAGGATCTCGGCAGAACCAGAGAGGAGCTTGGGGCCGAGCGGGTACGTCGTGAACTGGCCGAACGCGAACGCGACGAGTTGGCTGCGCGCATAACAAAGCTTCAGGAGCCGCGCGAATCTTCCGAAGAGCCTATTGACATCCCGAAGAGGGAAGAAGGCTCGCAGGATACCGAAGGTCCAGAGACGAGCGTACAGCCTCCCAAGAGAAGCTGGTGGAGGAGGTTCTTCGGATTTGATTGAGCCGGTAGAGGACAAGCCAGGACCTCACCGTTTGTGTACACCTCTGGCACCGGAGCGGCGTTCTTTGGCCTCCAAACATGTTGCAAAGTGGGACTTCGTATATAAATCGCGGAACCGGCGCTCCCTCTCGACCTACTATCTTCGGTAGCTGCAAAGTCTCGGAAGTTCGTTGTAAAATCATGCATCACTCTCCCAATGTTACCCAGGTAAGGAGATGTCTGATGAAGCTTCCTGTCAACGTGTTCAACGCATCGAAGCCCTCATTTATCCGCCGTAATTCCTTTCACGCTCAGTAGCAAGCTGCTACAATCGTCGGTATTGTGGCTGAGGAAGATAAGCAGCAGAAGCTCGTCAAGCCGTACGCGGTAATAGCTTCGGGTATGGCAGCTATTGTGGCGGCGCTCTTCACTTCGAAGCTCGGAGTGGCGGGGACTTTGATCGGGACGGCGTTGACCGCGATGACGATCAACCTCGGCTCCGCGATCCTGAGCGCCCAGCTTGAAAAAGCCTCCACCAAGGTCACCACCCTGCCGACCAACGTACGGGACCGTCTCTCTACCCAGCAGGTTCGTATCCCCGGCAAGGAGAGCCCGGAACCGGGCCCCGAGCCGCCTAAACGGCCTGATGTCGGCGGTCATCAGCGAGAAGGTCTGCTCTCACGCCTGCGGTCTATACCAGACTACTTAAAGAACCTGCCTTCAGCCCGGAGGCGGAGCATACTCCTGGCTGGCGTCATGGCGGGGTTGGTCGCCACGGTAGTCGGCCTCGGCGGTGTCACCGGCATAGAGCTCGCCAGCGGCAAGAATCTCTCCTGCCAGTTCTGGAGCGAGTGTTCCACGACGACGACGACGGGGGCTCCGGCTGGTTCGTCTGGTGGACAGGGTCTCTCGATCTTCGGTGGCTCGTTGGAGCCCAACACGCCATCCGCGCCTGAAGATCAACAGCCCGTTCCGGCAGACCAGCAGGCGCCCGGACAGCAACAGCGTCCCGTGGAGCCCGCCCCGGACGACGGAGCGGTGCAGCCGGGCCAGCGGAAGGACGCGGAGCCGGCACAGCCTAAAGGGGATCCAAACGTTGAGGAGCCCGCGACACCCGGCCGATAGCCAGAGCCCTCAAGCGTAGAATAGGGCGCACGAAAAAGAGGACCGGGCTCTCCCGATCCTCTCTGGGCCTCGTGAAGGGGGATGGACAGCTCCTGGAGCCCTGACGGACCCTTCGGAACTTACTGTGCATCCCCCTTCATGGGCTACACACCGCGCCGGCCGTCTCTAGACCATGCCGCGCAGCTCAGCGACCATATCCAGTCCCTGCTGCTTGCACAGGTCCTTCGGACGCATGATTGCCTGCTCGTCGAGTAGGTTGCGGGTACGAGCCTCCTTCTCCAGGTGACGCTCGATCACGTCGATGGCACGATCCACGTCCTCGCGAGTAACCTCTTTGACCTTCTCGTGGGTGATGGTAATCGTCATATATCTGCACCTCCTTTCCTCGGCGGTCTGGCGACGCTTGTAACTTTTGCTCCGCCTTGCCCAACATCAGAGTAATGTTCCCTCACGCCCCTGTCAAGATGATTTTTGGCCAACATTTCTGGCTCTCCTCTACCATCGGTTCGGCCCCGTGGAGGGCCGTCTACTACATACGGTCGGTGAAGGCTCCGTCGCAGAGACGTGAGACTACCGGGACGGTGTTCTCGGCGAGGCAAAAATCGACGTCGTTCTCGTAACCGAGGCTCGTAAGACGCCGGGCCGCGCTGTTGTTGCGCAGGGTGTTGTCAGGACGCGACAGGTAAAGGTCCACGACCCGCTCCGCCCGCTCGTTGAGGAAGGCGCCGCTCTCCCGTAGCCGTTGGAGGATCGCGCCGGCTGCGGACTCGTCCTCCGACGCCCGACGCCCCTTCCATCCGCACCCAATCACCGCCACCCGGTCCCCGAGAACGCCGGTAGCAAGCTCGTCAGCGACGGCGCGGGCGTTCACGAACGCGCCCGCCAGGATAGCAGGGGCGCCGTGCGCCGCCTCTAAGACCCTGGTGCCGTTCGTCGTGGAGAGGACGACTACGGAGCCCGGCGCGAGACCGGCGGCCTCGATCTCCGAGGGCGAGTTCCCGAAGTCGAAGCCTCGCACGCGTGCGCTGCCGCGCTCTCCTATACGGTAATCAGCTCCAGGATAGAGCGTGGCCTCCTCGATAGAGGCAACCGGAACCACTTTGGTACCCTTCCTCACGAGTACCGCAATCGTGGTGCTCGCCCGGAAGGCATCCACGACGACCACTGTCGCGCCCGCGCGAGCCGCCGCCCGCGCGCCCCGCTCCCCAGCGGCATACTCGGCGCGCATCTTAACCTTCGCTCTCTGCCATCTAGCGATTATACGCGCACAACCCGGGAACTCGGGTGGAGCGTCCGGAAGAATTCACAGTGAGGAGAGATAGAATGTAGTACGAATCCTAAATAGAGATCGCGACAGTCTGACGAGAGGGAGAGAGATGAAATATCGTAGGCTCGGCGAGACAGACATAAATATCTCCGAGGTCGGTTTCGGCGTCTGGACGGTCTCGACCGGCTGGTGGGGCGAGGTGGACGACGAACGGTCTGTGCGCATCATGAGACAGGCCCACGAGAGAGGTATCAACTACTTCGACACCGCCGACACCTACGGCTCCGGCAAAGGCGAGACGCTCCTGGCCGACGCCTTCGGCCACATGCGCGAGAGCATCGTTATCTCCACCAAGATCGGCTACGACTTCTACAATCATACCGCCCGCCGTGGTCAGCAGGAGCGCCCGCAGGACTGGTCAGAGGAATTTATCCGTTTCGCCCTGGAGCAGAGCCTCAGGCGGCTCGGCACCGACTACGTGGACTTCCTCCAGCTCCATAACACGAAGATGGACGCCATCGAGAACGACGCGCTCTTCGCGCTCATGGACGAGTTCAAGGATGAGGGCAAGATCCGTGCCTACGGAGTCGCCCTCGGGCCGAAGATCGGGTGGCTCGAAGAAGGCGTGAGGGCGATGCGAGAGAGAGACGTCTCGGGCGTGCAGATGATCCACAACATACTGGAGCAGAACCCGGGCCGCAGCCTCATCGAGGCGGCTAGAGAGACGGATACCTCCCTGGTCGTGCGCGTCCCTCACTCCTCCGGCATGCTCGAAGGCAAGTACGACGAGAACACCACCTTTGCCAAGAACGACCACCGCCGCCACCGGCCGAAGGAATGGCTCATAGACGGCCTCAGAAAGGTCGAGCAGTTGAGCTTCCTCACCGAGTCCGGCGAAAGGACGCTCGGCCAGGCGGCCCTCAAGTTTATCCTCGCCGCCCCCGAGGTGGCCTCGACCTTGCCGAACATCTACGACGAAGAGCAGATCGAAGAGTTCGCCGCCGCCCCCGAGACGCCGGACCTCACGGAGAAAGAGCTCGCACGCATCGCCGACCTCTACGATAACAACTTCAGCCTTCAGGAGCAGCCAACCGTCACCAACCAGCCGTCGTCCAGCGGCTGATCTAGAGACACATGAGCAGGAAATGCATCACAGAGACCCGCACGAACATCGAGCATCCGGCCACGCCCCAAAAAGCCGGTCTAGGAACCGTCATGACTGAAGGGAGCAACGAATGACCGAGACGCAGACGCGTACACAACAGGCGTCGGAGGAGAAGCTCCCGGCCCAGTACATAAACTACGTTTTTTTGAAGCTGGACCCCGAATGGCGCAAGCTCCCCGACGAGGAGCGCGAGCGAGGCAAGAGGGAGTTCCTGGAGACCGTTGAGGAGCACTCGGGCGGGATGATCCTACGATCCTTCTCGCTCATGGGACTCCGGGCGGATGCGGATCTCATGCTGTGGCGTATAGGCTACGATCTCGACGCCTTCGAGGCGATGACCGCGGCACTCCTTATGACCGGGCTCGGCAAGTACCTGCGGGTAACCTACTCCTACTTCGGCCTCTCGCGGCGCTCGATCTATGTTGGGGAGCATACGCCGGGCTTCGAGAATCGCACCCACATCATCCCAGGGGAGGGTGAGTATCTCTTCGTCTACCCGTTCGTCAAGACGCGGGCGTGGTACCGGCTCCCGGTCGAGGAGCGCCAGCGTATGATGAACGAGCACATGCAGATAGGACGTAAGCACTACCCCGTGAAGAATAACACCGCCTACTGCTTCGGCATCGACGACTACGAGTTCATCCTCTCCTTCGAGGCCGAGACCCCCGAGAAGTTCCAGAACCTCATGATGGAGCTCCGCGAGAGCGAGGCAAGCTCCTACACCGAACTCGACACCCCCATCTTCACCTGCCGCCGCCGCTCTCTCGAAAAAATTCTAGAGCTTTTAGGATAAATACTACGAACCGTGTAGCGTGCGGGGCACTCACATAAGTATAATCTGAGCCTCGCACCAACCATAGCCGGAGGGCTCTTTCTTGGCCTTCCGGCTAATACTTTCACAGGGTTTCCTTCCTTTGACGCCGCCCTTCTGGACGAAGGGCCTCGACGCTGTATAATAATCCCGACATGATTACTAGGATTAACAACAGGTTGGGTACACAGCCGACGGATCTCGTCGGTAACACGCCGTTATTAGAGTTGGCGAACATCTCGCGCGAGGTCCCCGGTGTAAGTATTCTGGGCAAGGCCGAGTGGTATAACCCCGGCGGTTCAGTCAAGGACCGTCCGGCGCTTTGGATGATCCGGGACGGCGAGAAGAGCGGCGCTCTGACGCCCGAGAAGACCATCCTAGACGCCACCAGCGGGAACACCGGGATCGCCTACGCCTGGATCGGGGCGTCTCTAGGCTACAAGGTGAAGCTGTGCATGCCGAAGAACGCCAGCGAGGAGCGTAAGAAGATACTCCGCTCCTACGGCGTGGAGGTCGTGCTCACCGACCCGGCCGAAGGGTCCGACGGGGCCATACGGGAGGTGCGGCGGCTGTACGCCGAGGACCCGGAGCGTTACTTCTACCCCGACCAGTACCAGAACCCGGCTAACCCGAGGGCGCATTACGAGTCGACAGCGCCGGAGATTTGGGAACAGACCGAAGGGGAGATCACGCACTTCGTTGCGGGCCTGGGGACGAGTGGCACCTTCGTGGGCACCTCCACGCGCCTGAAGGAGTACAACCCGGAGATACAGGTCGTCTCCTTCGAGCCCGACTCGCCGTTTCACGGGCTGGAGGGCATGAAGCACATGGCGAGCGCCATCGTGCCGGAGATCTACGACCCGACCATCGCCGACAGGAACCTCGGCACCCCGACCGAAGACGCCTACGAGATGGTCAAGAGGCTCGCCCGCGAGGAGGGCATCATGGTTGGCATCTCCGCCGGGGCGGCCGTCGCGACGTCGTTGCGCGTAGCGCGGGAGCTTGAGTCCGGCGTGATCGTCACGGTCCTCTGCGACGGGGCGGACAAGTACCTCTCCGAGAGCTTCTGGGAGGAGTAGGCTTGACGCTCAAGATAGGCGCGGGTGACGTGGACCACATCCACGACCACGCGAAAGAGACCTACCCCGAGGAATGCGCCGGGGTAATCGTCGGGATGGACACGGGTGAGATGAAGGTCGTGGTGGACACCTGGCGGGCAGAGAACACCCACGAGGAAGAGCGTAGTCGCCGCTTCCTTATAGAGCCCTTGCAGATAAAGAAGTTCGAAGAGCAGGCCCAGGAGAGGGACCTCGACGTTTTGGGGTTCTACCACTCGCACCCGGATCACCCGGCCGAGCCCTCGGAGTACGACCGGGATCACGCTTGGCCCTACTACTCCTATATTATCGCCTCGGTTAGCTCGGACGAGGTCAAGGACATGCGCTCGTGGCTCCTGAAGGACGACCGCTCGGGCTATGACGAAGAGCAAATCATAGGTTAACAACAAGAAGGAGATTGATATGCCGAAGGTAAGAATCCCCACCCCCTTGAGGCAGTACACGTCCGGCACTTCGGAGGTAGAGGTCGGCGGCGGTACCGCTGGAGAGGCTCTGGGTAACCTCGTCGAGGAGCACCCAGACCTCAAGCAGCACCTCTACACCGGCGACGGCAAGCTCCGCTCGTTCGTCAACGTCTACAAGGGCGACGAGGACATCCGCTATCTCGACGGTCAGGACACCGAAGTCGGGCAAGGCGACGAGCTCTCTATAATTCCGTCCATCGCGGGCGGCGTCTGTAGATAGCCGCGAACCGCATCTACTCCGACCGCATAGAACCGTCGCCTTTCGACAAGAGGAGTTTCAAACAGTGGAGACACGCCAGCCGTTAATACAATCGCCCAATGGGGCGGTCGAGTTATCCAACGAGGAGATCGCGCGCTACAGCCGCCACCTCATCATGCCCGAGGTCGCCCTCGAAGGGCAGAAGAAGCTAAAGCAGGCCAAAGTACTCACCATCGGGGCCGGGGGTTTGGGCGCCCCGCTCGCCATGTACCTCGCGGCAGCGGGGGTCGGGACCATCGGTATCGTGGACTTCGACGTCGTCGACGAGTCAAACCTGCAGCGCCAGATCATTCACGGCACCTCCGATGTCGGGCGTCCGAAAATGGAGAGTGCTCGCGACCGCATAAAGGACATAAACCCGAACGTCAACGTCATAGCTTATGAGGAGGCTCTGACCTCCGAGAACGCGCTCGACATCTTCAAGGACTTCGACATTATCGTCGATGGGACGGACAACTTCCCGACCCGCTACCTAGTGAACGACGCGTGCGTCTTGCTCGGCAAGCCAAACGTGTACGGTTCGATCTTTCGCTTTGAGGGTCAGGCGAGCGTGTTCTGGGCCGAAGAAGGTCCATGCTACCGCTGCCTCTACCCCGAGCCTCCGCCGCCGGGACTCGTGCCGAGTTGCGCCGAGGGCGGCGTCCTCGGGATACTCCCGGGCGCTATCGGGACCATCCAAGCCACCGAGACCGCCAAGCTCATCCTCGGCATCGGCGAGCCCCTTATCGGGCGTCTATTGCTCTACGATGCCCTGGGCATGAGCTTCCGTGAGATGAAGCTCCGCAAGGACCCGAACTGCCCGATCTGCGGCGAGAACCCGACCGTTACCGAGCTCATCGACTACGAGGCGTTCTGCGGCATCCCGCAGGCCCAGGCAGCCGAGCAGGAGAACGCGGTGCCGGAGATCAGCGTTCAGGACCTCAAGCAGAAGCTCGACGCCGGGGAGGATATAGGCCTTGTGGACGTGCGCGAGACGCACGAGTACGACGTGGCGAACCTCGCTCCGCAGGGCGCGAAGCTCATCC
Source organism: uncultured Rubrobacteraceae bacterium (assembly GCA_902806055.1). Taxonomy (GTDB): domain Bacteria; phylum Actinomycetota; class Rubrobacteria; order Rubrobacterales; family Rubrobacteraceae; genus Rubrobacter_F. The sequence goes on from CADCVD010000017.1 coordinate 47,787, forward strand.
CGCTGGGCGAGCTTCCGAGCCGGCTGCACGAGTTGAACCAGGAAGACACGGTGGCCGTTCACTGCAAGTCCGGAGCCCGGAGCGCGAAGGCGATCCGCCTCCTTCAGGACGCGGGCTTCGAGAAGGTCTACAACGTAAAGGGCGGCATCACCGCCTGGAGCGAGGAGATCGACCCGAGCATTCCGAAGTACTAGAGAGCCATCTCAAAACACCGGCGGGGTCGTCTATCGGCGGCCCCGCTTTTTCTTACCCGGCTTTCCGGCGCGCAGTACGTTCCTTTCTTAGACGCTCGTACGGCTACCCCTCAAACTCACGATACGAAGCTAGGAGCATACCGCCAGAAGGCCGGACGGGAGCTAGGAGCGCTTCTTCTTGGGTGAAGCTTTCTTCTCTTCTTTGCGGGCAGACTTCGAAGCCCCGAGGTGTAGGGTCGGGTAGAGGATCAGGGCCAGGGGTATCGGGAGCCAGAAGTTGAAGAGGCGGTAGCCGAGGACGGGGATGGTCGCCTCGTAGCCGGCGCCGAGCAGAGTCAGGGTACCGATCATTGTCGCCTCGAAGACTCCGATGCCTCCCGGTGTTAGAGGCAACGACCCGAAGGTAGCGGCAATACCGAAGGCCACGAGCAAATGCACGAGGTCTACGTCCACTCCGAAAGCCACGAAGATGATGATGAGGCATAGCGCATCGAATCCCCAGTATCCTATGGCGAGAGCGCCGAGCTTCAACGCGGCCACCGGATGGTGCACGAGCTGCTCGCGCAGTGCCCGTACCTCAGCCTGAAGGACTATGACGATTCGGGCGGCCCTCAACTCGGTCCTCCTGCGGGACCACCTCCTCAAAAATATCCGGCCCAGAGTATAGAAGAAGCCGGTGAGGAAGCGACGCGCGACGTTCGGCCGCAAATATGCCAGGTAGCCCAAGAGCAGCAGGCAAAGCGTAATGATAAAGGCCAGGAGCGATGCCGTCGTCGCCGTCTGACCGAGGCTGCGGTCCAGGGTGAGGTAGAGCAGGCTCGCGAGGAAGATGGCCGCCAGAGTCCCGTAGACCAGGATGGAGATGGTCGCTACAGCGATCCCTATCCGCGTCGGCCTCAAGCCTCGGGACCGAAGCCCGGTATAGGTAACGGCGGCAGCCGAGCTACCGCCGCCCGGCAGAATGCGCGCGGCCCCGTGCTCGGCGAGGGTCAGCCGCAGCATGAACCACCGTCCGAGCCCCACGAGCCGTCTCTTTCTGTAGCGTACACTCCCCACCGCCGCTCCAGCCGAGCGCCCGAGCAGTTCGGCGTAGCACATCTGACTCGCCAAGATGGCAAGGAGGGCCGCGAGGAGCAGGGACCGCGAAGATTCCGAAACCAGAATCAGCGAGTACTCTATACCCGGTAGCTGCGGCAGTATGAGGTGCAACGCCAGCCCGATGGAGGCGAGGTAAAGCGTGCCTCTCAACAGCCTCTTATACACTACTCCCCCATCCGGTCGATGCCGAGAAGGTCACACCCGTGACGACAATTCGCTCAAGATAGAAGACAAACACCCGGTGATTTTAGAACGCCGGAATGTTCAAAGCGCAGTTTGGCACGTCTTTCTAGCGGACAAAGTCCGTAGCTTCGCCGAGGCCCTTTACGTAGAGGGCGATGAGCCGGGCGCAGGCCTCGATGTCTCCAAGGTCCACCATCTCGTTTGGGGAGTGCATGTAGCGGTTAGGGACCGAGACGAGTCCCGTCGCTATCCCGGCGCGAGTGAACTGGATGGCATCCGCATCCGTGCTCGTTGAGCGTGAGTCAGCCTCTAAAGTGTAGGAGATATCCTCGCTCTCGGCGGCGGAGATCAGGCCTTCAGAGACGATGGGGCTCAGGTTCGTGGCCCGCTTTATAACGGGGCCGGAGCCTAAAGAGTGATCTCCGTGCTCGTTCTTGGGGATGCCGGGGGTATCGGTGGCGTGCGTGACGTCCACGGCTACGGCCGCGTCGGGGTCGAGGCCGAAGGCCGCGCCGCGCGCGCCGTACAGTCCGATCTCTTCCTGCACGCTCGCCACCGCGACGACCTCTGCGGCAAGACCTTCCTCCTCCGAGAGGAGCCTGAGGGCCTCCAGCACGACGAAGGCGCCCATACGGTTGTCCAGCGAACGCGAAGCGATGCGGCCGTTAGGTAGCTCGACTACGCCCTGATCCACTACCGCCACGTCGCCGACGCGGACCTTTTCTTTGGCCTCGTCGCGGTCTTTAGCGCCGATGTCGATCCAGAGGCTCTTTATCTGGGAGACTTTCTTGCGCTCGTCGGCCTCCATAACGTGAATCGCCTTCTTGCCGATGACGCCAACAACTTCGCCGTTCTTTGTCTGTAGGAGCACGCGCTGCCCCACGAGGACTTGCGGGTCCCAACCGCCGACGCCGGAGAAGCGCAGGAGGCCGCTCTCCTCTATATGGGTGACCATCAGCCCGATCTCGTCTATATGACCGGCGAGCATCACCCTGGGAGAGCCTCCCCTGTTCAGGGTGGCGAAGGAGTTGCCCATCCTGTCCCCCCGGACCTCGGCGAACCCCTGGGCTTGCTCTCGCCAAAGTGACGCCACGCCCCCCTCGCTGCCGCTCGGCCCCGGGGTCTGGAGCAGCTTCTTCAAGAACTCGTATGACGCGTCTCTCATTCTGTGCCTTTCTAATTTTGTGTTGGGTCAAACGAAGAGGTTACTCTAACAGCGTGCTCGCTCTAGGGACCACTCGAAACTCCAGGCTACCGCTCTTCTCCAGCCGTCCATCTCCTCCGATCATCTGATATGGCAGGGAGATGTCAAACGGCCCGGAGAACGGGTTGGGGCGCACGCGCAGGGTACGCTCGTCTGCCCATTCGGGCGCGTAATTCTCTTCGGCGTAGGCCAACCCCTGCTCGTAGGGCCAAGGGTAAGAGGCCTCGCGGCCGGGCTCGTTGAGGCACAAGAAAAGCGAGAGCCCGTCACAGAGCTTTAGCAGACCGAGGTTGTGGTCCAGACTCCGTAGCTCCTCGCCTGACATCCCCTCCCGCAGCCTCTCCTGCCGGCGAGCTTCGGCCTCCGCGAAGCGCGTCTCGGTCTCTTCCTCCGAGCCGCGAGTGATCGTCTCGTAATGCATGCTGCACAGGCACCCTGCGTAGGGGTCATGCGCCTCCACGAGGTCGACCCCCGCCTTGTAGGCCTCCATTTTCGGGCCGGACGGGTAATCCATGAAGGAGTAAGGACGGCCGGTCTCCTCGTTCCAGCGTACGGTCCCGTCCAGCTCCTTCCAGGCGACGTCGTGGTGCGAGATCGCGTACAGAGTAGGCACGAGTGGCCACGGCCTCTCGGTCCAGTGCCGGGCGAACTCGCCGGAGACCAGGGCATGGTCGTGCTGCTTTACGAGCAAGAACGATCCTGATGTTTCGCGCACGATCATGGCTTCAATTCTACCCGTATCCGCTGCGCGTCGGACGCCAGTATACCTACAGCACCGGCCGGCGGTCGGTAGCGAGGAGGGCCTGGAGCTCCCGGTCTTCGAGAAACATGCCCTGGGCCTCGTCCGAAAGCTGCTCGGGGACGGTGGCGAGAACCAGGGCGAAGCCGGAGGGGAAGACGTTTGTCCACTCGTCGGCGAGCCGCTCCGGGAGCCCGAGCCGGAGTAGTTGCTTCTGCAGGCGAGGCCGACGATAGTAGACGAGTAGACCGATGATGGAGGCTACGGTGAGGAGAGCCTGCACGATCAGGCCGGTCCACCAATGAACGACGCCCATAAGGAAGCTCACCGTCGAGGCGGAGAAGAACGTGCTGGAGAACTCCAGCCATTGCCTGCGCGAGAGTCCCGTCTCGACCCTGCGCACACAGGCTTCGGGCAGAATGTTCTGAGCGAGGCTCTCGTCGCGCCGCCGCGCCATAACGATGACGGAATCCGGCGCGAGGTCCAGAGTACCGAGCCGGTCGCCGAGATCTCTGAGAGAGCGGGCGTCAGGGACGATAGCGCCGAGCGTATAGTAACGCGGAATGTTCATACCGTGCTGAGTCTACTAAACATTTGAAGCTCGCTGGGTTAACTAAGTTACGCTTTCACGCCCTACTTACTGACGGTACTCAGGAGATGCGCTTCGAGCGGGCAGCAGCAGAGGTTGCGGATGCCTTTTGAGTATTTCTAGATCTTTCGTAGTTTCCTATCGCGTCTTCTTAACGGTAGGCACAGTTCGCAGCGAGGTTAAGGGTGCCAAACCCGGTTCTCTTAATTAGAGTTCTCAGCTTGAAATCCTGTGCATGTTGATTGGAATCACTCTATGTTGTGATCAGCCTTTCACGCTGAAGAGGTTTAGGGAGCCTGTTGTGGCTTCCCGAGCGCTATTTTATTCACCCGGGCGAATACGAGTTTCCGAGAAAACGTCTTGTCGGCAACTCGGTGAATAGGGTGAACAGTCCTGGCCGCGGTGTATTCGATCTGCTATCCTTCCAACAACATATCAACCAGTGT